>NZ_CVTN01000086.1:31889-33018 GCF_900004915.1 Pseudomonas sp. 31 R 17
TCGTATTGAGGCTGCTTCGGGTGATGGCTTTTATTCAGGGCGCGCTGCGTGACTCCAGGTCTATTTCGGCTGGCCACCGCACTTTGGGAGCCAAACGACGCGCGAGATTGAAGGTCACGTTTTCGTTGTTCCAGTCACGAGGTGGGCGGGAGAAAGCGGGCAGGGCTTGCGGGCCTTGTTGCATGAACAGTTGGGCCATGGCCCAGTACATTTCGCCTTGTTGTATTTCGTGGGCGAAATGAAAACGATCTATTACCTGATGGGTGCCAGGTTTCACCACGGCGAGGGTGACGGTTTCGATGAGGCCGCCACTGCCCATGGGGCCGTACACGCTGCAGGCTTCGGCACGCAAGTTATCCCAGTCATAGACTTCGGTCCGAACGCCCCAGGCGGTGCGGCTGAAGGGTCTGAGGCCGTCGCGGTAAAAGCGGTAGACATAGACTTTGCGTCGCAAGCGGTTGAAACGGATGGGTTCGTCGCGGGGAGGGGCAACGTCCATTCGCCAGATATAAATGCCTAGCCATATGCCAGTAATAAATACGATGGGACCTAGCAAACTTAGCACTAAGGGAGGGAGGTGTTGCTCCGTGACAACATAGCTAATCATGCCTGCAGGTGTAACCATGGACAGCAGAAACATAAAAGGAGCTATCCAAATACCAATCCCGCGAGTTCGCACTGTGGCACGCGCCAGTTCAAGGTACACATCGTCAACATGATTGGGCGGATTCGAAAGTACGGGAGGATACGGTTCATTGGAGGGCGACTCGTTTGGTCCCGGCATATCGTGCTTCCAGCCAGGAGCAGGTTTGTCGAGTAAGGGTGCTTTAAATACCATGATGAGCTGTTCCAAGTTCGGAGTGAGCGCCGCTTGTAATATTCAGCCTGTCGTATTGAGGCTGCTTCGGGTGATGGCTTTTATTCAGGGCGCGCTGCGTGACTCCAGGTCTATTTCGGCTGGCCACCGCACTTTGGGAGCCAAGCGACGCGCGAGGTTGAAGGTCACGTCTTCATTGTTCCAATCGCGGGGCGGGTGGGGGAAGGTGGGCAGGGCTTGCGGGCCTTGTTGCATGAACAGTTGGGCCATGGCCCAGTACATTTCGCCTTGTTGAATTTCGTGGGCGAAATG
>NZ_CVTN01000086.1:33068-72940 GCF_900004915.1 Pseudomonas sp. 31 R 17
TGGTGCGGCTGAAGGGTCTGAGGCCGTCGTGGCGGAAGCGGTAGACATAGACTTTGCGTCGGAAGCGGTTGAAGCGGATGGGTTCGTCGCGGGGGGCTTCGGTGTCCATTCGCCAGAAATAGACGCCTCCCCACAGCGCAGCAGTAAATGCCAAGAGCAAGAAAATGCTTGGGATCGTCGGTGGCGCACCCACCTTTAATATATAGGCGATAAACATGACGGGGGCGGCTGTTGCAAGCGAAAACATAAAAGGAGTTAACCAAACGCCAACCCCGCGAGCCCTTAATGTGGCACGCGCCAGTTCAAGGTACACATTGTCAACATGATTGGGCGGATTCGAAAGTACGGGAGGATACGGTTCATTGGAGGGCGACTCGTTTGGTCCCGGCAGATCGTGCTTCCAGCCAGGAGCAGGTTTATCGAGTAAAGGTGTTGTGAATAGCATTGGAGTAGTTCCAGTTGGGGGTGAGAGCTGTGTTTTACCTTCGCTTCAAGCGGGCAGCGGGCAACCAATAAGCAGGCACACTGTTGATGATCACCAGCGATTGTTGCCATGGGAAAAGTAGGCAAATGCCCATGCCAAGCTCACCCAATGCTGTGGTTTACAAGCTGTCCATCAAGATGAGCTCGGCGTAGGCATCGTGAATGTCGCGATCGGGCCAGTAGGTTACCGACAAGGTCGCCGCTTCAATGTTGTGCCGGCGGCGGTCGGGCAACAGTACGACCGCGCCTTTGATATCGTTGACCTGCGAGGTACGGGCATCGGCCAACGAGACGGTGCGAACTTCCTGCGTGGGCAGGGTGCTGTCGGCCCGGTAGTCAGGTTTGTTCGGGCGTTTGGGCACCGCCAGCGCCGCTCGGCGTTCGCTGGCGGCAGTTGCCAGGATGGGGGGACTCAACTCGCCTTCGGCCAACACTTCGCCGCCGGTGTACTGGTTGGCCGAGCCGTCGCCGTGACGATGAACCGTTAGTGACCAGCGATAGGCCGACCGGTTGGCGTCGAAGAACGGCAGAACCAGGCGATATTCGAGGTGCTGTTCATGGACCTGCGCACCCACGCTGCCCATGGGGCCGCCCCACCCGTGCGACCCGCTATCGACAATTCGCAAGCGGAAGTTGACGCCGGCCTCAACGCCAATGGTCGCGGCATTGAGTTCGGCAATGGCGATGTGGGCGTGTTCTGGTTTGTTCCAATGAACAGGTGGAACTTCGTTGTGCATTCCAAAGAAACAACGGCGAGCCCAGCGGTCGAGAGGTGTCGATTCTTCTCTTTCGGCCCACTTGTACAAACCATATCCTGCTAATCCGAGAAATATGGCTATACCAAGTGGACCGAGCAGCGTGCTGGCTGCGGTGGCGGCAGCCCAGACACCAAACCCTGAGCCAACTGCTGAAAGCAGCGTGGAGATTCCATATCCCCATGCAGCGAAAGTATCGCCGCCCTCCCAAGTACGATTAGCAGCAAACCCCGCTCGCGTCGCATCGTACAATCCCGCCACAGCACCAATACTCCCCCCGACCCGTACTAATACGTTGCCCACCCGTGCAGTCGCTCTTGCTGCAGTCATCGCCTGGGCAGACAAGCTGCCCGCCTTCTGCGTCTGCACCGCCCCCTTTTCCAGTGCAATGCCTACAATTTCCACCCCTCCACCCAACACCCCCAAACTACTGCCATACAACGCCAACCTGGCCTCAACGGCCTTTTCGCCCATGGCTTTCTCCGCTTCCTTGAGACTTTTGTTCAGCGAGTCGCTAAGCAGGTACATCCCGCCCATCGCCATCAAAAACTCGCTACTGCCGACCGCGCCACGCAGCCCGGTAAAGCCAGTGCGAACCCATTCAGCCGCGAGGTGCGAGGACACCTTGATGCCTTGCAACACCTTGCGCGCCTGCGGGTCCAGGGTGCCAACCCCGGCTGCGATTTCGACTAGCGCAGCGTGGGCACCTTTACCTAACTGATCCACGCCGAGGTTGGCCTGACGCATCAGGCTGTCCTGCAGTTGGGTGACCTGGCCTTCCACCCAGACGCTGAGGGTCACGCTGAGGTTGGCTATTTTGGGGTCCAGCACCGCCAGGCTGAGCAGGCCGCCCTGAATCAATGGGCGCACCTGTTTACGCACCTTGCGGGCCTCATCGTCGGTTTTGCCCAACTCATCCTTGAGGCCTTCCCAAGTGCGGTCGATGGCATCAGCGGCCTTGCGTTGCAGGTTGCGCAGTTGCTCGCATTGCAGGGCGTAGTATTCACCTAGCTTCATCTTCACCTTGAGTTCGGTCAGATGAATACCGTTGTAGAGCAGTTGGCTGGCACTGTTGAGACGCGAAACCGCCCGCCCCACACCAGGGCCGAGTGATGGTTGCAAGCGGGCGGCAGCGGCGTTGAGGGCGCCGAGAAGCTGCGCCATGGCGTGCTGTACACGGGGGCGGACATGCTGCCTGAAGTCGTCGTTGGCGATGAGCTTGGTAATGGCGGAGTAGAGCTTTTCGCTGTCGTTCCAGTCGCTGTCGCCTGTCGCCTTGAAACTGGGCAGCAGGTCGGCCAGCAAGCGTTTGTCGCGCAAGAGAAGGGCACGGTAGATGGGGCTCTGTGGGTCGTTCAGCCATTCACTCCACAGGGAGGCGCTATGGCCGTCATCTTGAGTCGCGGGCGCTTCACTGATACCACCTTCCAGGCATAGCGCCATGGCCTGGCTGTAGGCCCGTCCTGATGGGCGATCATCGCCGTCGTAGTCATTTTGCTCGACACAAACAAACCGGCTGGAGCGACACGCTGCCGCGTAGGTGTGCGCGCTTTGGTCGATGTAACGCTGATAGTTCGCCCATTCTTGCTCATAGCGTTGGTGAAACAGGGCACGGCTTTGTTCATCGTAGCGTTCCTCCAGGTTCTGGTTGGCGGCGAGGGTGCGCTTCTGGACGATCCGCTCGCGTTGCGCCTCAGGGCTGGAAAATACCGGTGGGCCATCGCCGGTCATGGGCTCGACGGAGGCCGGTAGGAGCGTCTGGTCTTCTGCCCGCTCACGGTGGACTTCGCGAATGGCCAGCAGTAACTGAGAGGTCTGGTACTGATAAGCCCGGTCCGGGTCGTTCATCCAGGTCTGTCGCTGCTGGATCCAGCGGTTGCGGGTGTCGTTGAGCTCCTGCACCAGGCCGATGATGTCATCCAGTACAAACGCAAGGACGCCTTGTTGGAGCTGATGCTGCGGGATGGCGTTGCGCAGGAAGCCCTTCAGTGCGCTCAGGCGATGGGCCCGGCTATGGAAACCATGCACGCTGTCGAATCCTGGCGTTGATTCTTGCTGCGACAATGGGGGCGCCGGGTGCCGCTGGTATTCGTAGACCTGCTTGTCCACCTGCAGGTTTTCATCCGTCATGGCCAGGCCAACACTGGCGGGGTTGTCGCGTGCACTGGCAAGGTCGAGCTTGTGGAACCGCTCTGAAGCATGACCGGCCTTGTAGGCATCCAGCACGCTGGCAGGCCACGGGTCATTGGCAAAGGCCAGCCACGCTTGGGTGTGTTTGCTGGTGTCGATGTTGAGGAACGATGCGGGGCAGTCGTGATTGGCCGCGACGCAAGCATCGGACAGCGGGGTTTCGTTGGCAGGGGCAGGTGCGTAGGGGTTGAATTGACGCAGGTAACCATCCGGGCTGACCTGATAGGCCTGCCAGATTTTGCGATCCAGCAATACATACAGGTAACCGGCGCGCAACGTGCGTAAGCCCAGGCGCGTATCAATGTGCACGGTATCCGGCCGCACCGGCTCATTCGGTGAGCGCGGCACCAGCGCGTGGCGCAATGGCAGGATGGGCAGCCCTTTACGTTGACAGGCCTTGCATTGATCGTTTGAAACGGCGGTTTCGGCTATGGCGATGCTCAGTTGAGTGCCCAAGGTCATTGAAGTGCTCCGGCATGGGTCAGATCCGACACGGCCCGCTGCCAGGCGTTGTCGTTGTAGGGGGCCAGCAATTGGCTAAGCGGCGCTTGCCCTTGGACCGCTTGCTCAATCAAGGCGCGAACGCCGGTGTGCTGGTGCAGGTGCGGATGCAGCATCAGGCGATGCAAGGCTAATGTCAGGATGTCGTCCTGGTGGCTGAGCCCAAGCTGGCGGGCTTGCTGGATCTGAATATAGGCCTGTGCAGCCGCTTGGGGCGGGAGTGCAGTACGGCCGCCCCAGCGGGCCGGGGCATACACCAGCGGCAAGCTCAGGGCGCGTCGCCAACTGCTTAGCAAGGAGGACACCATGAGGGCGTCCAACTGCACGGCCGCCGCGCAGGAACTCATGGCGGTGCGATGTTCGGGTTTGCCCACCAAAACGCTGCCGGTACCGCTGCTGGTGGGCACCAGCCAGTGACGGATCGGCCACCAAGGCCCCTCATTGCTACGGAAGGTGCCAGCCAGCAACTCCAGGCGAAGGGGCTCATGGACCGGAAAAAACGCTCGGCCCTGCTCCACGGGAAGTTGTCCGAGCGACACGATGTGGGCACTTAGGTCTCGGGATGGAGCGCTGCTACTGAGCCAGCCGCACATGTAACGTTTGTAACGGTCCAGATCCTCATGGGCGCGTAAGGCGGATAGCGCCAATAGTTCTTGCGACGGTGAGGTCCCCGGCGTGGCGAGGGCCACCAGCACTGGGCAGGCCGACGGCGTATGGATTAGATCGGGCCGATGCAGAGGCGTGACGGCGTCATTGCCAAGCGTTTGACGCAATGCCTCTATATGTAACGGATCATCTGCGGCGCAGTCGGCCAAGAGGTCGAGTAACACGTACAGCGTTGCATCGGGTGCATGCTGTTCGGTCACGAACGCTTGGACGCTAGCCGGGGTCATCGGCTTTTCTCCACACAGCTCTGACCTGATTCAGGTTGCAACTGCAGCGCCAAGGCTTGGCCATTGCCTGGGGCCGTAGAGCTCACCGGACCACGTAGGGTTATCGCTACGCCATTGAGGTGGATGCCTTGGGCATCCAGCGTGAGGCTGCCGCCGGGACTTTGAAAGACCACACGCTCGCTGGCTTGCAGTTGATAGACCGTGGTGGTGTGGTGCATGCCCTGGCCGGCAGTTAGACGATGTTGCCCCGAGATCGTTTGCCGGCTGTGACCGCCCACTTCGCTTTGGTGGTTGGCCGTGGTGGTGTCGTAGCGATTATTGCCGACCCGCACACTGCTATCCCGGCCGATAGTTGCCTCATGGTCACGTCCGGTGGAGAGCGTGTGGTCTCGACCGATCTCGTGGGACTGGTCGTTCCCGATTGTGATCTGATCATCATTGCCTACTTCCTCTTTGCGGTTATTACCCACAAAGGTTGTGTTGTCATGTTTGATATGGACGTTCTTGTCCTTTTCAGCGTGGATGTACACCTCTTCCTGCCCCAGCTCATCCTCAAAACGCAGCTCATTGAAGCCTTCGCCCTTATGCGTACGGCTCTTGATGGTCATCCGCGTCTTGTGCTTGGGCAGCTCATATGGCGGCAGGTTGGTCTCGCGGTAGGTGCGGCCCGTGGCGATCGGCTGGTCAGGATCGCCGCTTAGGTAGCTGATCACCAGCTCCTGACCAACGCGAGGAATGGCCATGGCACCCCAGGTCGCCCCGGCCCAGCCCTGAGCCACACGGATCCAGCACGAACTCTGATCGTTGTTTTTGTCCGAGCGGTCCCACGGGAACTGCACCTTGACCCGGCCCCATTCATCGCAATAGATCTCTTCCCCTGGCGGGCCGACTACGGTGGCGATCTGCGGGCCGTCGATGCAGGGTTTGTCGCACAGCGGCGCTTTCCAGTCGGACATCCAGTGGATCGCGCTGGCCTTCATTTCGTAGGAAGTGCCGCTGTCGCTGCCGAATGCTTCCTCCTCCAGGCTGCTGTGCTGTTTGCCTTCGTGGGTAACAGCAATGGTGCGCCAGCGATCATTGAAATCCTCGCGGGGATGCTCGTTGAGGTCGAAGGCCAACCCCGGTTGCAGTCGCGCATCGTCACCGGCCACATGCGCAAGCTTGGCGTCGTTGCGCAGCGCGGTCAGGCGGGTCTTGGTAAAGGGCTTGCCGGCGATGTCGCGTTTGTAGCGGCCGGGGTAGTCGTAGCGTTCGTAGTCCTTGTGCTGGTTGTTCAGGTCCTGGTCGCCGGTGGCGGTGTGCTGCTGGTTGTAGCGCGGGTGGGTGAAGGTGTAGTCGCGCTGTACCTGGCGGGCGGTGCGCACCTGTTCGGTGTAATGGAAGCGGGTCAGTGCCGGTTCCGTGGCGTCGCCGCCCCCCATGGGCTGGTAGATCACCGGACAATCGGTGTGGGTACCGATGGTGCCCAAACCGCCGACGCGGTCGGTGAGGACGAGCGTGTGGCCGTCGGCGCGGTGTTCGAAGGTATAGAGCAGGCCTTCTTCGGCAGCGAGGCGGGCGATGAAATCGAGGTCGGTTTCGCCGGCCTGTACGCAGTATTCGCGGGGTTGGTGCTCGAAGCAGATTTCGCTGCGGATGTCGGTCAGTTTCTGCTCGGCCAGCATGCTGGTGATGATGTCAGGCACGGTCTGGCTCTGGAAAATGCGCCAGTTGGAGCGCAGATCGAAACGCTTTAAGGTCGGTTCGACCACGGCGGTGTAGCGGGTGCGGCGAAAGCCGGTGTCACCTTGTTGGAACAGACTGACCAACCCGTGGACGTAGCGCACCGGGGTGTCGCCACGCCATAGGGTAAAGAGCCCCGCCAGATCGAGCACGCGATTGAAGTCGATGGCAGCGTTGTGGCTGGCCAGTTCCAGTTCCAGTTTGAACGGCCGGGACAGTCCTTCTTCAAGGGTGAACGAGACCACGTCGAAGGCGTCGCCTTTCAAGGGTTCAAAGGTGAAACGCAGGTCGCTTTGGCGGGGCATGGGGCCTCCAGGTCGAGAGTGTGAATGTCAGTCGATCAACCAGCTGATATCACCGTTTTCCAGTTCTCCATCGTGATCGGTGGTATCGCCGACACGGGCTACTGGCTGTCCATTGACGGTCATCGAGGGCGAGCCACTGGTAATCACGGCACCGCAACCCAGGGCGTCGCCGACAAGGGCGACGGCGCGGCCGTTGACGGTGACGTTGCGCGTACCGCTTTTAACCGTGGTGGGGCCACACATCGGGCAATCATGGTCGTGACCGACCAGAACGACGGCAGGCATAGAGCCTCCTTAATATTGGTTGAGTCAGTGAAGGTCCTGCCGCTGCGCGTACCGCAGCGGTGCAATGGGCGCGCTTAACCCGCTGCAGCGGGTTTGCGCCAGTCGTCCGAAGCTTCAGTGCCGGCCACAACATGACTCCAACTGACCTTGCGGTAAGACAGGCTGGTCTTGATCAATTGGGTGTAGTTGGAGTTGTCGCTGTCCTGGGCGTGAGGCAATACGGTGTGGATGTCGACGACGGTGGCCTCTTCCAGTTTGGTGGTGAAAAAGTGTTCCTGTTTGCCATCGGTGGAGGTACGGAACCACTTGACCTCAACGGTCGGCAGCATTTCGCCGGTGGCCAGGGCCTGATAAAGCAGTGGAGAAGCTTTGTTCAGCGCACTGGTGAAGATCAGCGGTTTATGCACGCGCTGTCCGGTGGGTTGGCCGCTTTGCGGGTCGGTTGGGGCACCAATCTGATGGTCGATTTCCTGGGCGAGGATTTCGTCTTCGTGGCCTTCCACATAAACGTTGCCCACCGAGTCGGCGGTGAAGGCACCCTTGGTGATATGGCCCTGGTTTTTGCCGTGGATGCTGATGTACGCGGGTGTTGGCATGACAAGCTCCTTGTCGCGATGATTTAACGACCCTGAGGTCGTGGGTTTTGGCCCAAGAGGCCATGGCTTCGCAGGCGCTCGGGATGAGCACGCTGAAAATCGGTTACAGGTGAAGCACTCGCTCCAGCGACACCAGCACCTGCTGGGTGATGGTGTTCAGGCGGATTGAGTAGATTGTGTAGGCGACCGTCAGCACGACGGCGGCCATGGCCCAGGGCGTCCACAATGGCAAGGCGCGTTTGATCCGGTAGTTGCGCGGCGCGACGTTTTTCAGCGGGTCGGTCAGGCGCTTGGGCGTCTCGCCGCGCAAGGGGCGCAACAGGCCGTGCAGTTGGTCGATGATCTTCTGTATTTCGTCATCGCCCTTGATATGGGCGCCGTATTTGCCCTTGAGGCCGGAGATCAGGCACTGGTACATGAACTCCAGCACATGCTGATACCGGGCCGCTTCGGGGATCATGTTGTTCATGACGGTGAAGAATTTTTCGCCGCCCTGGGTTTCCCCGTGGAACTGGCTGAGCAACGAGCGTGCACTCCAACTGGAAAGCCGGCCCCAGGTAGTGCGCATGACCACTTCGTCAATCAACAGGCACAGGCTGTAGGAGTAGGCCTTGAGCATGCCGGCGTCGTAGTCGAGCTGGCTGACTTCTTCCATGATCGTGGTGATCTGGTTGCTGACGCTTTGGTACAGCGCAGGTACGTCATCGTGGTGATCCAGTCGGCGCAGACGGATGACCAGGCCGATCAGTGGCGTGGCGGCATCGCACAGCGGATTCCAGGCCACGCCGCGCAAATCGAATTCAGGGTCGGCGAGCAGCACCGGCGGCTTTGGCTTGGCCTGCTGCTCAACGGGGTCCGGTTCTTCGCTGGCGGTCGTCTGTTGCAAATAACTCAAGAGCTGATTGTTGTCCGCAGGTGGCGGGGTTTCGGGGGGCGTTGCTTTATTCATCTCTTTCACTCCTGATCGCCCAGAACTGCAACTCCAGCTCCGGGAATTCACCGGCAATATGGAAACCGAACCCGCTGCCGCTGCTCAGGCTTTGCCAGGCAGGGTGATGGCGGTCGAGTTCGAAGTAGCTGAAGCCGGCATGGAACGGCAGGTGCCGCGGCGCCACAGGCAGCGGCCGCAGTGGAATGCCCGGCAGTTGCAGGCTGACCAGTTGTTCAAGGCCTTCGGTGGAGGTGATCTTGATCTGCCTGGGCAGTTGCTGACGCAGGGTCTCGGCGGGCAGTTCGGCGCGCACGGCCAGAATGAATTCGGCGTTGTCCAGCAGACGCTTGTCGTTCAATGCGGCGCTGCGCACGCCGTACTGCTGATCGACGATCGGCAGCGACACCGCGCGTGGTTGCAGCACGGTGCCCAAGGCACGGCGCAGTGTGTGTTCCAGCATCTGGAACGATTCACGCAGGTTGTCGTGCTGGTAGGCCGGGTATTCCTGAGGCAGGTGGCCTTCGTCGGTAAAGGTCACCAGTTCACCGCAGGCCTGGGCGAGTGCGATGTACAACCGCTCCGGGTGGACCTGACGTTGCCGGGCCAGGTGCTGGAACAACGGGAACAAGCGGTTGAGGGTTTGCAGCAGGTTGAAGTCGGTGACGTCAGCCACCCCCGACTGCCCCGGTGAGCCAATTCGCTGGGCCAGGTTTTTGGCGCGCTCACGCATCAGCCCGGCGACTTCACCCAGGTAGCGGTGCAAGGCTGGCACCGCTTGCAGGGACAGGCTGGTGGGATAGAAATGCTCGTCCATCACCAGGCTGCCGTCCGGGCGTTTGTCTTTGATCCTGCCCAGGGCAATGCCGGTGAAGGCGCTGCGGTCGCTGCGTTCGAGCATCAGTTGCAGGTTGGGTACGGCCAGGTCCATACCGATCTGATCGCCGTCATCGCTGTGGGTGTCGCGGATTTCCTCGCGGCGGGCGATGTAGCGGCTGTTGCCGTACTGGTCGGGCCAGCGCACCTCGAGGGCACCGTTGGAGCGCAATGGCAGGGCCAAATAGACGATCTGGCCGACCGCGCCGCTGTCAGCGATCTCCAGCGGGGAGGGCGGTGGCAGGTCGTGGGGAATGTCGAAGATGCTGCCGTCGGGCATGATCCCGCGTGCCCGGATAATGGCGATTTTGCCGAAGCTCAGGTATTCGTCGTTCAACGCCAGTTCGCTGAAGCCGTAAAGGGCGTCGTTGAGGCTGTGCAGGCGCTGGTGCAAGACGGCTTCGGCGGCGCGGGCCTGTTGCTGGAAATGCTGGGGTTTGACGAACAAACCTTCATGCCAGATGACGGGGTTGCGTGAACTCATCAGGGGTTACTCGGGGCAAAGGCGGCTGAAAAAGGCATCATCGGGTTTCTCCTTTGAGGCTGACCTGGGCGGTATCCAACTGCACCAGCACGGCGTACTGGCGGCCCCTGGGCTCGACGCGCAGGCGTTGTTTCCACTGGCCGACATCAGTGCTGTGGTAGTTGGCGATCACCGCGATAAAACGGGTGTCTTCATCCAGGGCGCGCAGGTCGATGAACTTGAATTGGCCGGGGTTGAGCAGGTAGTCGTCGGCGCGGATGTAGGTGCTGCCCAAGGTCTTTTTCAAGTCGTCGGCCATGGCTTGCGGGCTGGCGTTGACCAGCAGCGAGTCGTCGGTCAGCTGCAAGACTTTAAAGGCGATGGGCGTGGCGACGAGGTCCAGCGCCGGGTTGCCCCAGGGCGTGGTCAGGCTCACGCCCTGAGCGTCGTAGTCGCCCAGCAGCGCGTCTTCGATGGGCGACATCGGCACGACGGGGGCTGGTGCCTCGCTCAATGACGACTGGGCCGGAACGCTTTCGTAAAGGTGACTGAGCAGGGTTTGTACTTTGTCCGTCAGGGCTTGCGGGCTGGTTGCCTGCACGTTGAGGGTGTAGGGCGAGCGGCTCGCGTCTTCATCCAGTGCCGTGCCGGTGCTGATCAGGCGCGGATTGACGTTGTCGCTGGCGTACAGGCTCAGGGAGTAGCGGCTGGGCTGATCGTCGGGGCCGCCGACCGGGATGGAGGGCGTCCAGATCACCTGGCCGATCTTGCCGAGCATTGTGCAGCCGCCGAGGGTCAGGCAGGCCAGCAACAGGGTGCCCAGGCGCAGGTTGCTGAACAGAGTGCTGGGACGTTTTGGAACGATTGAGCGAACTTCAGGCGGCTGCTTTTTTGAAGGTGGTGCTGCTTCCAGTGCTCGCAGCGGATCGCCTTGCTCCGTCAAATCCACGGGCTGGCAAAGACGCTCGAACTCCGGGCAAGTGCCAGGTCGCCTATCCGCCGGTGCCCGACTCGACAGGTCTTCCTGGTGCCACATGTGCATGCCCTGAGGATGGTCGCCGAGAAGCTCATCGAGCGAAGGCTGTCCGGGGGCGTGTTCGCCCAACTGCACCGCGACCTGATAGGCACCAATCTGTAACCGATCACCGTCGTTGAGGCTTATCGCAACATGGCGCTCAAGCGGCAGGTCGTGACCGTTGACGTAGGTTCTACCGCTGCGGTCGATCACGCAGAAGCGCCCTTCGACGACGCGGATGTCGCAGTGGTTGGGGCGTACGCTGTTGTGGCGATCCTCCAGGCGCCAGCCCACTGCGGCACTGCCGATGCTGCCGCCCTGTGGGCCAAACCGGTGAAGAGGCAAATACCCGTGCAACAACTGCGCAGGATTGTTGATAACCAGGGTCAGCTTCATGCACGCCCCCGAATCCGCACCACGGCGGGATGACGTTGTTCCTGATCTTCGATAAAGCTGGTCCAGCCCAGGTGGGTACCGCTGGCGCGTTGCAGGTTGAACGGCGGTACATCTTCTTCGCGCAGCCCCAGTTCCAGGTCGTAGGCGGTGGCATCGCGCAGCAGAAAATCCATCAACTGACGCAGTCGCGCGAACTGATCGCCGCTGGGCAAAAACTGCCGAAAGCGTGCCTGGGTCAAGTTGGGAATCACTAAGGTGAATTTGCTGGCGCGGGTCTTGCTGCGGTCACCCACCACAAAGTTGCTGCCCAGGGTGCCGTTGGCCTTGCCCAACGCCAGGCGCTGGCGCTGCGGTAAGTTCACCGAACGCACCTCGAATTCACGGATGTATACGCCGTACAAATCGAAGCAATGCTCGACAATGCCGGATACCACTGACGGCGAGCGGCTGCGGTTGGCAATCAACCCGGCAAAGCTCAGCAGGCGACCCCACGGCAGCGGTGTCGCACCGCGCAGGTCGTTGTCGTTCAGCCCGACCATGGAGAAGACGTAGCGCGAAAAGCGGTCGCTGGCCTCGGCCTGAAAGCGGATGTAGTAGCGGTACTTGCGCCAGCTGGTGTGCAGCAGGGTCAGCAGGCGATGGTTGAAAAAATCCATGAACGCCGGGCGAATCCCACGTTCCTGGGCTTGCTCGTAGGCCAGGCGATCAAGGTAATAGCCGGGCAGTGGCGAGTCGGTGCCGTGCAGGCCAAGGAAGCGGGTCTGCAAGCGATAGCGCACCTCTTCGCGGTCCTCCTCAATGCGTGCCGCCTCGACCACGTCGGAGGCCGGAAAGCCCAACCCCGCATGGCTTTGCAGGCGTACTCGACAGCGCGCCGCCGCACTCAAGGGCTGCGCCTCAAGGTCATCACCGTGTAAAGCGTGCAGATGCTCCAGCAGACGGTGAAACGAATAGTTCCGTGCGTCGGCCAGCAGCACATTGGCTAGATCACGGGTTGTCTGCCGCTCAACAGTGGCCATTCGTAGCGCTCGTTGTTAGTGGTATTGATCACTTCCAGGCGATGGAAGGAGTTAATGCTCGCGTAGAGGGCGAAGAAGTGCGAAAGCACACTGGCGAACAGGTACAACTCCCCCTCGCAGAGGAAGGCGTTCTGGTCCAGTTGCAAACGCGTCTGCACGCCACGTACCGGCTGGCCCTTCATTAGCCAGTCGATGGGGGTGGTCACGGCGTCGTGGATGCCATTGAGGCGTTTGCGTGTGGCGCGGGCCTGTTGCAGGTCGTGCAGGGCGGCAAAGTCATAGGCGCGGATGACCGCCTTGAGCGGCTCGGCCGACAGCAACGACAGGTAGTTCAGCGACAGGTTGGAAATCAGCGTCCAGTGCAGGCTGGCATCCAGCACCGGCCGGTAGCTTCGAGTCGGCGCGATCAGGTTGGTGTAGGTGGCAAACGACGGGGTGGCCTCGGTGGACAGCGACACATCACCCACGCCCAACAACGGCGGCAGGTCGCGGTTGGTGCAGGTCAGCTCGATGGACGCTGCTTCATGCTCGCCGATGTACAGGCTTTCATCGCCGCGCACGAAAGCGATGCGATGACGCAAGCCCTCGCGCCCGTGGGACTCTTCGATATGCGTGCGGAAATACAGTGCCGTGCGGCCCCGCGCGTGCTCAATCTCATGCTGGAACGACTCGAATGGGGTGAAGCGCCGCAATGGATCACCCTTGCGCTCCTTGTCGGCGGCGTCCCAGCCGGCCACGTGGTCGACACTGAAAATTTCATAAGCATCATGGCGGTTGCCCGTGGGGCTGATACGGCGTTCCTGGCTGCGTCCATCCAGCATGATGGGCTCGGCATCGTGGCGAAACAGATTGACCGCCGGCGCACAGAACAGGTGAAGGTCCGATGTACGCAAATGCGTATTGACCGGCATCGGCCGGGAGAACTGAAACTCGAAGCGAATCTGCCCAGTGCTGACGGCCGGCCAGACCTTGGCAAGTCGGGTCAGGCTGAAAAAGTGGAACCGCTGCGGGAACACAAAGTATTCCTGCAGGATACGGTAGCCATCGAACACGTTGCGCGGGTAGGGCAGCAATGCCTCTTCGGGAGTGAAGCCTGGAAAGCCCAGCTCGTCGGAGTTCAGGCGATAAGGCGTGTTGTTGACGTACAACGTGACGCTTTTGAGGTAATGGGCCAGCCACAGATACAACGTCAGAGCGGTGGCATTGTCGCCGCCCAAGTGAAAGTCCAACTGGTCGCATTCAAGGCTGTCGAGCGGTTGTTGGGTCAACACGTTGAGGTCGATGCGCAGTGTCGAGGCTTCGCGGCTGTGGGCATCGCTGACTTCGTGCAATGCCAACGGGTACAGGTTGACGTCGGTGCAGGTACGAAACTCGCAGGAGACGCCGTCCACGGGGTTGGCAAACAACCGCGTCCCTTTGGGAATCACTTTGCGTTGACTGATCGCATTGGGCAGTGGCGCGAAGCGGATGATGGTTGCGCTGGGCAACGGCCGCAGGTAATTGGGCCAAAGCATCTGCAGTAGCGGGTGGGTCAGCTCCGGCAAATCGTCGTCGATCTTCATGCCCAGCTTGGCGGTGAGGAAGGCAAAGCCTTCCAGCAACCGTTCCACGTCCGGGTCGCCGGCCTGATCGCCGAGAAATTGCGCCAGCTGCGGGTTATCCTCGGCAAACTCGCGACCGAGTTCGCGCAGGTAGCGCAACTCCTCGGCAAAGCGTTGTTTCAAGTCCATTGCATCCTCATCGCACGCGGGTGTAGCCGTCGCGGCCGTGCATGGCCACCTCGATCTGCACCTGTTCTTCCTTGTGGTTGACCCGCACCTGACAATCCAGGCGAAAGTTCAGCTCCAGCGGCAGGTCCGGGTCGGGCTGAAAGCGCACGCCCGTGACCTTGATACGCGGTTCAAAGGCTTCCACCGAACGCCGGATATCGGCGCTGATGGCCACCACCAGATCGCTGCTGGTCTGGGTGACGCCGTTGAAATCGCGCAGGCCCAGTTCAGGGCTGCTTTGCGAGCAGCCCTGGCGTGAGTTGAGCACCTGTTCCAAGTGGCGTTTGATCGCCTCGACCCGCTGGCGCGCCTGTTCATCCGCGCTGCCGGGGCGGTAGCGCGGTGCGTCGGGTTCCAGGCGTTCGAACAGGCTGGCGCCCATTTACTGGGTGTCCAGCCGACCGACCAGTGAGATCTCGAAGTTGGCGCCCATGTACTTGAAGTGCGGGCGCACGGCCAACGACACCTGGTACCAGCCTGGATTGCCTTCCACGTCCTGCACCACGACTTTTGCGGCGCGCAAGGGGCGACGGCTGCGCACGTCGGAAGAAGGGTTTTCCTGGTCGGCGATGTACTGCTTGAGCCAGTCGTTCAGCTCGCGCTCCAGGTCCTGGCGTTCCTTCCAACTGCCGATCTGTTCGCGTTGCAGCACCTTGATGTAGTGGGCCAGGCGATTGACGATAAACAGGTACGGCAACTGGGTGCCGAGCTTGTAGTTGGTCTGGGCTTCCTGGCCTTCGCGGGTCTTGGGGAAGTTCTTCGGTTTTTGTACCGAGTTGGCGGAGAAGAACGCGGCGTTGTCGCTGTCCTTGCGCATGGTCAGCGGGATAAAACCGGCTTCGGCCAGCTCGAATTCCTTGCGGTCGGAGATCAGCACTTCGGTCGGAATCTTGGCCTGCAATTGGCCCAGGGATTCATACAGGTGCACCGGCAGGTCATCCACCGCGCCGCCGGATTGCGGGCCGATGATGTTCGGGCACCAGCGGTAGCGGGCGAAGCTGTCAGTGATACGCGAAGCCATCAGGAATGCAGTATTGCCCCACAGGTAATTGTCGTGGTTGCCGTCGACGGCTTCGTCGTAGCCGAAGCTGCGGGCCGAATTGTCTTCGGTGCTATAGGGCGTGCGCAGCAAAAAGCGCGGCAGGGTCAGTGCAAGGTGGCGGGCGTCTTCGGATTCGCGCAAGCCGCGCCATTTCGTGTGGCGGGGACCGTCGAAGATATCGCTGATTTCCTTGAGGTCGGGCAGACCCTGGAAGCCTTCCAGATTGAACAACTCGGGGCCCGCAGCCGACACAAACGGTGCATGGGACATGGCGCCGATGGAGGCTACATAGCTGAGCAACTTGATGTCCGGCGAGCTGGGACCAAAGGTGTAGTTGCCGACAATGGCGCCCACCGGCTCACCACCGAACTGGCCATAGCCGGCGGTGTAGACGTGCTTGTACAAGCCGCTGCGGGTGATGTCGCCGGCATTGTCGAAGTCGTCCAGCAGCTCCTCTTTGGTGACGTGCAGCATTTCCAGCTTGATGTTCTCGCGAAAGTCAGTGCGATCCACCAGCAGCTTCAGCCCGCGCCAGGCCGATTCCAGTTGCTGGAACTGCGGCTGATGCAGGATCACGTCCATCTGCTTACCCAAAGCGCGGTCGATTTCGGCAATCATCTGGTCGACGCGGTGCTTGTTGACCGGCTGCTGGTGATCGCCGCTTTGCAGGATTTCGCTGATGAACGCAGCCACACCTTGGCGGGCGACGGCGTAGCCTTCCTGAGACGGGCGAATGGTGGTGTTGGCCAACAGTTGATCGAGCAAGGACGGCTGTTCATCAATGACCAGCACTTGGGCGGCGGCACTTTCCCTGGGCATGAGGGCGACTCCATATGGATATAAAAGAGATCAGTTGTTCGGCGCGTCAAGCACCAGGTTCAGTTCACTGGCCAAGCGCTGGCGAGCGGTCTCATCGGTCAGCAGGTTTTGCAGGTGTTTGCGAAAGGCCGGGACATTGCCCATCGGGCCTTTGAGCGCGACCAGGGCTTCGCGTAACTCCAGCAACTTGTTCAGTTCGGGTACTTGTCGAGCGATGGCGTCAGGGCCGAAGTCATTAATGTTTTTGAATTGGAGCTGCACATTCAAGTCGGAGTCCTGATCGTTGTTCAATACCGACGGAACCGCCATGCCCAAGGCAACTTCGGCTTTGGTCAGGACTTGATTGAAGGTGTCTTTGTCTATTCGAATGGAAGGTCTGTCTTCAATGGCGCTTAGTTCACCGTGGCCTTTGAAGTCGCCCGTGATCAATAACTTCAGCGGTAACTCGACTTCAGCTTGTTGGTCGCCTGTGGCGGGTACGTATTTGATGTTGATGCGTTCTTTGGGTGCGACAGAACTTTGGTTGTTTGCCATGGGAAAAGTCCTTTTTTAAGGTGGTGCTATTAAAATCCGATGTCTCATAAAAAGTCATGTCAGACAAAGTCGATTCGTTTCGTGGTCCTTGGATGTAAGAAAATTCCATGTTTAAAGTGTTTGTTGCTATGAGGAAAATTCATACGCTGATTGGTTTTGTTATCTGAGGGGTGCGTCTGATATTTGAGGGTTTTGCAGAAAAATGAGGCCTCTGGCTTGCCTGATGGTTATTTATAAGTTCACGCTAAGTTGCTGTTTTCGATGATTGGTTTTCATTGCAATAGTAAAGGTTGAATTTAAATAAAAGCCGGGAGGCGTTGATGCGCGAAGGAAGGCAACGTTGGCGTTGGATCGGGGGCATATGTACGGCACTGGTTGCCCTGCAAGTGCAGGCAATGCCCATGGGGCAAGACTGCCCGGCGATTGTGTCGCCTCTCAAGCGCCTGGAGTGCTTCGACCTGGCCGTCGGCACGCCCATTCATCATCCGCCCGCGTCGCCACGGGCGCAGGGCCGGGTGCTGCCAATCGTTGATTTGGTGCAGCGCAATGAGGCCAAGCGTGCGCCCGAGGACCAGCGCTTCCTGTTGTCATCGTTTCCGGCGCCGGAGAACGATCAGTCACCACGACTGGTAATCTCGGCCCCGGCCTTGGGCGCACTGCCGCCCCGTCCTTATTTGGCCATCAGCTGCGAGTCGAAAATCTCGCGGCTGCAGCTGGTATTGGATGAGCCGGCCAAGCCCAACAAAATTCGCATTCAGCTGTTCAACGACGAACGTCCTGTGTCGGCAGCCTATCAGTGGCAGGTGCTGGACGATGCCGGCCTGGTAGTCGATGCCGGGCGCGGGCTGCAGGCTATTTCCCTGTTGCGCAACATGGGCGGTGGCCAGCGTTTGAGATTGGAGAGCGACTATTCGCGGCTGCACGGCCTGGTATTCGATGCCGAAGGGCTGGGCGAACTGATCGAGCAGGAGCGTCAGGCATGTCGTTGGTAATCGACGTTCCGGTCGATATCGTCGAGCGGCTGCTGATTCCAATCGGCGCCGATCAGCCTGCCGGGCATTTCGATGTTGAGGACGAGACCTACCAGTCCATTGACCAGGAGATGGTCAAGCTGGGCGGCTTGCGCGAGGGCGATATCGACTGGCCCTACATCGATGAAGCCTCCCGCGACTACCTGACGACCCAGTGCAAGCACTGGCGCATCGTGGGCCACTTGCAAGTAGCCTGGCTGCGTACGCGCCAGTGGGCGCGCTGGTCCGATGCCCTGGGGCTGGTCGCCGGCATGGTTGAACACTATTGGGACAATGCCTACCCCAAGCCCGGACCGACCGGCTACCTGAACAAGCGCAAGCAGGTGCAGCGGCTGCTCGAGGACTTGGGGCAGGCAATGCCGACCCTGGCGCGCAGCAGTTTTGAACCGGCCTATCAAGCTGCGGCGCAAAGGGCGCTGGCTCACCTGAAACAGTGCATCGACAGCGCCAAGCTCGACGCCGCAGCGCTGGACACGTTGCAACGGCAGTTGGACCAATACAGCGAGCCGGTGGTGACGAGCGCGCCGGTCCGTGCGCCCACCGTCAGCGGTGCTCTAGACGCGGCGTTTTTCAACAGCCCCAAATCACAAGCCCCGGGCAACGCGCGCGAACAACGTCGCGCCGTGTTGAACATGGCCGAGCAGATCAATCAGCAAGACCCCTATGACCCCACCGGCTACCAATTGCGACGCTTCGGCCTGTGGTCACATCTGCGCACCGCGCCTTCCATCACCCGCGACCGTCGCACCGAATTGACCGCTGTGCCCAGGGATATCGTCGACGGCTACCAGGACGCGCTGAACCACAACGCCATCGAGCCGAACCTGCTGCTGCGTATTGAAAAAAGCGTCTGCGCCTCGCCGTATTGGCTGCGCGGCAGCTACCTGGCCGCCCAGGTCGCCTCGCGTCTGGCGATGGAGGAGGCAGCCGGCGCCATCCGCCAGACCTGCGAGCGGTTTGTCTGCCGTTTGCCGGCCTTGCTGGAGTTGTGCTTCAGCGACGGCACGCCGTTCGTGGATGCGCAAACTCAGGCCTGGATCACCGGCGCCGATCAGGCGCAAACCAACGGCAGCCCGGTTCAGGAGTACGCCGGCCTGCGCGACGAACTGGCCAGCCGACTCGCCACCGAAGGCGTGGAAGTGGTGCTGCTGCGCCTGCAGGAACTGCACGCCAGCCAAGACGCCCCGCGCCAGCGCAGCTACGCCACGGTGATTGCCGCCGACTTGCTGGCCTCGCGCGGCCTGTCGTGGCTGGCGGATGACCTGTACGCCAACGTTGCGCGGCTGATGCGCGACACCACGGCGCGGGGCTGGGAGCCGGAGCTGTATCAGAAAGTGGCAGCTGTTATCAGTGAAGGTAAGGATTAGTCACATGCCCCGCCAAAGCGACCTGCGTTACACCTTTGTCCCCTTGAAAAACGACGCTTTCGAGGTGGTTTCATTCACGCTCGAAGAGGGGTTGTCCGAGCCTTTCAAGCTCACCCTGGAGCTGGCCAGTTTCGATGCCGCCATCGACTTCAATCGGGTGCTCGATCTGGCCGCGCTGTTTACCATTTGGCGCAACAACACCCCGGTGCGCTACGTCCACGGCTTGGTCAGCCTGTTCCAGCAGGGCGACACCGGCTTTCGCCGCACCCGCTACACCGCCGTGGTCGAACCGACCTTGAAGCGTTTCGATCTGCGTTCCAACTGGCGAATTTTTCAAAGCCAGACGGTTCCCGACATCATCACCAGCGTGCTCACCGAACAAAAGCTCACCGACATCCGCAGCGAAATCTGCTTCGAGCACCATCCCCGCGAATACTGCGTACAGGCCGGTGAAACCGACCTCGACTTCATCGCTCGCCTCGCCGCCGAAGAAGGCCTGCTCTACGCCTTCGAACACCGCGCCGACGGCCACACGCTCGTCCTCACCGACCGCGTTGGCGGGCTGGGCACCATCGGCACCCATACCGACTGTCCGGTGATCTACCAGCCCGTGGGTGGCGGCGACTCCATGGAACCGGCACTGAACAGCTTCCACTACACCGAACAGGTGCGCACCGCCCGCCAGGTACAGCGCGACTACACCTTCACCCATCCGCGCTACAACCAGCAGCACACCGCCACCGGCGACCAGGACCTGAACAACCAGCACAAGGATTACGAACGCTACGACTACCCCGGCCGCTACAAGCGCGATATCGCCGGCAAGCCCTTTACCAAGACGCGTCTTGCGGCCTTGCGCAACGACGCCAAACTGGCCCATCTGGAAGGCGACGATGAACGCCTGCAACCGGGATTGGCCTTCGATCTCAACGATCATCCCCGCGAGGACTTCAATGACCGCTGGCGCACCATCGCCATCTCCCACGAAGGCAAACAGCACGTCAGTTTGCAGGAAGAAGCCGTCGGCAGTGACCACGGCACATCTTATGAAATGACCGCCAGCGCCATTCGTTGGACGTCCGACTGGAAGGCGCCGCTGCGTGACAAACCCTGCATCGACGGCCCGCAGATCGCCACGGTGGTCGGCCCGCCAGGGGAAGAGATTTATTGCGATGAATGGGGCCGCGTCAAGGTGCAGTTCCCATGGGATCGTTCGGACAAAAACAACGACCAGAGTTCGTGTTGGATCCGTGTGGCTCAAGGCTGGGCCGGTGCGACCTGGGGCGCCATGGCTGTGCCACGGGTGAATCAGGAGCTGATTATCAGCTTCCTGGATGGCGATCCTGACCAGCCGATCGCCACGGGCCGGACCTATCGCGAGACCAATCTGCCGCCCTACGAGCTGCCTAAGCTCAGTGCTGTAGCCACGACCAAAAGTCGTGAATTAAAGGGTGCGCGAGCCAACGAGTTACGCATTGATGACACCCCTGCGCAAATCAGCGCGGCATTGATGAGTGATCACGAACACAGCGCCCTGCACCTGGGGTATCTCACTCATCCACGGCACTACGGCGGTGGTCAGCCGAGGGGTGAAGGTTTTGAATTGCGTACGGATGGTCACGGTGCATTACGCGCAGCCAAAGGTTTGTTGCTGAGCGCCGAAGCGCAACTGAAGGCCGGTGCAGGTCAGCTGGAGCGCCAGCAGATGATCGATGTGTTGCAAGCTGCCCTGACGTTGGTGAAACAGCTGGGATCATCTGCCGAGCATGCCAAAGCAATTACCCAGGATTCGCAGCCGCAAGAGTCCCTGACCGATGCAGTGAATATGTTGGGCCATGGTGCCAATGATCAGGCCAATGGTACCGGCAATGCCGTGCAACCCATCATCGCGTTGAGTGGGCCTGCCGGTATCGCTGCGGCGACGTCCCGCAGCATCGTCATGGGCGCAGGCGAGCATATCGACAGCGTTGCCCAGCAGAACCAGCAGCTTACTGCGGGTAAAAAAGTGGTGGTCACTGCGGGCGACGAAATCGGCCTGTTCGCCCTGGGTGGCGACATGCGCCATATCGCCCATAACGGCCAGTTGCTGTTACAGGCCCAGCACAAAAGCATCCAGGTGCAAGCGGATCAAAGCGTGGAAATCAGCGCCAGCCAGCAACACGTACTGGTGGCGGCAGACAAGCACATCACCCTGCTGTGCGGCGGGGCCTACATCAAGATGCAGGGCGGCCATATCGAGATGGGGATGCCCGGCAATTTCACGGTGAAGGCTGCGAACAAGTACTTCATCGACCCAAGCAATGCTGCAACGCAACTCAATAGCTGGCCCAGCACCTCGTTTAACGAACGCTTTCAACCCTTTTTTAACGGTCGACCCATGCGCAACCGTGCCTACGCCTTGATCCGCAAAGACGGCGCACGCCTCGAAGGCCGCACTGATGCGAAGGCTACGTCACCCTGCAACAGGGCATGACACTGGAAGGGTTGACATTGGAATGGCTTGAAAACGGAGACCCCACATGCCCGATAGCCCGACGACGCCCCGTGTCGCCCCCATGCACTACAACGCGCGGGGCAATCCCGTGCATACCTGGACCCTCACGCCCAGCCATATCACCGACCCGGTGCACTGCATATTGCCGCCGGACGGGGTATTGCCGGTGATTTTTGTGCCGGGGATTATGGGGTCGAATTTGAAGAGCAAGGCTGCCGAAGAGGAAGGCGGGCAGCAAGAGGAGGCTGGCGTACCCGTCTGGCGGCTTGATGCGGGATTCATGGGCAAGAATATGTGGTTGGCCATGAACTGGATCAACAAAAAGGCCGGTATACGACAAAAATTGCTGCACCCGGACAGGGTGGAGGTTGATAACGAAGGCGCAGTGCCTAAACGCTCTGCTGGCACAGTCATAGCGCAGTCGGGGCTGGACAGTAAAAGCACAACCGAGGCCCTGACCAAACGCTACAGGGAACGCGGCTGGGGCGAGGTCAGTGAGACCAGCTACCACGCATTTCTTCTGTGGCTGGAAGACACCCTGAACAGTGAGTTTTTGCCGCACAAATGGACGCAATTCGACATTCGGCCTGAGCACCTGCATAGCGTCGCTGTCGAGCCTGGACCGACTCATATCACCCTGTTAAAACCCGAAATCCCCATTGCCATGCCGGGATTGGGGCCCAGCCTGGCCAGTCAGTTACCGCCGGTTATCTCGGATGAGTTGTTGGCGCGCGGTGATTATCGAATGCCGGTGCATGCGTGTGGGTATAACTGGTTGGATTCCAACGAGCAGGCGGCGCTCAGGCTGGCCGAGCGCATTGAAGAGCTGATGCACCAATACGGTCGTAACTGTCAGCAGGTGATTCTGGTCACGCACTCCATGGGTGGGCTGGTAGCGAGGCGCTGTGCGCAACTGCCCGGCATGAGCGCCAAGATCGCCGGAGTGGTGCACGGCGTAATGCCCGCGACTGGGGCGCCAGTGGCGTATCGCCGTTGCAAGGTTGGCATGAGCGACGAAGACCCCATTGCCGGTGCGGTAATTGGCCCAAGCGGGCAGGAAGTCACTGCGGTGTTTGCGCAGGCGCCTGGTGCCTTGCAATTGCTGCCGACCCAGGATTACACGCCCGGTTGGCTTAGGCTGATCGACGACCGGGGCCTTTCGGCGATGCCGCGCCAACCCGTAAAAGACCCTTACGAAGAGATCTATTTACGTCGTGACCGCTGGTGGGAATTGTTGCGTGAGGAGTGGTTGGCGCCGGAAGATGGAGAACCAATCACGTGGAAGATATTCGCTGACAACATTAAGAAAGCAAAAAGCTTTCATCACGATATCAGCGGCTCCTATCACCCTCAAACCTACGTCTACTACGGCAGCGAAGACAAGCACCCCAGCTTCGACTCCATTACCTGGAAAATGCAGCGCGGGTCTCGCCTCAATGGTCCTTACGGCTCACACCCTGACAGCTTCACGGTGTCCAATCTCGAGATGCATCAGGTCAGGCATGATGGCCGCAGCCCTGTGTATGTCGGCGGCCACGAGCAATCCATCCCGCCCATGCGTGGCGATCCCGATGCGCCCGTCAAGACCGTGCAGACCAGCTATTGGGAGCTGCATTGCAAGATGCAGGACGGCTCTGGCGACGGCACCGTACCGGTCAGTTCGGGCAGCGCACCGATAAAACAGGCGCGCAACGGTGGGGTCCGCCAGCAAATCAAGGCGCCTGGGTTCGATCATGAGGCGTCCTACGCCAACCCGCTAACACAGCACTTCACCCTCTATTCAATCATCAAAATTGCGGCGAAAGCCAAGAGGCCATTATGCGTCGGCTGAGCATTCTTTTTGTCTGCCTGGTGCTGGGCTCTCTCGCCGGCTGTGCGGCCTTCAAACAACCCAGCGAACAGGAGAAACGTAACGTGAGCGAGATGACAAGCAACATGCGCACCTGGGCATTGGGACGCGGCTTGATTGATTTGCCGGCCAACTGGAGTGGCGGCGGCGACGTGAAGCTCTACTACGGGCTGGGCGCCGATCATTCGTCCGTTGAAGTGCGTGTGTTGGGAGAGGGAGTGACACAGGAGCGATTTGATGCCGCATTGAATGAGCGTGCGCATCGAATCGCGGCGATCAAAAACTATAAGCAATCTGATGTGCCCATGTTGGTTTCGGCAGTACGCATCTCACCGCAAAGTGTAACGCTGCAGTATTTCGAGAGCACCGAAGTCCCGGATACTTTCGTGCACGAGTTTCATCTGCTGGTTGGCGACGCCTACGTCCTGCTCCGTGCGTCATCCTATGACGGTGATACAGCTCCGGTTGAGGCGCGCCTGTTAAAACTGTCCAGGGAAATATTCAAAGTTGCACCCGAGAGCGCCGGTGCAGGCTTTGCACTGGGGCCGATTGTGATCCGAAGTCATCACGATCAGGAGATTGCCAACTTCCACTTTCGCCCGCCAGCTTCGGATGTTTCGCTGAACATCTACATCAACGCGCTCTCACCTGATGACGAAGAACGCTTGCACGTGCGCACCCAAAAAGACACGAAGATTTTTCTCGCCGGTGATTACGAAAATCTGCGCGCTGGAAAAATCACACTGGCCGACATGCAAGCTGAAGAGTCTTTGATTGGTTTCAGTGACGATACTCACCGTCAAATACTCTTTGTCAGCGAGAACTATCGAGACAACCCCTCCCTGAGCCGCCCTGGCGTGAGCATCCGGTTATCGGCGGGTGGGAAAAAACGCTCCGCCATTGATCCTGATAAACCAAGAGACCTCGTTCGCTGGACTCTCCCCGAATTTGCCAACAAAGGCTACAAACTGCCGCTTTGGCAGCTCCCAGCACCTGCAGAACCCGTCAACCCGTCCCTAACCGACTACGAAGCCATGGCCGTCTGGGACGCAATCCTCAAGTCCGTGCGCATCCGCTATGGCGCGGTGGTGCCCAAGCCGGATCCTTGGTTCAACCCCCGCGGGCCCACTGCCGAGGACGCTGCCGAAAGCAAGCGCATCCTCGATGAGTTCATTGCCAGCTTTGCGGAGCGAAAGCCATGACCATGGGAGGGGTGCTAACGAGTGCAAAGGGGATCATCTGCTTCCCGTCTATTGGAAACGAATATTACAAATACGCTAGGAGCACTTCATGAAAACGGTCTGGAGTTACCTCAAACGCTGGGGCGTGCCGGTGCTGCGTCAGTTCAACCAGGCGGTGCCAGTATTGGTGCTGCTGGGCGTGGTGTTTTTGTTGATCGCCATCTGGTGGCTGGGCCCGAAGTGGGCCTGGCGCGCGCATCAGCCGCTGAGTGAACTGGCAATGCGCGTGTCGGCCAGTGTCGTGGTGCTGGTGGTGCCGTTGCTGATCTGGGCGTGGCGGGTGCGTAATCGCTATCAGCGTTTGCAGGTTGAGCGTCAGCATGAGGCGGCGTTGCAGGCCGATCCTTGCCTACCTTATATCGAGGCGCAGGAGCGTGCGCTGGACCGCAGCTTGGGCAACCTGCTGAACAACATGGAGCGCCGGCGTTCGCTGTATCAGCTGCCGTGGTACCTGGTGCTGGGCGAGGAAAATGCAGGCAAAACCAGCCTGATCACCCGCTCCAATCAGAGCTTTTCACTGTCACATGTGACCAAGGCCGGGGTCAGGGCACACCAGGAGGAGCAACTGGCCTATCCGGTGGATTGGTGGATCGGCGACGAGGCGGTGTTGATCGACCCGCCAGGTGAGTTCCTCAGCCAGCCGGAGCCAACCGGTAACGATGCTGCGCAGCCGAGGGCCGTGCGGGGCAAGGTCAAACCGGTATTGCCCGCCGGCGCCCACCCGCGCCTTTGGCGACACTTGCTCGACTGGCTGACGCGCAACCGCAGCCGTCGAGCATTGAACGGTGTGGTGCTGGTGATCGATGTGCAGGCCTTGCTGGCGCAATGTCCCGAACAGCGCAAGACCCACGCCAACCTGCTGCGCACCCGCCTGTTTGAGCTGACGCGGCAATTGGGAACGCGCCTGCCGGTGTACGTGACGCTGAGCAAGTTCGACCTGCTGGAAGGCTTCGAAGAGTTCTTTGCCCGGTTGTCGCGCAGCGGCCGCGAAGACCTGCTGGGCTTCACCTTCAGCCTGGATGCGGTGGGTGATTTCGATGCCTGGCTGGCGGAGCTGACACGCCAATACCAGACCTTTGTCGACTGCCTGAGCGAGCAGGTTTTCAACAGCACCCGGGAGGCGCCCACGTTGGATGAGCGTGATCGCTTGCAGGCGCTGATGTATCAGATGGCGGGCTTGCGCACGGCACTGTTCGGCTTCCTCAGCGAAATGCTCGGCAGCGATCGTTTCACCACGCCGGCCTTGGTGCGCGGGCTGTATTTCTCCTCGGTGCTGCAGCAGGGCACCCTGAGCAACGCTTTCGTCAAAGAAGCGGGACAAGCCTATCAACTGCCGCCACCGCCACCCGAAGTCAAACCAGCTGGTGGCACGGCCATCTACTTTGCCCAGCAGCTGTTCCAGCGGGTGATCTACCCCGAAGCGGGTTTGGCGGGCGACAACATCAAGGTGGCCCGCAGCAAGCGGCGGCTGCTGATTGCCGGGTTCAGCGTCGCATCCCTGGGCTGTTTGGTCGTCATCGGCACCTGGCAGTTTTACTTCAATATCAATAGCGACAAGGCGGCCAGCGTGTTGGCCAAGAGTCAGGAGTTCAGTGAGCGGGACATCGACGCCAAGGTCGACCCCACCGGGCGCAACCTGTTGTTGCCCCTGGACCAGATCCGTGATGCGGTGCTGGTTTACGGCGACTACCGTGAAGCTTGGCCGTTGCTGTCGGATATGGGGTTGTACCAGGGGAGGGCGATTGGCCCTACCGTGGATGAAGCGTACCTGAATCTGCTGTCCAAACGCTTCCTGCCGGCGATTGCCAGCGGTGTGTTGGACGCCATCAATACCGCGCCTGCCGGCAGCAATCAACAACTGGCGGCCCTGCGCGTGTACCGCATGCTCGAAGAACGGCAAAACCGCCGCCCGGCCATCGTCGAAGAGTGGGTCGCCAAGCAATGGCAGCGTGCCTATCCAGGCCAGGGCCAGTTGCAGGCCGATCTGATGGGACACCTGGGCTACGCGCTCAAATACGCCGATGCCGATCTGCCGCACTACCGTGAACGCATTGCCCAGGTGCAACAGCAATTGCGCCAGTTGCCCATGGCCGAACGGGTCTATATGAGTCTGAAACAGGATGCCCTGGAGCGTTTGCATCGCCCGCTGGACCTGCGCAATGAGGTCGGCCCGGCGTTCGATATCGTCTACCGTCCACTGAACACCGATCAAGAGGGCAGCGGCCTGCAATTGCCGCCGCTGCTCACCGCAAAGGGCTTCAAGGACTACTTTGAACCCGGCACCGAGGGCATCATCGAACTGGCCATGATCGACCAGTGGGTGCTCGGCGAACGCCAACGCCTGGACTACTCCGACGAAGACCGCAAAGTGCTGACCCTGCGGATTCGTGCCTTGTACAGCGCCGACTACGTGGACAGCTGGCGGCGCGCACTGAATCAGTTCGCGGTCACCGACTTCGACGATCTCAGCCACGGCGTGGCGGTACTGGAACAAGTCACCGGCCCGGCCGCGCCATTGCGGCGCTTGCTGGAAACCCTGCGCGACAACAGCGTGATCTATCCGGCCGCGCCCTTGGCTGAAGGGCAAGCGCCGCTCAAGCTGGACAAGGTGCCGGAGGGGCAGCAACAGGCAGCAGGGATTCGGCGCGCATTCTCCAGCCTCTCAGAGTTGATCAGCCCACGGGGCGAGCAGCCGTCTTACTACGAAGCAACTCTGCGCTCGGTCAGTGCCGTCTACGACTACGCCAAAACCGTGCACGACAACCCAGACCCCGGCAAGGCGGCGCTGAAAACCGTACTCAACCGCTTCTCCCTGACCGGTGCCGACCCGATCGCCAACCTGCAACGTGTCGCCGTGGGCCTGCCTGAACCGTTGAACCAACACGTCAAAAAACTCGCCGACCAGACTTCTCAGGTGTTAGTCATTGCGGCTTTGCGCGAGCTGGAAAAGCGCTGGGACAGCGAAATCTACAGCTTCTACCGCGACCGCCTGGCCGGGCGCTACCCGTTCAAGGCAAGCGGCGAGGACGCCTCGCTGGAGGACTTCGAAGCCTTTTTCGGCCCACAAGGGCGCCTGCAACAGTTCCACGATCAGTACCTGAGCGTATTCCTCAAGGACAACCTCGACGCCCTGTATTCCGACAGCCTTGGCGGCTACCTGGTGCGCACCGATGTGTTGGAACAGCTGAAAAAAGTCGAACGCATCCGTGACACCTTCTTCAACCATCGCGGCCACCTGGCCGTGCAACTCACCATCGAACCCCTGGCCCTGAGCGCCACCCGCCTGAGCAGCATGCTCAGCGTCGACGGCCAACTGATCCCCTACCAGCACGGCGCGCCGCAACGCACGGGGCTGGTGTGGCCCAACAGCCTGGGCAACACCAATGGCAGCCAACTGACCCTGGTGCACAGCACCGGCAACACCGCCAGCATGAGTTATCGCGGGCCGTGGTCGTTGTTCCGGCTGCTCAGTCGCGGGCACCTCAATGGCCGTACCGACACCAGCGTGGACCTGACCTTTGCCGTTGCCGACGGGTTGATGCGTTATCGAATTGGCGCAGAGAAGGCCAACAACCCAATCACCCAACGCAGTTTTGAAGGGTTTGTGTTGCCCAGAACGCTGCTGGAGGAGCGTCAAACGAAGAGCGACTTAAACAAGGTTGTGGGTGTCGCCGCAACAGCTCTCAGCGATAAGCGCCCATAAGTCAGCGACGACTGGATACGAAATAAAACACACGCGAAACAGGACTGCTTACATGGCAATCAAGCTGCAAATATTGACCGAAGATCCTAAAGAAATTGAGTTGATCGAGCGTTACTGGGCTGTCGATGAGTCAGGGCAGTACCTTGAAAAAGTGAGTGCGCTGACGGACGTTATTGAAATGGCACCGGGCGTGACGCTTGCCAGCTTCATACGGCAACGTTGCAATGCATTTGATAACAATCAGGTCTGCCCCAGGTGCGCAGAACTGATCGAAATCAAAAATCGCTCCGAGGCTAAAAAGGTTCCTCAGCGTTCCACCAGGCTTTGTACGCTGTGTCAGAACGATCAGGACGCGATTGCGCTTGCGGCTGAAAAGGCGAAAGCCGCAGAACTTGAACGGCAGTTGGCCGAATACGTAGGCAGGCAGTCAACCCGCACGGTGGACTACTCCGCGCTACCGGATGCTCACGTGCTGCTTCTGCTGGCGTTGGACCGGGCCGTCACCCCGAGATTGACCAATGGCGGCTTCAGACTAGGTGATTGTCAAGGGCTTGCGCCTCGGTATGTCGGTGACTTCATGCTGCAATTGCGTGAGGCAGGACTTGTCCTTGATGACCCGAGTAAAGCACGTGCAGGTACCTACTATTGGGAGGGCGATGAGATTTGGGTATTGGGGGATCAGGTGGTCTATCGTTTGGCGCCAGATGCTGCATCAAGGCGTGCGGACGAAGTCATCCGTAGTCTTTCGGATAGGGTCTATACCGATGCTGACGGGCTTTTCAACCTGTGGCTTGATTACGCGGTCGCCGATGTCATGCGCTATTTGGGCACTGAGTGCGAACTCTATAACCATGATCTGTCGGAACAAGAGCTGGCAGACATTAAAAGTACGATGCGCGCGGCATTGCACACCTACAGCGTTTCACAGCTATGGTCGGTGGCCTGGAAGGTTGTCAGGGACGCCGCAAGTTTGGCGAATCGTGAGTACTACAACCGTCCTAAAGCCGCAGCAACCATTCCGGGGAAGATTCGGCGCAACTTGGAAAAGGTACAGCGCGAGTCGATTGAACTCAAAGCGTGGAGTCGCCCGGAGCAACACCCTGCGGGCACATTGGGGATGATGTTGGGCGAGATTTTGGGTGTTGATGAAAACACTTCTGGTCAGAGGGTCTCTTCCCTTATTGCCTGGCTCACAGGGCAGGCGTGTTCACCTGATATCGAAGCAGCGCTGGACGAGCCGATACGGGAATTGATGACCCTGGCGTTGTCCCACGACATCGGCGCCTCAGTGATGCTGCGGTTCGCAGAGATGATTCGTGCCGGTCATGACGTCGGTTTTGCCATTGAAGAAATTGGTGAAGCGCTTCGGTCGTAAAGCGGGCGAAAATAGAAGAAGCCGGCAGCAAGCTCCAGCCTGCATAGCGAGACGCCCAACGCAAACGGGCCAGCCGATGACTGCGGCTGGCGCGGGAGACATGTGGCGACTCCTGCGTATAAACCCATCACACAGCATCCGCTCGCTCCCCAACCTGTTTTGCCCACAGTCGATTCAGCAAATGCTCACATCATCAATAGACACCCCGTGGATTCTGCGGGCCGATGCAGGTGTAACGTGCTGAGCGTCTCGGGCATTTTCAGGAAATCAGCATGGTCACTCGTTACGCAAAGTTGGTCCTGGTCGCGATGTTGGCGGTCTTTGCCGCGCTGGCAGCATTCAATAACCTTACGGACTACACCTCAAATTTCAACTTCGTCCGGCACGTACTGAGCATGGACACCACCTTCCCCGGCAACGCCGCCATGTCACGCGCGATCAATACCCGGTGGTTATGGCACGGAGCCTATTGGGCAATCATTGCAGGCGAGGCGCTGACGGCCCTGTTGCTGGCTGTTGGCGGGTTGATGTTGTGGCGCGCCCGGCACAACTGCGCTCAGCAATTCAACCAAGCCAAGGTCTTCGCCATTGCGGGCCTCACCACGGGCCTGTTGGTGTGGTTCTTCGGCTTTATGGTGATTGGCGGCGAGTGGTTCTTGATGTGGCAGTCCCGGGAATGGAACGGCCAGGACGCAGCGTTCAAATTCTATGCAGCCATTTTAGGCGTGCTGGTGTTGCTCAATCAGCCGGATGCAGATTGCGATTGAAACGCGTCATGCCTGTATCGATGTGGGTATGCGCGTAATCGAGCACATCATTTGCGAACTGGCGGACGCGTTCACCTGGGAGCGTTATAAGCCCAATAGCAGTGTGTTCCCGCCGAACGCCAGGCAGCAGCACTGCTTGGAAGACACTTACGCCCTGGAGGCCACGCTGATTTGTTCAGCGCTCAGGGGCTCGGACGCCCGGGCCGGTCATCCAATGGTCATAAAACAGACGGAAGGCACATAAGGATTCTAAAGTTGAGAGGGAGTGGGCAGATAACCCCTATGTCGCCTATATCCGCAACACTGTTCAAGGATCGAACTCATGACCCAGCGTCAATCCGTCCGCATTACCCTTCCTGGTCATCCGCGTTTTTGCTGGTTTGCTCTTATCCCGGTAGTGCCTGCCGTGGTGTGGTTGCTGGTGCAATCAGCCTCCACGGCCAACCTGGTGGCGTGTGCGGTACTGGTGCTGATTGGTCTCGGTGCCTGTGCCTGGAGCACCGGTTCACAGCGCAAGGCGGTGTTGCGCACGACGTCGCGGGCCCAGGCGGATCAGTCAACGGTGGACGCGGCGCACAACGGCATGGCTTCTCGCGCGCAGCTCGATGAAGTGTTGCTGGGCGCCATGCCGATCTGGGCCAAGCAGGTGGAAAGCTCGCGGCATCAGACTGAAGAGGCGATTGTAAGCCTGGCCAACCGTTTTACCGGGATCGCCACGCGATTGCAGGACACGGTACAGGCCTCGCAGCAGGCTGCCGGCGAACTGGACGGGCAGTCGGCCGATGGCGCGCTGGAGGTGCTGGCGCGCAGTGACAGCGAGCTGAGCCAGGTGATCAACTCGCTCAAGGCCACTCAGACCAGCCGAGACCAGACCCTGGCCCAGGTCCGCAGCCTCACCGCCTATACCAAGGAACTGCGCGCCATGGCCGCCGACGTGGCGGCGATTGCCGCGCAGACCAACCTGCTGGCCCTTAACGCAGCCATCGAGGCGGCGCGTGCCGGTGAGGCAGGGCGCGGCTTTGCGGTGGTGGCCGATGCGGTGCGCAGCCTGTCGAACAAATCCAGTGAAACCGGCCAGCAGATGTCGGCCAAGGTCGACATCATCAATAACGCCATCACGCAATTGGTGCAGGCCGCATCCAGCAGTGCCGACCAGGACAGCCACTCGGTGGCCGAGTCGGAAAACAGCATTCAACGCGTGCTCGAGCGCTTCCAGAACATCACCGGGCGCCTGGCCGACTCTGCCGACCTGCTCAAGCAGGAAAGCTACGGCATCCGTGATGAGATGACCGAAGTGCTGGTCAGCCTGCAATTCCAGGACCGGGTCAGCCAGATCCTCAGCCACGTGCGGGACAACATGCAGGCCTTGCATGACCACCTCCTGCAAGCCAGCCAGGCGCCGGACCAGGCGGTGGGCGTCGATGCCCGGCAGTGGCTCGCGCGCATGGAAGCCACCTATGCCACCGACGAGCAACGGCGCCTCCATCACGGAGCGGCGGCCGCGCAGCAGAACTCTCAAGACATCACCTTCTTTTAGGAGCACATCATGGCAAAGAATGTATTAGTGGTCGACGACTCCAGCAGCGTGCGGCAAGTGGTCGGCATTGCCTTGAAAAGCGCCGGCTACGACGTCATCGAGGCCAGCGACGGCAAGGATGCCCTGAGCAAGCTCACCGGGCAGAAAGTGCACTTGATCATCAGCGACGTGAACATGCCCAACATGGACGGCATCACCTTCGTCAAGGAGGTCAAGAAGCTGGCCAATTACAAGTTCACCCCGATCATCATGCTGACCACCGAGTCCCAGGAATCGAAGAAGGCCGAGGGCCAGGCCGCCGGTGCCAAGGCATGGGTGGTCAAGCCGTTCCAGCCGGCGCAGATGTTGGCGGCAGTGTCTAAACTGATCCTGCCTTGATCCCGGCGCCAGGGAGGCTCCCATGCCTATTACCACTGAAACCGTCGACGATACTGCCTGCGTGCGCATCGACGGCGAGCTGACCATCTACACCGTAGCGGAACTGGCGGCTGCGCTGCTGCCCCGGATCGGCGCGACTCCCCGCCTGGAGCTGGATCTGTCGCAGGTCACGGAGATGGATGGCGCCGGTTTGCAGTTGCTCGCAGTGGTCCAGCGTGAGGCGGGCGTTGCCGGTACGGCCTTGAGTGTGACCGGCCAAAGCCAGGCGGTCATGCACGCACTGCAACTGTGCCGTAGCGCAGGCTTGTAGTCGCCACTTCCCATGTTTTTTTGATCGACAAGGACAGTCCAGGTGAGCATCAATCTCGATCAGGCACAGCAGACATTCATCGTTGAGGCACGCGAGCTGTTGCAGGCCATGGAGCAATCCCTGCTGCAATTGGAAAGCGAGCCCGGCGACCAGGATGCCATCGGCGCGATTTTCCGCGCCGCACACACCATCAAGGGTTCGGCGGGCCTTTTCGGTCTGGCGTCGATCGTGGGGTTCACGCATATCGTCGAAGACGTGCTTGACCGCCTGCGCGAAGGCAAGGTGGCGGTGGACGCCGCGTTGATCGCGCTGCTGCTCAAATGCGGCGACCACATGCTCGAACTGGTCGAAGTGGTCGCCAACCGCGGTGAGGCGCCGACGCCCGCAGCGCTGGAGCGCGGTGAGGCATTGCGCGAGGCACTGAGTGCCTATCAGCCGATGCGAACCGCCGCTGCCGACGTCGAAACCGCAGAGGTGGCCGACGACGCGGCGGTCGACATGCTCTGGCACCTCTCCCTGCGCTTCGGCGTGGACGTGTTCCGTAACGGCATGGACCCGCTGTCGTTTTTGCGCTACCTCGAGACCCTGGGTCAGGTGCTGCAGGTCACCACCCTGACCGACAGCATCCCGCCCATGGACCGCTGGGACCCGGAAAGCTGCTACCTGGGGTTCGAGATCGACCTGCGTTCGACGGCCAGTCACGCCACCCTCAACGAAGTGTTCGACTTTGTGCGTGACGACTGCGAGGTGCACATCAGTGCAGTCGACGAAGCGCCCGGCAGCACGGCGGTCGCCGCCGGCGACCAAGTGACCCAGGCGGAGCAAGGCCTTGTGGCGGCGACACCGCAGCGTTCTGCGCCAGCCAGCGAGGCGAAACCCCGCGACGGCAATTACGTGCGGGTCAACGCCGACAAGCTCGACGAGCTGATCAACCTGGTCGGCGAACTGGTGATCGCCAGTGCCGGCTCAAGCCTGCTGGCCCGCTCCTGTAACAACGACCCTTTGCAAGAGGCGACCTCGACGGTATCGGCGCTGGTGGAAGAAATCCTCGATGGCGCCCTGCACCTGCGCATGATCCCCATTGGTGACACGTTCAACCGTTTTCGCCGTGTGGTGCGCGATATCAGCCAGGAGTTGGGCAAGGACATCGAACTGAGCATCAGCGGTGCGGACACCGAGCTGGACAAGACCGTGGTCGAGAAAATCGGCGACCCGCTGATGCACCTGCTGCGCAACGCCATGGACCATGGTATCGAAAGCGCCGAGGCGCGACAGGCGGCCGGCAAGCCGACCAAGGGCCATTTGAGCCTCAATGCCTACCATGACTCCGGGAGCATCGTCATTGAAATCGCCGACGACGGCGCCGGGCTCAACCGCGAACGCATCCTGCAAAAGGCCCAGGAACGCGGGCTGGTGGCCAGCGGCGCGGTGCTCACCGACCAGGAGATCTACAACCTGATCTTCGAAGCGGGTTTCTCCACCGCCGAGGCGGTGACCAACCTGTCCGGGCGGGGCGTCGGCATGGACGTGGTCAAGCGCAACATCACCTTGTTACGCGGCACCGTCGACCTGGACAGCCGCCCCGGCGAGGGCACGGTGGTGCGCATCCGCTTGCCGCTGACCCTGGCGATCATCAATGGGTTCCTGGTTGGCATCGACCAATCCACCTATGTGATTCCCCTGGACATGGTCCAGGAATGTATCGAACTGGATGAACGCCAGCGCCAGTCCAGCCGCGACGACGGCTATCTGGACCTGCGTGGCGAGGTCTTGCCGCTGGTGGACCTGCGTGAACACTTCAGCCACGAAGGGCCGGCCGCACGGCGCCAGAACGTGGTGGTGGTGCGCTACGCCGAGCACAAGGCCGGGCTGGTGGTGGATGACCTGCTCGGTGAGTTCCAGACCGTGATCAAACCGTTGGGCAAGCTGTTCGGCGCACTGCGCGGCATCAGCGGCTCGACCATATTGGGCAGCGGCGCGGTGGCCCTGATCCTGGATGTACCGGCACTGCTCAACCAACTCGTACAACTGGAAGCCCGCACGCCACAGGCGCCTCAATCGCCGCCGGTCGTCGCTCGCTGACGCATAAGCAATTCCATGGAGGTTCCCCGATGAAATGGTTCTACGATCTTAAAATTTCCACCAAGTTGATCAGCTCGTTCCTGGTGGTCCTGGCGCTCACTGCGGCCATGGGCGGCTTCGCCATCCTCCAGCTCGGGGCCGTCAACCAGGCGGCCCAGGACATCAGGGGCAATTGGATGCCTTCCATGCGCGCAGCGGCCGGCATGCGTTTTTTTGCCGCCAACTATCGCCTGAAAGAAAACCGCCACCTCGCGACCGATATTGCAGAGGAAAAGGCCCAGGCCGAACGTGAAGCCGTCGACGCGCGTGAACAGTTCCAAACCCGCATGGGCACCTACGAGCAGTTGCTGTCGAACGACGAAGATCGCCAACTGCTGGCCAGCGTGAAAAGTGCGTGGGACGCGTACCTGGCGAGCAGCAAGCAAGTGCTCGAGTTTTCCCGGCAGAACCAGGAAGTCCAGGCACGTGGTTTGCTCAGGGGAGAGTCCAAGGGGCATTTCGATGAGGTAACCAGCCGCCTGCAGAAAATGATCGAGATCAATGATGCCGGTGCGACGGTTGCGGGTGACAAGGGCTCGGCGCTGTATGAAAACGCACGCCTGTCGATCAGCGCGGTACTGGTCGCGGCCTTGTTGATCGGCCTGGGCCTGGCGGTATTCATCGCCCGGATTATTTCCCGCCCGTTGAGGCAGGCCGCAACCGCCGCCGAACAATTGGCCGAAGGCAACCTCAACGCCCACATCGAGCCGGGTGCCAAGGATGAAACCGGCATGGTGCTCAACGCCATGCGCAACATGGTCGGCAAGCTGGCGCATATCATCGGCGAAGTGCGTAACGCCGCCGACAACCTTGCCAGCGCCTCCGAACAGGTCAGCGCCACGGCGCAATCGATGAGCCAGGCCACCAGTGAACAGGCCGCCAGTGTCGAGGAAACCAGCGCCTCGGTGGAGCAGATGAGCGCCAGCATCAACCAGAACACCGAGAATGCCAAGGTCACCGATGGCATGGCCAGCAAGGCCGCCAAGGAAGCCACCGAAGGCGGCGAATCGGTACAGCAGACCGTGGTGGCGATGAAGAAAATCGCCCAACGCATCAGCATCATCGATGACATCGCCTACCAGACCAATCTGCTCGCCCTCAATGCCGCCATCGAGGCCGCTCGGGCCGGCGAGCACGGCAAGGGCTTCGCCGTGGTGGCCGCCGAAGTGCGCAAGCTGGCCGAGCGCAGCCAGGTCGCGGCCCAGGAAATCGGCGAGCTGTCGTCCAGCAGCGTGGACATGGCCGAGAAGGCCGGCAAGCTGCTTGACGAAATGGTGCCGTCCATCAACAAAACGTCCGACCTTGTGCAGGAAATCAGCGCCGCCTCCGAAGAACAGGCCGCCGGAGTCGGGCAGATCAACACCGCGATGACCCAGCTCAACCAGGTGACCCAGCAAAATGCGTCGAGCAGCGAGGAACTGGCGGCCACGGCCGAAGAAATGAGCAGCCAGGCCGAGCAATTGCAGCAAGCCATGAGCTTCTTCGTGCTCGATTCAACGCCAAAGGCTGCGGTTCAAAGCAGCGGCGTCGACAGCCCCGGCAGCAAGCCCAGCCGTCAGCCGCCGCGCCCGAAACCACAGGCACCGCGCAAGGCTTTCGCCTACAACATGGCCGGCGCACCTGACGAATCGGACTTCACCCGCTTCTGATCCCACGATCGATACGGGCCTACAAGGAGAGTGACATGGGCGCAGTGATGACGACTCGGCATACCGCGGTTGCGGTGGATGAGGACGCGCAATACCTGACCTTCATGCTTGGCGGAGAAATGTTCGCCATCGGCATTCTGGGCATCAAGGAAATTATCGAATACGGCAGCCTGACCGTGGTGCCGATGATGCCGGCGTTCGTGCGCGGGGTGATCAACCTGCGCGGCGCGGTGGTGCCGGTGGTGGACTTGTCGGCGCGCTTCGGGCGGGCCAACTCGGCCATCACCCGGCGCTCCTGCGTGGTCATCATCGAGGCGAATACCGACGACGGCCGGCCCCAGGATATCGGCTTGCTGGTCGACACCGTGTCCGCCGTGCAGGAGATCCCGGCCGCGCAGATCGAGCCGCCGCCCAGTTTCGGCGCGCGGATTCGCGCCGATTTCATCGGCGGCATGGCCAAGGTCGACGGCAAGTTCGTGATTGTGCTGGAGGTGGACAAGGTGCTGTCCATCGATGAGATGTCCAGCCTCGCCGAGGACGGCCAGGCGGCGGCCCTCGACCTCGATCCGCGTTGAGTCCCGACCATGCCAGATACCGCCTCCATCGACGATCGTGAATTCGGCCAGTTCCAGAGCTGGCTGTACCGCGCGGCCGGCATCAACCTGTCGCCGGCCAAGAAAGCCTTGGTGGCCGGGCGCCTGTTCAAGCGCCTCAAACACTACGAGCTGCACAGCTACGGCGAGTACTTCAAGCTGATCATGAGTGACCAACGCAAGGGCGAGCTGCAGGTTGCGCTGGATTTGCTGACCACCAACGAAACCTATTTCTTTCGCGAGCCCAAGCACTTCGATTTCCTGCGCCAGCAGGTGCTGCCCCGGGCCGCGCCGGGCAAGGTATTTCGCGTGTGGAGCGCGGCAAGTTCCTCGGGCGAAGAACCCTACAGCCTGGCGATGACCCTGGCCGAGGGCCTGGGCACCACGCCTTGGGAAGTGATCGGCTCGGACATCAGCACCCAGGTGCTGGCCAAGGCGCGCAACGGCCACTACGCCATGGAACGCGCCGCGACGCTGCCCCAGCCGCTGCTGACCAAGTACTGCCTCAAGGGCATCGGCCGCCAGGAGGGCACCTTCCTGATCGACAAGGCCTTGCGCAACCGTGTCAATTTTGTGCAGGTCAACCTGAACGAAGCGCTGCCGGCCCTGGGCGAGTTCGAGGTGATCTTCCTGCGCAACGTGATGATCTATTTCGACCAGCAGACCAAGAGCCAGGTGGTCGCGCGTCTGTTGCCGCTGCTCAGGCCCGGCGGTTATTTCATCATCAGCCACTCGGAAAGCCTCAACGGTGTCAACGACACCTTGAAGCTGGTGGCGCCGTCGATTTACCGCAAGCCATGAAAAAACCAGTCGGAGTGAGCGAAGTGGTGTTGGCGCCTGGCCAGGTCAGCTTTGCGACGCGGCCGACGCGCCTGCGCACCTTGCTCGGTTCCTGCGTGGCGATCACCTTTTGGCACCCGCAACGGCGGATCGGCGGCATGTGTCATTTCATGCTGCCGGGGCGCCTGCGCAACCATCAGCCCCTGGACGGCCGCTATGGCGACGAAGCCATGGAACTGCTGTTGCGCCACGCCCAGGCCAATGGCACGGGGGCACAGGATTACCAGGTCAAATTGTTCGGCGGCGGCGAGATGTTTCCCGATCACCAGCGCCGCCTGCCGACGCACGACGTGGCCAGCCTGAATATTCGCGCGGCGCTGGCCCTGGCCGAGCGCTATCAATTGCACCTGACGGCCCAGGACATGGGCAGTACCGGTTACCGCACGATCATGTTCGACCTGTGGAACGGCAACGTCTGGGTCCGGCACCAACCTATGGGAACACTTCAACAAGATGCCTACCAAAAAAATCAGTGTGCTGCTGGTCGATGACTCGGCCGTGGTGCGCCAGGTACTGCTGGCGATTCTCGCTGACACGCCGGATATCCATGTGATGGGGGCCGCCTCCGACCCGATTTTCGCCATGGACAAACTCGCCCGGGAATGGCCGGATGTGATCGTGCTGGATGTAGAAATGCCGCGCATGGACGGCATTACCTTTCTCAGGAAAATCATGAGCGAGCGGCCGACACCGGTGGTGATCTGCTCGTCGCTGACCCAGAAAGGCGCGGAAACCTCCCTGCAGGCGCTGGCAGCGGGTGCCGTGGAAATCATTACCAAGCCCACGACCGGCCTGAAGAGTTTTCTGATCGAATCGGCGGCCGAGTTGGTGGCGGCGATCCGTGCCGCGGCTAACGCCAACGTCAGGAACCTGGGAAAGCGCAGCGTCAGCGTGACGCCCTTACCGGCACCGGCCGGCAAGCTCAGTGCGGATGCAATCCTGCCCGCCGCCAATGGCCAGGCCATGGCGCACACCACCGAACGTATTGTCGCCATCGGCACCTCCACCGGTGGCACCCAGGCGCTGGAGGCGGTGCTGACGGCACTGCCGCGGGTGTGCCCGGGTATGGTGATCGTGCAGCACATGCCGGAAAAATTCACCGCCTCGTTTGCCGAGCGTCTCAACAGCGTCTGCGAGATCGAGGTGCGCGAAGCGCGCAACAATGACCGTATCCTGCCCGGGCTGGCCCTGATTGCCCCAGGCGGCAAGCACCTGATGGTCACCCGCAGCGGCGCCTATTACCACGCTCAGGTCATCGACGGGCCGCTGGTCAACCGGCACCGGCCTTCGGTGGATGTGCTGTTTCGTTCGGTGGCCAGGTTCGCCGGCAGGAACGCTACGGGCATCATCATGACCGGTATGGGCGACGACGGCGCGCGCGGGCTCAAGGAGATGCTTGATGCCGGCGCCGCCACGGTGGCCCAGGACGAGGCCAGTTGTGTGGTGTTCGGCATGCCCAAGGAGGCGATCAAGCTCAATGCCGCCCAGCGCATCATGGCGTTGGGGGATATTCATCGGGCGATTTTGCATAAGTGAACGTGAGTTCCAGGCTGCCTTGATCGTCCGTGGCACCCTGGGTGTCTACGCAACTTTGGTGCGACGCTGGGTGAGGGAGCAGCCTATGACTATTTACTGATGCTCCACAATCCAAATGTGGGAGGGGCCTTGCTCCCGATGAGGGCCTCAGAGCCGACCAGGATTTTGTGTCAATCCTGGCTCAAATGTGGGAGGGGGCTTGCCCCCGATGGCGGCCTCATAGCCGACCAGGATTTTGTGTCGATCCCGGTCCAAATGTGGGAGGGGGCTTGCCCCCGATGACGGCCTCAGGGCCGACCGGGATTTTGTGTCAATCCTGGCCCAACTGTGGGAGGGGGCTTGCTCCCGATGGCGGCCTCAGAGCCGACCAGGATTTTGTGTCGATCCCGGTTCAACTGTGGGAGGGGGCTTGCCCCCGATGGCGGCCTCTGGGCCGACCAGGATGCTGGATTGGACCGAGTACATATCCGTTTCTGCGGTAACGGCTGCT
>NZ_CVTN01000086.1:72990-109212 GCF_900004915.1 Pseudomonas sp. 31 R 17
ATTCAAGCCTGCGTTCGGCCAGCGTGGTTTAACGGGGCGCCTAGGATCAAAAGCAGATCAAGATCAAGAGCGACTCGCTTCGCATCGTGGTTACCGTTGACCGCTATGCATAGCCACGATCCGGGCCGTTCGGCCCCGGCGTTTCTTACGGCACCAATTCAGCGTCTGACACGCCATATTCGCCCAACGAATACAGCAATGTTCCATACCCCAGTTGCTCGTAACCGCTGCTGTCTCGGCCATAATCGCCGCCGCCACCTTCCACCTGGACCTTATTCGCCATGGCTTTCACATTCGGCGCGCTGAGGCTTTTGCCCACGACGTAATGGTTGTAGAGCAGCTCCCATATCGGACGGATTTCGCCCCGATGGTTGGGCGAGATGACCCTCTGGTTGAACCTGCGATCGAGCACAGGGGTAAACGGAACATCGTGGCCCAGGTTGTATTGGGCCACGTACTCGGCACCCTGCAGTACGCGGTTGTTCTGGTAGCCGAACAGGTCGTCGCCCTGGCTCCAGGCCATCTGGCAGAAACTGCCGAGCAGGGCGATGTCGAGCAGGGCGTGTGCCTGGTCACGCCCGCTTTCCTGGACTTGACCCAGGCCATTGCCGTGGAGCTTCCAGACCGCGTGTTCGATGGCGCCGTTACCGCTGCCGTGCTTGAAGTAGTCCACGGCCTCGTTGTAGAGGTCGCGACGATCCGTCAGTACGCCGATGGCCAGGATCGAGTTCATGCTGGCCAGGTCCCAACGGGCGCCGTGACGATCAGGCGGGCTCCCATCGTGACGCAGCAGGAAGTCATGATTGATGGGATAGAACACGCTGAGCAACATGCCCTGAAATCGATGAAAGTCCGTCACCTGCCACTTCGGGTAGCTGCGCAGCAGTTCGGCCGCGTTGGCCAGTTGATAACCGGCCAAGCCTGCCGCCAGGGACTTGTCGGGCTTGCCCTTGATCGCCGTCAGTGTGGAAGACCACTGGTTCAAAATGCCCACGGCCTTGTCGGCATAGGCGGGGTCTTGCGAGATCTGCCAGCGCAGGGCCAGGGCGTGTGCGGCGGCGGCGTCGTTGAACAGTGTGCTGTCGTTATTCAAGCCATCTGAAGTGCGGTACACCACGGGCACCGGATCGGCCTGCCAGGCCAATGATGCATGTGGATTGGCGATCAGCTTTTGCCAGCCGGCCAGCCATGGCGCGTTTTGGTTGGCCAGTTTTTCGCGTATTCGCGTGAAGTCCGTCTGGGTCTGGAGCAGGCCCGGATGGACGAATGCATCGGCGGGCCGGGGGGAGGAGGCTTGGCTGTCGATACTTATCGACAGCGCGCCGAGCAGCACGGCCATTGTGCAGAGGTGCTTGAAAGAAATCATCGTGTGTCCAACTTTATCCGGCGTAGACAGCCGTACGAACAGGGCCACGCTCGGCCCCAGGGATGAAAAGGCTGGCGCTTGCGTGGAGCCTTTCAGGCGAGTGGATAGGCTTGGACAGCAGTGCGGTGGTGAGCATAGGATCGGTTCGCGAAAGTCGGGCACAGGCCAATCCTGGCAGCGGACTTTCAATAAACCATTCGTAAATTATCAAGGTTTCATCAAGAGGCTTCTTTGTGTCAGGAAAACGTATCCTCATTGTCGAAGACGACGCCGACAGCGCCAGCATTCTCGAAGCCTATCTGCGCCGGGATGGCTATGAGGTGGCCTTGGCCGAAGACGGTCAGCGCGGTCTCGACCTGCACAAAAGCTGGCAGCCCGACCTGATATTGCTCGACGTGATGCTGCCGCGCTTGAGTGGCACCGAGGTGTTGTCCGCCGTGCGCCGCAGCAGTGACACGCCGGTGATCATGGTCACGGCCATGGGCGACGAACCGGAAAAGCTTGGCGCCTTGCGCTACGGCGCAGACGATTATGTGGTCAAGCCCTACAGCCCGCGTGAAGTGGTGGCGAGGGTACAGGCGGTGCTGCGACGCACCACCGGCAACCAGCCGGTGGCACACCTGTTGCGCCATGAGAACCTGCGGGTGGATCTTGACGCTTTTACCGCAGCCATCGAGCAGGGCGATGCACCACCGCAATGGCTGGAGCTGACGCCGACGGAATTCAAGCTGCTGGTGACGTTGCTCCAGACTCCGTCCAAGGCCTTCACCCGTGACGAGCTGCTGGAAATCTGCCTGCCGGAAAGCGAAGCCCTGGCCCGTGTCGTCGATACCCATGTGCACAACCTGCGCCGCAAGCTGGAAACCCATGGCATCGCCGGGGTGCTGGTGACGGTGCGTTCCATTGGCTATCGGTTCAGGTAAACACCATGTTGGATAAACCCATGCCGGATAAATCGCTGAACAACGACAAACCGCTGTGGCGCTGGATCGGCATGCGCATGAGCCTGCTGGCGATCGGCGCCGTGGTGGTGATCTCGGTGTGCATGTGGCTCAACATCACGCTGTCGGATCGGGATTTTGTGCAGCACCTGCCGCCGGGGTTGCGCGAAGAGCTGCAGCAACTGCGCGCCGACCCAGGACTCAACGAGGCGCGCTTGCGTCAATTGGTGGCCCAGTACTACCCGCTGGACTATTTCCAGCCGGCCATCGCCAATCAGGACTGGCTGGTACTGGTTGGCCTGGTGCTGGCCGCCATCCCCATCATCATTGCCTGCGGCCTGTGGTTTTCGCGGCCCTTGTCCAGTCAGTTTTCGACGATTGCCCAGGGCGCCAGGCGCGTCGCCGGCGGGGATTTCCTGACGCGCCTGCCGGTCCATCGCGATGCACCCGACGAGTTGCAACGGCTGGTCGGCGACTTCAACAGCATGAGCACCCAACTGGAGCGCTATGAGCGTGATGTGCGCGAGTCCAGCGCGGTCATTGCCCACGAACTGCGCACGCCGCTGAATGCCGCCATGGGGCGCGTGCAGGGTATGCTCGACGAGGTGTTTCCCAGCGATGCCGCGCAGTTGGGCATGGTCAAGCGTCAGCTCGATCAGTTGAGCAAACTGGTGGATGATTTGCACCTGCTGTCGATGGCCCGGGCTGGCCGGTTGGTGCTCGAGCGCAGCGATTTTCCCCTGATGGGGCTGGTGGCCGAACGGTTGGCCTGGTTTGAGCCGCAGTTGGATCAGGCCGGTGTTCGCACGCAGATTACTATGGCCGATGGACTGCGCGTGCATGCCGATCGCGATCGCCTCGGGCAGGTCATCAACATTCTGGTTGATAACCTGTTGCGTTATGCGGCAGGCGGCGGTGAGTTGAATATCATGGCGTGCCAGGTTCAAGACCTGATCGTGATTGAAATCGGCGATCGCGGCCCGGGTATCGAGGCACAGCACCTGGACAGCGTATTTGATCGCTTCTGGCGGGCGGAACGCTCCCGGGCGCGTTACTCGGGCGGCAGCGGACTGGGTTTGTCCATCGCCAGGGCGATCTGCCAGGCCCATGGCGGCGCCATGACCGCCAGCAACCTGGCCGAGGGTGGCACGCTGATCAGGGCGCAGTTTCCGGTGTAGGGCTGACTCGGCGTAACATGAGCCTGAGTTCATGCCCTGCCTGTTCCTGCCCACTCGCCGAGACCCTGCCTATGAGAGACCTGCCGCCGACCGCCACCTTGCGCGCATTTGAAGCCGCCACGCGGCATCCGACCTTTACGGCCGCCGCCCAGGAACTGCATGTGAGCCAGAGCGCGGTCAGCCACCAGCTCAAGCACCTGGAAACGCTCTGGGGGCTGCAGCTGTTTGAACGCGGTCAACCGCTGCGCCTCACGGCAGCGGGGGCTACGCTGGCGCCCATCGTGCGCGAATTCTTCATTAGCCTGGAGGCGACCCTGGGCGATCTGCGCGAGCAAAAAGGCCGGGTGCGGCTCAGCGTCAGCACCACCTATTCGTTCGCACTCAAATGGCTGTTGCCGCGCTTGCCGAGCCTGGCCCGTCAGCACCCCGAGCTGCTGGTCTCGCTGGACACCACCGACAAGATCATCCACTTCGCGCAGGGCCAGGCCGATGTCGCGATTCGGCTGGGCAAGGGCAGTTATCCCGGTCTGTACTCGGAGTTTCTGTTCGGCGAGCAGGTGTTTCCGGTGGCCAGCCCCGACCTGCTGCAGCGCCTCGGAACGCCGCGCGATCCGGCCCAATTATTGCGTTTGCCGCTGCTGACCCGCGATGGCGCCGAGCTGGTGCCGAAATGGGAGGCGTGGTTCCAGTCCGTCGGGCTGGCGTTTTCACCGCTCAGGGAAAGCGTCAGGTTCGGCGACAGCAACATGACCGTCGAGGCCGCCTTGCTTGGCCAGGGTGTTGCGTTGGTGCGCAGCGGCCACGTGGAAAACGAAATCGCTGATGGCCGTCTGGTGCGGCTGTTCGACGTGCCGTTCCCATCGCCGTTGGCTTACTACTTTGTGTGCCCCAAGGGCATCGAGGCGCAGCCGCATATCCTCGACTTCCGACAATGGTTGATGGGCGAGGCGCTGAGAGTGCAACAAGCCGCTCAATAGATATGAGTATTTGTTCATGGTGCGATGAGAAAACTTCGCTGTCGTTCCAGTGCCGGTCTGCCTAAGATGGCGCATGCCTATCCATCTTGTTTGCCTGGTTCTTTTCGCCGCGCTCCTGCACGCCAGCTGGAATGCGCTGCTGCGTGGCGGTGCCGACCGGCTGTGGTCGATGACGGTGATGTGCATCGCCATTGCCATCACCTGTGGCGTCGCTGCAGTGTTCATGCCGATACCCGCGACTGAGAGCTGGAGCTACGCGCTGCTTTCAGCCTTGCTGCATGTCGGCTACAACCTGTTCCTGGTGCGCAGCTATCGGGTCGGTGACCTGGGGCAGATCTATCCGATTTCCCGTGGGTCGTCGCCGGCGCTGATCACCCTGGGCGCCGCCGTCTTCGCCGGCGAGCGCATTGCCCCCGGGCAGTTGCTGGGTATCGCGCTGGTCTCTGGCGGGATCATTTCGCTGGCGTTCAAGGGCCGCAGCCTGTCGGTTCCCAGCCTGCCCTATGCGCTGGGCACCGGCTGCTTCATCGCGGCCTACAGCGTCGTCGACGGCATCGGTGCCAGACTCTCCGGCGCGCCGCTGGCCTACACCGCGTGGATGTGCGCCTTGTGGGGTGTGCTGATGCCGCTGGTGTACATCGGCCTGCGCGATGCCCGCAGCTTGTTCAGTGTGCGGCCCGGCCTGTTGACCGCCGCGCTCGGCGGGTTGGTCTCCTTGCTGGCCTATGCAATCGTTATCTACGCCATGAACGAAGCGCCCCTGGGCGCGGTGTCGGCATTGCGCGAAACCAGCGTGCTGTTTGCGCTGTTGATCGGTTACCTGTTTCTCGGCGAGACGCTCACCCTGCGCCGCATCCTGGCCTGTGTCGTGATCGTAGCCGGCATCCTCATCATCGGCTGATACAGCCAACAACGCAGGAGGTCATTCAAATGGACAAAGTCACACAGGCACCCCTGATCCTGATCACCGGAGGCAGTCGCGGCGTGGGGGCTGCCACCGCTCGACTGGCCGCCGCCAGGGGCTATGACGTCGCGATCAGCTACGTGGCCAACGAACCGGCGGCGCTGGCGGTGGTGGCGGATGTGCAGGCAGCGGGGCGCAAGGCCCTGGCCGTGCAGGCCGACAGCGCAGACCCCGAACAGGTCGCGCGGTTGTTCGCGGCCATCGACCGCACGTTCGGGCGCATTGATGTCCTGGTCAATAACGCCGGGGTGCTGGCGACCCAGTCGCGCCTGGAGGATCTTGGCCATGAACGCATGCAGCGCATCTTTGCGGTCAATGCCATCGGCCCCATGCTCTGCGCCCAGCAGGCGGTCAAGCGCATGGCTTACCGGCACAACGGGCCGGGCGGGGTGGTGATCAACGTCTCTTCCGGCGCCGCACGCCTGGGCAGTCCCAACGAATACATCGACTATGCGGCGTCAAAAGGCGCCCTGGAGACGTTTACCATCGGGCTTTCCAAGGAAGTGGCGCGCGAGGGCATACGCGTCAACTGTGTTCGCCCGGGGCACATCTACACCGACATGCACGCCAGCGGCGGCGAGCCGGGCCGCGTCGATCGCGTCAAAGACTCGATTCCCATGGGGCGCGGCGGCCAACCGGAGGAAGTGGCACAGGCCATTCTCTGGCTGGCCGGCGCCGAAGCGTCGTTCGTGACCGGCACCTTCCTTGACGTGACGGGAGGCAAGTAAGCCGGCGGGCGTCTTCGTCTCGTTTGCGCTCGAAAGGGACGAATTCGCCTGGTAGTCGCAATTTGTTACGAAGCAATCACGGCAAAATGCCAGTTTGCGCCGGCAAAAGGGGGCAAAAACGCGCCTGCCATGGATTTTTCATAAAATCGTAACAAAGCTGCTGCACAGTCCCGGGAGCCCGAAATTACACCACGGAGTTCCTGAATGAAAAGCTTGATGAAGTCTGCTGCACTCGCCGTTGCGGTTTCTCTGAGCGCCACTTCGGTGTTTGCTGCCGAAAGCATCCGCCTGACCGGTTCCGGTGCCAGTTTCCCGGCCCCGATCTACCTCACCTGGTTCAAGGATTTCAGCAAGAAGAGCGCGGGCGTCACGGTTGACTACCAGTCCAAGGGGAGCGGGGCGGGTGTGCAGGACTTCCTGAACAAAACCGTCGACTTCGCCGCCAGTGACTCCGCGATGAAAGACGAAGACATCGCCAAGGTTGCCGAGGGCGTGCAACTGCTGCCGATGACCGCCGGTGAAATCGTGCTGGCGTACAACCTGCCGGGCAATCCGAAGGGCCTGAAGCTGCCGCGCGATGTGTACTCCGATATCTTCCTGGGCAAGATTACCCAGTGGAACGATCCCAAGATCGTTGCCGCCAACCCGGACCTGAAGCTGCCGGCTACGCCTATCACCGTCGTGGTGCGTGCGGATTCGAGTGGCACCACCGCGGTATTCACCAAGCACCTGGCGGCGATCAACCCTGGCTTCAAGGAAGCATTGGGTGAAGGCAACACCGTCAACTGGCCGGCCACCGACAAGTTCATCAAGTCGCCCAAGAACGACGGTGTGACCGCCACCGTACGCCAGACCCCTGGCGCGATTGGCTACATCGAATACGGTTTCGCCAAACTGGCCAAGGTTGACTTCGCCCAGTTGCAGAACAAGGCCGGCCAGTACGTTGTGCCCAATGCCGAAAGCGGTGCAGAAGCACTGGCTGCGGTGAAGATGCCGGAAAGCCTGGTGGCCTGGCTGCCGGACCCGGACGGCGCGAAGTCCTACCCGATCACGTCCTACACCTGGATGATTTTCCGCAAGGACAACGGCAACCCGGCCAAGGCCAAGGCCATGCGTGAAATGGTCGAGTACAGCCTGACCGAAGGGCAGAAAATCGCTGACTCCATGGGCTACATCCCGCTGCCGCCTTCGGTAGTCGAGCAGGTTCGCAAAGCCTCCGCCAACATTCAGTAAGGCGTGCCAGGTCGCTTCCGGGATGGGCAGTCAGCCATGCCGGGAGCACTTCTTCCCTGTTTCGGAATTAACCCATGAACACACCTTTTGTCGTACCGGGTAACCCGGACTCTGCGTGCCAGCCACCGTCCACCAAGGACTTTGTGATGGATCGCACGTTCCGTGCGCTTGCACGCATCGGCGTGGTGCTGGTGCTGGCGCTGGTCTTCGCACTGGTGTTCGAAGTAGGGCGCAAGGCCCTTCCAGGCATGGAAAAGCACGGTTTTGACGTGCTGCTGGGCAGCGTCTGGGATGTCAACCAAGGCAAGTACGGCATTCTGCCGGCGATTTGGGGCACGCTGTACAGTGCTTTTATCGCGTTGATGATCGCCGGCTTTTTTGGCGTCAGCATGGCGATCTTTCTCACCCAGGATTTCCTTCCCGCCAAGCTGGCTGCGGTGTTTCGCACCATCGTCGAATTGCTCGCGGCGATCCCCAGCGTGGTGTACGGCCTGTGGGGCATCTATGTAGTTATTCCCGCCATCCGCCCGCTGACGGCATGGCTGAACACGGAACTTGGCTGGATTCCCTTTTTCGGTACATCCCTGAGCGGGCCGGGCCTGCTGCCGGCCGCGCTGGTGTTGGCGATCATGATCCTGCCGACCATTGCCGCAGTGTCCCAGGACGCGCTCACCGCGGTGCCGATGAAAACCAAACAGGCCGCCTACGGCATGGGCACGACACACTGGGAAGCGATTCTCAAGGTGATGGTGCCATCGGCCGCCACCGGTATCTTCGGCTCCCTGGTGCTTGGCCTCGGTCGCGCCCTGGGGGAAACCATGGCCCTGGCGATGCTGGTGGGTAACGCAAACAACATTTCCCTGTCCCTGTTTGCACCGGCCAATACCCTGGCGGCCTTGCTGGCGCTGAACTTTCCCGAGGCCGGGCCCAACGAGATCGAGGTGTTGATGTACGCGGCGCTGGTGCTGATGTTCATCACGCTGCTGGTCAACGTGGCGGGTTCGATGCTCATGCTCTACGCCCAGCGGGGGACCAAACAATGACCAACCTCACCACGCCTGCCGCCGCGCTGCCCAGCCTGCAGCGCCGCTTCGAAGGCCGCGCCCTGCGCAGCCTGGTCTTGACCACACTGGTCTGGTTCGGCGCGCTGCTGGCCAGCGTACCGTTGATCTCCGTGCTGTATATGCTGATCACCCGAGGCGGTGCGCGCCTGAGCCTGGAGCTCTTCACCGAATTGCCGCCGACCGGTTTCGAGACCGGCGGCGGCTTCGGCAACGCCATGGCCGGCACCCTGGTGATGGTCGGCATTGCGGCGGCGATCGCCGTGCCGGTCGGTATCCTGGCCGCCGTCTTTCTTGCGGAACTGGGGCCTGACAGCAAACTGGCGAGCGCTGCGCGCTTTGCCGCCAAGATGCTCACCGGCTTGCCGTCCATTCTGGCCGGGGTGTTTGCCTACGCGCTGGTGGTGATGACCACCGGAACCTACTCGGCACCGGCAGGTGGCGTGGCGCTGGCCGTGCTGATGCTGCCAATCGTGGTGCTGACGGCCGAAGAGTCGATGCGCATGGTGCCCAAGATCATGAAGGACGCTGCGTACGGCATGGGCTGCACCCGTTCGCAGGTGATCTGGAAAATCGTCTTGCCCACCGGCCTGCCGGCGATCCTGACCGGCGTCATGCTGGCCGTGGCGCGCGCTGCGGGCGAAACCGCACCATTGCTGTTCACTGCGCTGTTCAGCAACTACTGGATCTACCACGACGGCAACCTGGCCGTCATGAACCCGACAGCCTCGTTGGCCGTGCTGATCTACAACTTCTCCGGCATGCCTTTCGACAATCAGCTTGAACTCGCGTGGGCGGCCTCGCTGGTGCTGGTGATGATCGTGCTGGTCGTGAATGTCGTGAGCCGTATTTTCGGCAAACCCAAGTACTAAAAGCGGGAGCACCTGAATTTTGAACGTATCCACTGCGCAAATAGCCGCTCCGTTTGTGACCGAGTCGCCTGTGGTCATGGACTGCAAGCTCGACAAGATTTTCTACGGCAACTTCATGGCCGTGCGTGACAGCCACGTGCCGATCGAAAAAAACAAGATCACCGGCTTCATCGGGCCTTCCGGCTGTGGCAAAAGCACCGTGCTGCGCAGCCTCAATCGCATGAATGACCTGGTCAAGGGCTTTCGTTTCGAAGGGCATGTGCATTTTCTTGGCCAGGACGTGTACGGCAAGGGCGTCGACCCTGTGGTCGTGCGCCGTTACATCGGCATGGTGTTCCAGCAGCCCAACCCGTTCTCGATGAGCATTTTCGACAACGTCGCCTTCGGTCTGCGCCTCAATCGCTACAAGGGCGATCTGGGCGACCGCGTCAAACACGCGCTGCAGGGCGCCGCCCTGTGGGACGAGGTCAAGGACAAGCTCAAGGTCAGCGGCTTGTCGCTCTCCGGCGGCCAGCAGCAACGCCTGTGTATCGCGCGCGCTATCGCCACCGAGCCGGAAGTGTTGCTGCTGGATGAACCGTGCTCGGCGCTCGACCCGATCGCCACCCGACGCGTCGAAGAACTGATGGTCGAGCTGAAGAAGGATTACACCATCGCGCTGGTGACCCACAACATGCAGCAGGCGATCCGGGTGGCGGACACCACGGCGTTTTTCTCGGTGGATATTTCCCAGGGCACGCGCACGGGGTATCTGGTCGAAATGGGCCCGACCGCGCAGATTTTCGGCAAGCCGCGCGAGCAAATGACCGAAGACTACATCAGCGGCAAGTTCAGCTGAGTCACACCGTCCGGCCTGGGCCGCCCACATGCAAACGCCAAACGGACTTGGCGTGAACCGGTAGATTTTTTACCTCGTGTTTCCAAGGAGTTTCAATGTCTGTAACGCATCGCCTTGATTTACCTGCCATTGAGCGCGCATTGCGCGAAGTGCAGGAGCGCTTCGCCGAGCTTAGCCGGCACTTCACCGAGCCGCGTGACCCCTTGACCGACGAAGTGCTGCTCAATGTGCTTGAAGGCTATGCGTTGATTGACGACTATGTCGCACGCGGCGTAGACCTGTTTGATCTTCATCAGCTGAACCTGATGCTGGAAATCAACGCCACGGTGCTGTGCGGTCGAGACCCGGCGCGGCGGGTGGAGTACGCCCAGCACCTGGCGGCGACCGAGGAGCATTTCTTCAATAACGTCGAGGGCGGTATCAAGGACTTGTTCAACTGGTATTGCGCGTATCGCAGCGAATCGGTCTGGAAACGGGCGGCCGGCGTCTACGTGCGCATCCTCAGCAAGCCGCAGTTGTTCATCGAAGGCAACAACCGCAGTGGGTCGCTCATCGTCAGCTATCTGCTCATGCGTGCAGGTTTGCCGCCGTTCGTGCTGACGCTTGAAAACGCCGAGGGCTATTTCAACCCGTCCTCGGTGATACGCAACTCTGCCAAACATGGCGTCAAGGCCTTGTATGAACTGCCCAAGATCAAGAAAAAGTATGCAGCCTTCCTGGAACACCAAGCGCCTGATCCAGGCAAATTTTTCCTGGGCGGCACGCCGCGGCCCCTGCGACAGGGAGGCCATTGATGCGCCGATTTAAACGTCAACGCCTGCGTATTTCCTTTGACATCGATGACACGCTGGCCTGCCAGCTCCACCACTGCGCTGTCGAAACCAGCTGGGTGCCGGCCTGTGTGCATCGTTGGCTGGGTGAACCGTTGCGTATCGGCACACGTTCCTTGATCCGCGAGTTGCGCCGCCAGGGCTGCAGTGTCTGGGTCTATACCTCGTCCGGCCGCACGCCGTCCTACATCCGCCGCTGGCTGTTGCTCTACGGAATCCGCGTCGACGGGGTCGTCAACAGTGTGCTGCACAACCGCGCCCTGACCGGGCATGGGCTGTCGAATGCGCCTTCCAAGTATCCGCCGGCATTCGACATCGACTTGCACGTCGATGATTCCGAGGGCGTGCAGATTGAAGGCGCCGATCATGGCTTCCGCGTTGTCGTGGTCGATCCGCAGGACATACGCTGGACGCAGAAAGTCCTGGATGCCGTGGTCGTTGTCCGCGCGCAGCTCGGTTGGCCGCGGCTGATCAGCCCCAAGGCGCCGCGCAATGCCGGGCTATCGCTTGAGCCGAGCAGGCCTGTCGCCAACTCGATCCTGGCGCGTGGGCAATGGTCCGGTTGAATGTATCCAGGACAATTCTTTGTGTGTATCAAATGGCGGGCGTAGGCTCCCATTTTCATACAGCAGGGAGGCGAACCCGGCGCGCAGGATGCAACCGTTCCAGCGGCGTCGAATCGATTGAGGCATGTTCAGTCACGTGACGGTCGGGTGCACCGACCTCGAAAAAGCAGCTCACCCCCATGGCAGCACGCCTCACAACGCCTGTTACGGCGATCTGGAGCGCCCATGGTAGAGCCATCGACGCTCCTGCTGTTTGCGGGGGCCGTGTTGTTGTTACTGATGTCTCCCGGCCCCAACATGGCCTTCGTGATTGCGCACGGCGCCAGCTACGGCTGGCGTGGCGGCGTCGCTGCTGCGTTCGGAATCGGCGCGGCTGACCTGGTATTGACCGCGCTCACCGCAGCCGGCCTCACAGCCGCCATAGCGCAGTGGCCACCCTCGTTCGACCTGATCCGCTGGGCCGGTGCGTTCTATCTGCTCTGGATGGCCTGGAACGCCCTGCGGGTGCGTGCCGCACGTTCAACGCATGCCACTCTCCAGGCGTCGCTGATGTCGGTGTTCATCCGAGCGATGCTCAACTCTTTGCTCAACCCCAAAGCGTTGCTGTTTTTCATGGTGTTTTTGCCGCAGTTCGTTGTGCGCGGCAGTTCTGCGGTTGCCCTGCAAATAGTGACGCTGGGGTTGGTATTAACCTTGATCGCGATCATTTTTCACGTCGTGCTGGGCCTGATGGGGGGAATCATCCGGGGTTATGCGTCCCACCACGGCGAGTCCGCAAAGTGGCAGTCGCGGGGCCTGGCATTCGTATTGGTGTTGCTGGCAGTTCGCCTGGCGTTAACGTCGCGGCCGGCATGAGTTATCCAGATAGCCGGTGCGTACTTGGATAAAAAAAGCCACTCGATCGAGTGGCTTTTTTTTCTGTGAATCTTGATCGTTTCCACGCAGAGCATGGGAATGATCAAGCCATGCTACGACGTCTGTTGACCTTGTTTACTTGAGCGTGACGTCAACCATCGGCGGGATGTAACCGTAGTCATACTCGGCGACCACGAATGTCTGCTGCCCTTTGATCTTGATGCCCACCGTCGGTGCCTCGGTGCCGCCGATGCGCACCTGTGTCCCGCCTTCGCCGGTGGGTACGCTGTCGATGAAGGAGGTCACCAGGCCGTTGGGCATCACGCAGTGCGAGTAGGTCTGGAAGGGCTGGGAAGACGGATTCCCCAGGACCAGGCCGGAACCGTTCAAGGGCACGTAAGGGCCGAACAGCGAGTCGGCGACAAAACCGTACACACCGTCCGGGCCGGTTACCCCGTCGCCATAGGTAAAGGTGTGGCTGATGGTGAACAGATAGTACTTGCCGTCCTGGAACACGAAGTGCGGACGTTCGGTCTGGTCGTTGACGCCGACTGCGGTGAGCAGCGGCGGCAGCATTTCCCAGTCGTCGCCGTCTTCGTCACGGGCCACGGCGATACCAACACAGGCGGTCTGGAAGCGCGAGTTGCCGACGTCTTCATAACCGGGCGGCACATCGCCGATTTCTGCCTTGCCCACCTTGTGCGAGCCGCGCTCGCCGGCCACGTTGCCTTCGAACAGCATGTACAACTTGCCGTCCTTCGGGTCGCGGAACGGCCATGGATCGCGGAAACCCCAGAAGGCGTTCTGCGCTTCGGTCTGGTACATCTTGCCGTCGGCCTCGAACAGCGGCTTGACCTTCTCGAAGCCCACCAGGCTGACGCCATGCTCGGTGGTCACCACGCGGCCACGCACCTTGACGATGGTCGCGCCGGGTGTGACGGCGGTGTAGTAGAGGTCCACCTCGCCTTGCTCGTTCAGCAGGATCGGCGTGCCGGCCCATTCGCGCACCGTTGGCGAAACGCCTTCAGCCATGACCCGGCCGCCGAGTTTCCAGTCCTTGCCGGTGCGGGAGTACCAGTAGTACATCTTTGCCCGACCGTGGCGATCGGTCCAGTCGCGGGTGATGTCGTAGTTACCGTTCTCATCGAGGTACTGCGGGTCGTTGGGGTGACGGTCTGCGGTCAGGGTGAAGATCACCGACCAGCCATCGACGGAAGTGATATTTCCATCAATGTCGCGCAGCGGCATGGTGTCCCAGATAAACACCTTGTCGCTCAGTACCGGGAAGTCGGCACTGACCAGCGGCTGGGTGGTGGTGGGGTCGTCCGCATGGACTTTCAGCGCGTCGGCGCGGGTCCACAGGCTGGGCAGGTGGGGTGTTTTGCCAAATTTTTCAGTGATGCTTTTCATAGGTAACCTCGTCCGTGAAGCTAAGTTAATACTGTATTTATATACAGTTATTCGACTTTAGAAGACTTGGGTCTTCGGGTCAAGGACGAAAATGCATTTATGCATATTTTTTGGTGATGACTTGGCTGACACGTTTCAGCCTTGGGTTTTTACAGACGTTCGCGTTCGGCCGGGAGGTAGCCAAGGGAGCTGCTACTAAATAACGGACCTTTTAAATAAGGAACTTTGGCCGCGCAGGTCTTCTCCATTGGAAATAGCCCCGCTTCAGCCGGCCTGCGCCGGATGATCGCTGATTGCAACCTGCCGCCAGAGCCGCCCATGTCCGAATCCAGTTTGAGCCAAGCCGAACCTTCCAAGCCGTCCTTGCGCCGCGCCGTAACCGGCCCGATGTTGTTTCTGTTCATCCTCGGCGATGTACTCGGCGCGGGCGTGTATGCGCTGGCCGGCACCATCGCCGGCCAGGTCGGCGGGGCGATCTGGGTACCGCTGCTGGTGGCGTTGTTTTTCGCCATGCTCACCGCCGGCTCGTACGCTGAATTGGTGACCAAGTACCCGCATGCGGGTGCCGCTTCGGTGTTCGCCGAAAAAGCCTTCAAGTCGCCGCTGATCTCATTCCTGGTGGGCTTTTGCATGCTTGCAGCCGCCGTCACCAGCGCCGCCGGTTTATCCCTGGCGTTTGCCGGCGACTACCTGGCCGCGTTCATCGATGTCTCGCCCCATGTGGCGGCTCTGGTTTTTCTGCTGGCGATTGCGCTGTTGAATGCGCGCGGGATCAAGGAATCGCTGGGCGCCAATATGGTCATGACTTGCGTGGAACTGTCCGGGCTGTTGTTGGTGGTGGTCGCTGCGGCCTGGTGCTTTCAGTCGGGCGAAGCCAATTTGGGGCGGGCGTTCGAATTCAAACCTGGCATCAACCCGATGCTCGCCGTGCTCGGCGCCGCATTGCTGGCGTTCTATTCGTTCGTCGGTTTCGAAACGTCGGCCAACCTGGCGGAAGAAATCCGTGGTGTGCGCAGGATTTACCCGCGTGCGCTGTTCGCCGCGTTGATCGTGGCGGGTATCGTGTATATGGCGGTTGGTGTTGCTGCCTCCGTGGTGCTGCCGATGGACAAGCTGACAGCCACATCGGCACCGCTGCTCGAAGTGGTGCGCGCCTCGGGCCTGAATATTCCCCCGCAACTGTTTGCCTTCATTGCCTTGGTGGCGGTCGCCAATGGCGCGCTGCTGACGATGGTCATGGCCAGCCGCCTGACCTACGGCATGGCGCGCATGGGCCTGTTGTCGGAGCCGTTGTCCCGCGTGCTGCCCAAGCGCCGTACGCCCTGGGTGGCGATCATTGCCAGTACGGCCGTGGCCATAGCCTTGACGCTGACCGGCACGCTGGCGGCGTTGGCCGAGACGGTGGTGTTGTTGTTGCTGTTCGTGTTTCTCAGTACCAACCTGGCGGTGCTGGTATTGCGGCGTGACACCATCGAGGAAAAGCATTTTCGCGTGCCGAGTTGGGTGCCGGTGCTGGCGATCGTCTCGTGCCTGATCCTGCTGAGCCAGCAAAGCCTGGATACCTGGTTGCGGGGCGGGGCGCTGATTGTGTTGGGCATGGTGCTGTATGGCTGCAATCGATTGGCGACGCCGGCGGTGCAGGCGGGTTGAGTACACCAACCGGGTAGCGGCCCATGCCGCCGATGGCGGTGGGTCAGTTGCAGAAGTATTCACTGACCCTCCCACATTGGGTTGGTGTATGGCTTGGAGCTCGCGTACTACCCGAAAACCCATCCAGTCACGCCGCTTCTGCGGGTGAATACAATCCTCCCGACGCATGAAGTTCAAATGTGGGAGGGGGCTTGCCCCCGATGGCGGTGGGTCAGTTGCAGAAGTATTCACTGACCCTCCCACATTGGATTGATGTATGGCTTAGAGGTCGCGCACTACGCGGAAACCAATCCAGTCACCGCGCGTCTGCGGGTAGATGTTGTTGCGGTTGCCGGAGCGGGAAAACACTGGCGCCTCGCCCCAGTCATTGCCGCGAATCTGGTAGGACTCGCAGTTCGGTTCCATCCAGGCACTCCCGTCGGTCGGTGCACCGATGTAGTTCGGGTGTTCGCAATCGGCAACCCGTTCATACACATTGCCGTGCATGTCGTACATGCCAAACGCATTCGGCGGGTAGCTGCCCACCGGTGACGAATAGCTGTAGCCGTCCGCCGGGCCGTAGGTGTTGGCGTGCCTGGCAATGCTGTAGCCCTTGCCTTCGTCGAACGGGAAGGGGAACGGCCCGCGGGTGCCGGCGCGGGCTGCGTATTCGCGTTGGGCTTCGCTGACCATGTGGTACTGCTGGCCGGTTTTTTTCGACAGCCAGGCCACGTAGTGTTTAATATCGTCCATGTCCATGCACACCGCCGGCTGGCGCGGGCCCTGGGGGTAGCGGGGCTTGCTGGCGATGCATTCGCGGCCGGGACGATCATCACCATTGGCGATCTTCACCCCGGTCTGGCGGACATAGCTGTCCCATTCACCGGCGGTGATGTGGAAGCGGCTCATGGCGAAGGGCTTGGCGAAGGTCACCTCATGCATCGGGCCTTCGTCCGGCTCGCGGCCGACTTCGTCTTCCGGGGTGCCCATGGTGAAGGTGCCGGCAGGCAAGACCACCATTTCCGGGCAGTCCTTGCAGTCCTTGAAGACTTTGCCCGGTTGCGGTGCCGCCGCCTGGGCCAGGCCTGGGAGCAGGGCGCCGCACAGTGCGGTCAGCGCCAGGGCTGGCAGGGGTTTGAGTCGAAATGGCGTCATGTGAGCGTCTCGTTCAAATAAAAAAAGGTCACAGCCGCTGGCTCAGCAACGCCATGAAGCGCTGGATCTCATCTGAGCTGTTGAGCAGGCCGGGGGAGGTGCGGATCACCGGCCCGACATCGCGGTCCACGGCGTCGATCACCACTCGGTTTTTCATCATGTAGCTGGCCACCGCATCGCAGTCCTGGCCCTTGACCCGAAAGAAGGTAAAACCTGCCGACAGCGCTGGACTGCGCGGCGTGACCAGTTCTATCTGCGGATGCGCCAGCAGTTGCGCTTTAAGCTCGGCGTTGAGTGCGTGGATACGCGCCTGCACCGCTGCCTTGCCCAGTTGCAGGTGCAACTTGAAGGCTTCGTCGGCGGCCCAGCGATGTTCGAACGCGTGGTAGCCGCCGGGCGTCATGGTGGTGGCGAAATCCTTGTCTTCGGAGAAGGTCGGCACCATCGGTGTGACGTAGGTGTTGTCGGGGCTGCGAGCGCACACCAGGCCGGTGCCGCGCGGGCCGAACATCCACTTGTGGGTGCCGGCGATGAAGAAGTCGCAGTGCATGGCCGGGAAGTCGAGGTTTTCCACGCCGAAACCGTGCACGCCGTCGACCACGTAGAGCAGGCGGTCGTTGTCGTCGCGGTTGCGGTTGTATTCATTCACCAACTGGCCGATTTCGCCAATCGGCAATTTGACACCGCTGCCCGACTGCACCCAGGTCATGCCCAGTACGCGGGTGTTGGGGCGAATATTGCGCTGGATATTGCCCAGCACTTCATCGGCGGACACGCCGCTGGCGCTGTCGAACAGCCGGATGCGGCGGACCTGGGTGCCTTCCCTGCGCACGCGAAAATCCAGGACGTTCTGCGTCGCGTAATGCTCATGCTCGGTGGTGAGGATTTCCTGGTCGGCGCGCACCTTGATCCCACCGTAAATCATCGCCAGCCCTTCGGAGGTGCTGCCGGTCAGGGCGATCTGTGGCGGCGTGGCGTTCAGGTAGCGGCCCGCCCATTCACGCACCTGGCCTTCGCGTTTCCAGGTTTCCTGCAGGTCCCAGTCCATCGCCAGGCCGGGGTTGCGGTCGATCTGCGCACGGTAGCGCTCGATGGCCTCGCGCACCGGCCTGGGATGCGACGCTACCAGGAAGTTGGAAAAATGCAGGTAATCCGGGTCCTGGTTGAACAGCTGTTTCAAGCCTGTCCATGGGTCGTTCGTGGCGGCGGCCAGCGCCTGGGGCATCAGCGTGTTGCCCAGCGGCAGGCTGGCGGCCAATACGCCGGCCTGCTTGAGGAATGTGCGACGGTCGGTCATGGGCTGACTGCTTGATGAGCCAGGGGTTTGGCGGCTTTCTGGACCTGCTCCCACACCCGCAGGAAGTTGCCTCCCCACAGCTTGGCGATATCGGCTTCGGAATAACCGCGCTGGATCAGTTCGGCGGTGACGTTGCGCACTTCGCCAACGTTCTCCCAGCCCTGCAGGCCACCGCCGTCGTTGAAGTCCGACGCGATGCCGACGTGGTCGATGCCGATCTTGCGCACGGTGTAGTCGATGGCATCGCCCCAGTCCTTGAGGGTCGCCTTGGGCTCTTCCTCGAGAATCGCGTACAGCTCGCTGGCATACTGGCCGAAGCGCTGTTCGGGCCACGCGGCGATGATCGCATCGCCCGGCATCAAGGCCATCGCCAGGTTCGGCAGCGGCGGCAAGTCGAAGCGGGCGCGCAGGGCGTTGAGCTTGTCCTGGGTCGGCTGGCTCAGGGGGCGCAGGTAGGCAGGAAAGCCCACCACCTGCACCACGCCGCCGCTGCTCTTGATCAGTTGCAGTTCCTTGTCGCTGAGGTTGCGCGGGATGTCCACCGACGCCCGGGGGGCCGAGTGGGACGCTACCATCGGTGTACGGCTCAACTGCGCGACCTGTTCCAGGGCCTTGGTCGACATCTGCGACACGTCGATGATCACTCCCAGGTCATTGAGGCGCTGCACCGCTTGCTGGCCGATGGGCGACAGGCCCTCGAGGGCGTCGGTGGTGTCATTGAAAAACGGCAGCGGGCGCGACGAATCCGACCAGGCGTTATTGCCGATGTAGCTGAAGCCGAACATGCGCATGCCGCGCGCCGCCCACAGGTCCAGCTGGTTCAGGTCGTTACCCAGCGGGTAGGCGTTGAGCATGCTGATAAAGATCGCGAACTTGCCTTCGCCGTGCAGGCGGCGCATGTCGTCCGGGGTGTAGGCGATGCCCACCTGGTTGGGGAAGTCGCGGACCATGCCGGAGATGATTGTGTAGCGCACCTCCTGCTCATGGCGGGCTTCCTCGACAAAACCGTCGGTGGGTTTGTGCGGGGCGTTGGGGCCGTTCCAGATTTCCGGCCAGCCGAAAATGGTCAGGGCCGCGCCGGATAATCGGCCGCGCGCCGCTTTGGCCAGGTCGAATTGGCCGCTGCCATCCTTGTCGGCTTCATTGCCGGCGGTGCCGAAGTCCATGGGCACGGTGATGTGGCTGTCGAACGACAACAGGCGATCCTGCATTTCATTGGCCTGCTTGATCACCTCCAGCGGGTAGCCGGCGTTGCCCTTGAACCAATGATTCCAGACCAGAAAGCCGGCCCCGGCAGCGACCGCCAGTGCCAGCGGCAAGCCGATATACAGCGCCTTTTTCGAACGTGGTTTTGTCATTGCCATCTCAGTCAGTTGAGGCCTTTGCTATCAGGGAAGAACGAGCGATGACCGGGGAAATTTAGCGGGCGCTGCCCGGGCGGTAAATTTCCCCAGGCTGCAAACGTTCTAGCTCTGATTAAGCCGTTTCCTAAGGTAGACAATGACGATCTCTCGACGTGGGTTCATCGCAGGCCTGGCGCTGACCGGCGCGGCGGTGCCCGCGGCCTTTTATGCCCATCGCGAGCTGACGCGGGAAGAAGAATTCCCGGTCACCCCCGGCGAAGCCACGGTCGACCTGGCCGACACCCAGGGCCAGCATCTGGCGAATACGTTGCGCGGCGTGTGGAGCCTGCGCCTGGAAGGCCGCGATGCCGGCCTCAGGGGGTTGCCGTCCCGGGGCCTGGAACTGCTGCTGGACATCGCGCCCCGTGGCCGTGGCTTGCGCGGTTACCTGGACACCGCCGAGAACCTGCGGGCCGACGGCGAGCCGCGCTACCGCGTATTGGGCGATCTGCTGACGGGCGAGGGCGCCTTGCTCTATTGGCGGCTGATCGACCGCGATTCGGCGGCGGGCATCCCGGCCTACGAATTCAAGATGACCCTCGATGAAGTCTGGGCCGACTTCGGCAATGCCGGCAGCGGCACCCTCAGTGGGCAGATCCTCGACCTTGAGCGGCCCCTGGCATTGACCGAGCGCGACAACCGATTCATCGCCCACAAACAGCTGTTCCCCGAAGCCCGCCAACGTATCGGCCTCAACCCGACCCTGCTGGCCTGGCTGATTGCTCCCGAACATCGTCTGTTTCACCAGCTGTGGCACGCCACCCGCGACCAATGGCACAAGCTCTCCGAAGAAAAGCGCGAGGCCCTGCGCGGCATCGGCTGGCAACCCGGGCCGCGTGGCCGGGAGCGCGATGCGCGGGGCAAGCTCAAGGACCGTAACGGCTCGGGCATCGACTTTTTCTTCATGCACCGCCATATGCTGGGCACTGCCCGCTCCATGCAGGACCTGCCGTCATGGCCGCATTTCCCCGAGCCCCAGCCGGCGCTGGAGCGCGATCGCCCGGGCTTCGTGCGCTACTTCGATAACCACGACGGCTTTGCGTTGCCGCCGTGCTGGTCGGCGCCGGATGACGCCGATTACACCCAGTGGGTCAGCGACATCAAGGCTGCCGAGACCTACCACAGCAATTTCCAGGTGTGGGAATCCCAATACCGCGACCCACGCTACCTGGCCAGGCTGACCCTGGGCCAATTGGGCTCGGAGATGGAACTGGGCCTGCACGACTGGCTGCACATGCGCTGGGCTTCTGTGCCGCGCGACCCGTCCAACGGCGCCCCGGTGCCGTTTGCCCGCGACCCTGCGGACTTCGCCGCACGCTGGTACGCACCGGAAAACGACTTCCTCGGCGATCCGTTTTCATCCCACGTGAACCCGGTGTTCTGGCACTTCCACGGCTGGATCGATGACCGCATCGAAGACTGGTTCCGTGCCCACGAGCGGTTCCATCCGGGCGAAGTCACCCGGCTCGAAGTCAACGGCGTAGCCTGGTTCGCACCGGGGCGCTGGGTTGAAGTCGGCGACCCCTGGCTCGGCCCGGATACCCACGGCTGCAGCACCACGCCGGGGTTGCAGCAGGGCCGCTCGTTGGAAATGGACCCGGAAATCATGAAACTGGCCCTGCGCATCACCTTCGGCGCCGATGAGGAACTGCTCAAGGGCCTGTTCAAGCGCGTGCCGAAGCGGCCCTGGTATGCGCGGCATTTGAAGGTCAGGCGCGAGGCCTGAGTGCGGTGTTTTGGCTGCGTGTTCCTTGACATCGCGGCACTGGCGCGCAACGATCAACTCAATTTTTAAAAATTGAGTTTCAGTTGTGGCGAAAATCCATAAACCCACTGATTTCGCGGCTTTGTTAGATCGTCATGGTTTGCAGGTTTTCGAGCTTGCACGCATTTTCAAGGCGGTCGATGACAAAGGCCGATATTTGCACTGGGACGAATTCCGCCGTTACCCGACGCCGGGGGTCAATAAAGAGGCGGCCTGGGCCGCCATCAAGATGTCCCGGGCCTGTGGGAGCAAGACGCTTGAGCTCAAGAGCGAATGCGGCAGTGCTTTTTTCTTGTGCTCCACGGATTTCAGCGATGCGGTGATTCACGCTGTCGAGTCGGTGATATCCCGTTTAGGCGGGGCGGCAGCGTCGTCTCCTCAATACCGTGATAACGCTCAGTACCTGGTCGACTCATTGATGATGGAAGAGGCAATTTCCAGTGCCCAGCTGGAAGGTGCCGCGACCACGCGCAAAATCGCCAAGGACATGCTGGCCAAGGAGCGCCCGCCGCAGAATGACGATGAGCGGATGATCCTCAATAACTATCAACTGATGAAACATGCCAAGTACAACCAGGGCGAAGACCTGTCTGTCGCATTGATCTGTGAGTTCCATGGCATCGCGACAGCAGGGATTGACGAGGACGATATTCGCCCTGGTCATATCAGGGAAACCGACGATATTTTTGTCGGCGGCGCGGGGAATGAAATTGTTCATCAACCCCCTCAGGCCGCATTGCTACCGGACAGGCTTGAGGCACTTTGCAGGTTTGCCAATGACCGCCATGACGGTCAAGGCGGCAGGCACTTTATCCATCCGCTGGTCAAAGCCATCATTCTTCATTTCATGCTGGGTTATGAGCACCCCTTCAGGGACGGCAACGGCCGGACCGCACGCGCGTTGTTCTATTGGTTCATGCTCAAAAGTGGTTATTGGCCTTTTGAGTACATTTCCATCAGCGCCTTGCTCAAAGAAGCCCCGATGCAATACGGGCGCTCGTATATCCATACGCAAACCGATGGGTTCGATTTGACCTATTTCGTCATTTATCAATTGCGGGTCATCGAACGCGCGATGAATGAATTCATGCTGTATTTCGAAGGTAAAAGGCAAGAAGCCGTAGAGCTGATGAGCTGGCTCGATACGCTTGATTTAAAAGAAGGGTTGAATTACCGACAGGGCCATTTCCTGAAAAAAGTGCTGCAACACCCTGGGCGCATCTATACGCCCAGGGAACTCACCCATGACTATGACATTTCCGAAAATACGGCACGCAAGGACCTTGAAAAACTGGTCGGTATGAAACTTCTATTCAAGGTACAGGAAGGAAAAAGCCACCTGTACATCGCGCGCGACGATGCGCAGTTCAACTTGAAGAAGCTGACGAACGCAGGTTGATCGAAAACGAAAAAAAACCGGCTGATCAGGCCGGTTTGGGTTCCCTTCAACAGCAGGGGTTATACGTGGTTGCTCAGCAGGCGTTCAGCACCGCCTTCGGCCAGGCCACGTTCCTGCAGACGATCCGCACCGCCCTCGGCCAGGCCGCGTTCCTGCAGACGATCCGCACCACCTTCAGCCAGGCCACGTTCCTGCAAGCGATCCGCACCACCTTCGGCAACACGGGTTTCAATCATGCGATCCGCGCCGCCTTCAGCGACTACCGGGTGGGCGAAAGCGTTTGCAGCGAGTACCGAGAAAGCGAGGCTAAGCAAGAGTTGGCGTTTCATGATGGTGTGCTCCAAGTGTTTTAGTGAGGTGCCGTTTGGCATGGGTTTGATGTTACGCGTCGCAGTTTTTAAGAGAACTTCATTGCGCTGATGGTGACTATCGACGCCAGCGATGGACCCGCTCAGGGGCCATCACTGCGACCGTCATGGCATCTGCGGCACTTCATTGGGGCGCAGGTCAAACACCAGCACCTCGGCGTCCTCGCCATGGCTCAGGCGAATCTGGCGCTCGTCGCGTACGCGCACGCCGTCGCCTTCCTGCAAGCGCTGGCCATTGAGCTCGACGCTGCCGCGCGCCACATGGATGTAGGCGTAGCGATCCGGCGGCAAGTCCAGTTGCGCGCTTTCATCACCATCGAACAGCCCGGCATACACCCGCGCATCCTGGCGAACATTCAACGAACCGTCGGCGCCATCCGGCGAGATGATCAGTTGCAGGCGCCCGCGTTTTTGCGCTTCGCTGAAGTGCTCCTGCTGATAGCGCGGCTTGGCCCCGGCTTCATTGGGCACGATCCAGATTTGCAGGAAGTGCACACCCAGGCGGTGACTGTGGTTGAACTCGCTGTGGGCCACGCCGCTGCCGGCGCTCATCAATTGCACATCGCCGGGACGGATCACCGAGCCGGTGCCCAGGGTGTCCTTGTGTTCCAGGGCGCCTTCGAGCACATAGGAGAAAATCTCCATGTCACGGTGCGGGTGCTGGCCGAAGCCTTTGCCGGCGGCGACGCGGTCATCGTTGATCACCAGCAGGTCGGAAAACCCTTGTTCATTCGGGTTCCAGTAGTTGGCGAACGAGAAGGTGTGGAACGACTTCAACCAACCGTGATTGGCGGCGCCGCGTTCGGAAGCTTTGCGAAGGGTCAGCATGGTCCAGTCCTCAAGTGAGCGCGGGCTGCGAGATGCAGGGCGCTTGCGTTGAGAAGAAGGTTAATGGTTAACGGTTAATTCATTAAGAAGATGAAATCCGAATAACTGTCGCTTATGAATTGACAGTACAAGGCATGCCATAATGCCCGTCGCCTTTCTTCTCGATGGACGTTTCCCGCTTATGAAAACCGTGGCCATGGCGCTGTTTCCGGACTTCCTGCTGCTCGACATGGCCGGGCCGCTTGAAGTGTTTTCGATTGCCAACCGCTACCTGCCGGTGGCCGACCACTACCGGATCCTCACCATCGGCACCGAGCCTGGGCCGTTGCGCGCCTCCAATGGCGTCACGGTGCAGACCGACCTGCTGCTGGAGCAGGCCCAGGACGCCTATGACGTGCTGCTGGTGCCTGGCGGTCCGGGGGCCTATAACGAATGCCATCCCGCGCTGCTGCCCTGGCTCAAGGCGATGGCGCCACGGGCACGGCGTTTCGGTTCGATCTGCACCGGCGCCTTTGTGCTCGGACACGCCGGCTTGCTCGACGGGCACCGCGTGACCACCCACTGGCATTACACCGAACGCTTGATCAAGGCATTCCCCAACGCCATCGTCGAGACCGATCGCATCTACCTGCAGGACCGACGCTTGATCACCTCGGGTGGCGTCACAGCCGGTATCGACCTGGCCCTGTCGATTGTCGCCCAGGACCATGGCAAGCAAGTGGCGGTGGACGTGGCCAAGGTGTTGCTGGTGGTGATGAAACGCCAGGGTGGCCAGGCCCAGTTCAGCCCGATGACCGCCGCCGTGGCGCCCCAGGAAACCGCGATCACTCGGGTGCAGCACCACGTGCTGGCGCAACTCGACCAACCCTTTACCATCGAGTCGATGGCGGAACTGGCCGGGATGAGTGCGCGGCACTTTGCGCGACTGTTCGCCAGGGAAGTGCAGATGACGCCCATGGCGTTCCTGCAAGGCGCGCGCATCGACCGTGCCCGCCAATTACTGGAAACCACCGACCTGCCGCTCAAGACCGTGGCGTTCCACGCAGGCTTCGGCAGCGTGCGGCATATGCGCTTTCTGTTCAGTGAAAAGCTCGGCCTGAACCCTACCCAATACCGACAACAGTTCAGTTAACGACACCCTGTCCGTCTGAGGCCCCCGATTGTCCGTATCGCTCCCCGTGCCAGCATTGTCCTGTGAACGCCAGCTGGCAAGATAACGCCGAGCCCACGGAAAAAGGATGCGCAAGCACTCAAGCACGGGTGTTTCAGCGCTGTTACGGACATGAATCATTCTGCGGCGGTGAGCTTCGGCGCCTATACGTTTCATCGGCACCAGCGTCTGGTCAGCAAGGGCGGCAGGCCGGTGCCGCTGGGCGGGCGCGCCCTGGATATCCTCGCGGTGTTGCTGGAAGCGCCGGGGCAATTCATCAGCAAGGCGACCTTGATCGAGCGGGTCTGGCCCAACAGCGTGGTTGAAGACAATAACCTGCGCGTGCACATTGCCGCGTTGCGTCGCGCCGTGGATGTGCAGCCTTTGATCCTCAATCATCCGCAGCGTGGCTACTGCTTCGCTGCGCCCGTGCAAGGTGCGCTGCCGACGTTGCCGGCACCGCACAACCTGGCGGCGCGGCTGAGCCCTGTGGTCGGTCGCGATGAGCTGGTAGGCATGCTGGTACGGCGCATGGCCGGGCAGCGGCTGTTGACCCTGACCGGAGTGGCCGGTATCGGCAAAAGTACCCTGGCCCTGGCGCTTGCCGAGCGCGTGTTGCCACGCTATCGCGACGGGGTGTGGTGGGTCGACCTGGGCGACCTGCGCACGCTGGGCGAACTGCTCGGGCACCTGGCCACGCTCTTGCAGTTGGACGCCGTCGACAGCCTCGATGAGCTGTGCCGGCGGGTGGCCGCGCGCCGGTTGTTGCTGGTACTCGATGGGGCCGATCTGCTGCTCGGTGCCTGTCGCAAGCTGCTGCGCGCGCTGCACGAAAGGGCGCCGGAGGTCAGCGTGCTGGTCAGCAGTCGCGAGGCCTTGCTGGCGCCGGGCGAATGGGTGGTGCGCGTGCCGCCGTTGGGCGTGCCGTCGCCGTCGGCGCTGGGCAGTGTCGAGCAGGCCATGACCTGTCCCGCCGTGCAGTTGTTCGTCGCACGGGCGCGCGCCAGTCAGCAGGGTTTTGTGTTGCGGCCCCAGGAGTTGATGCCGCTGCGCGATATTTGCCGGCGCCTGGACGGTATCCCGTTGGCCCTCGAACTGGCGGCCGCCCAGGTTGACGCCCTGGGTATCGGCGGTGTGCAGCGGCAATTGCGCAGCGGCCTGCACGGGCTGAGCCACGGTCGTCGCACGGCGGTGGAACGCCATCGCTCAATGACCGCCGCGCTGGACTGGAGCTACGAGCGCCTGAGCCTGCCGGAGTGCTGGCTGTTCCTGCAGTTGGGCCTGTTCAAGATGGCGGTAACGCTGCCCACCTTGCGTGAAATGGTCAGCGGAACCGAGCTTGAGCACGCCGATTTGTCTTACCTGCTGGCGCGTCTGGTCAATCTGTCGCTGCTGACCGCCGAGCCTGGCCCGGGCCCGACGCGCTATCGCCTGCTCAATGGCGTGCGCAGCTACGCCCTGGCGCAACTGCGCGATCCGCTTCAGGTCGAGCGCTTGCAGCAAGGTTATGGGCAGTGCCTGGGTGAGTTTTCAGGCCGGCCGTTTGTCCTGCAACTCGTCGAGCAGGCGGCGTGCGCGCAGTAGGTCGCGGGTGGCGAAGCCTTCGGTAAATCGAGCGTAGATCGGCTCCAGCAAATCCCTGGCGGCTTGCCTGCGCCCTTGTTGCTGCCAGTGTTGTGCCAGGCAGCCCGCACAGCGCAACTCCCAGGCCAGGGCACCTTGCCGGCGTGCCAGGCCAAGGGCTTCGAGCAGCAGCGTTTCAGCACCGTGGATATCCCCCTGGAGCGCCGCGTGCCCGGCGTACACCCGCAGGATTTCCGGCGCGCACCAGCCCGCCGCGCCACTGCGCGCGCGGTGCATGCCCGGCTCATCGACCTGCCGCATGCCGAAGGTGACCAGGGTGTCCTCGATCAGTCCCAGGCCCTGCAGATCCTGGTCGCCCAGGATACCGGCATAGTGCCCGGCCCAGGTCTGGAACAGTTGCACCGAATGCTTGTGCGCCTGCTCAAGCAACAGGCGTTGCATGGCCTGTGCCTCGTCGTCGGCACCGTTGTAGCGGGCGATGACTACACCAGCCAAGGCCAGGGTGTAGCAGATCGAGGTGCCGTGGTTGATCTGCAGCGCCAGCTCCAGTGCCTGGCTCGCGGTGCGCCAGGCGCGTTCGGGGAAGCCTTGCAGCCAAAGGATGCGCGCCAGGACGGTCAGGGACGCGACGCTCTGGTCGTACTGCACGCCGATGCCATGGGCGAAGCGATTCACGTGGCCGCTGTGGCTCATGCGTTGCAGCACCTGCTCGGCATGATGCCGGGCCAGTGCCTGATCGCCGGTGTAATGCCGGGCGAGGGCGCGCAGGCGTTGGGTGCTCAGGTCCAGCAGCGGCTCGGTGCGCGGGTCGAGGCGATCGAATTGCAGGCTCTGTTGCAGCGCCTGGTCATAGCGCCCGGCACACAGGTTCACCGCCATATGCCCGGAGACCGCGCGCAACTGGCCGGCCAGGTCCTGGCGTTCTTCGGCCAGGCGCGCGGCACCGACAAACGCCGCAATGGTCTGCGGCGCGGCGCCCAGGGCGTGGTAGGAGAGGCTGCCCAGGGCCAATTGCAGTTGCAGGGTCAATTGCGTGCAGGGCGCTTCGACCTGATCGATCAGCGCCAGCGCCTTGTCCACATAACCGGCATGCTCGCGCAGCAACGACAGTTCCTGCCACAGGGGCATCGCACTGACCGTCAGGCGGATCGCCAGCAAGTGCCCCGCGTCGTCGGCAAAGCCCCAGTCGAGGGCGGCGCGCACGTCTTCGCGCAGCGGTGCGTAGCGCTCGATCCAGGGCTGGGCGGCGATCAGTTCCCAATCACCGCGGGCCTGTTCCATCAGCGCCAGGCAGCGTGCCGCGTGGCGTTCGCGCGTGGCTTGCAGTTCGCCGGCGAGGCTGAGCTTTTCCAGGGCGTACGTGCGGGTGATATCCAGCAGGCGATAGACCATCTCGTCCTCGCCGGCGTCCACGTTCAGCAGCGACTTGGCCACCAGTTGCGTGATGGAGCCGAGCACTTCGGCCAGGGCCACGTGTTCCCCGGCGATCACCGCCGCCGCGCTGACCAGGCTGAAGCCCCGGCGAAACACCGCCAGCCTGCGCAGGCAGATTTTTTCGCCTTCGGTGAGCAGGTCAAAGCTCCAGTCGAGCGTGGCCCGCAAGGTTTGCTGGCGGGGCAGGGCGTTGCGCCGTCCGCGGGCCAGCAGGCGGAAGTTGTCCTCCATCTGCACCAGCAGCCCCGGCAAGCCAAAACGCTCGATCTGCGCCGCCACCAGTTCGATTGCCAGGGGAATGCCGTCCAGGCGCTGGCAGATATCAATGGCCAGCGGCAGGTCGGCATCGCTCAGGGCAAAGCTGTCCTGATGGGCCATGGCCCGCTCGATCAGCAATTGCATGGCCGGGTAACCCAGGGCCTGGGCGCGGTTGCCGGTGGCGGGTGGGCAACTCAGCGGCTCCAGGCGTTGCACCGACTCACCTTCGGCGCGCAGGGCTTCACGACTGGTGGCGAGGATGTGCAGGTGCGGCGCATGGCGCAACAGGGTTTCGCTGATCAGGGCGATGTCGTCGAGCAGGTGCTCGCAGTTGTCGATCACCAGCAGCAACTGGCGTGCCTGCAGGCTGCGGGCGAAGCTTGCCAGCGGCGCATTCTCCCCGGGTGCGGCGCCCAGCAAGGCGGCGAGGTTGGGCAGGATCATCGACGCGGCACTGAGCGGCGCCAGGTCCAGCAGATGAATTCCATCGCGGTAATGCCCGATCAGCAATTCCGCGACGCGCAGGGCCACGGTGGTCTTGCCGATGCCACCGGCGCCGGTCAGGGTGATGAAACGTTGCTGCGGCAGTTGCTGCACCAGCGCATCGATCAGGGCCTGGCGGCCGATCATGCGCGTGCGCCGCAGCGGCAGGTTGTGGCTTGGGCGTTGGGGCGCGCCGTCGGTGGGTAGCGTCATCGGTTCGATGCTCAGTGGCGCGACAAAACTGTAGCCGCGCTGGGCGACCGTGACGATATAGCGCTGCCCGGCCTGGCCGTCGCCCAGGGCCTTGCGCAACGCGGCCATGTGCACCCGCAGGTTGCCGTCTTCCACCACGCTTCTGGGCCAGACCCGCGCGATCAGCTCCTGCTTGCTCACCACATTGCCGGCGTGCTCCAGCAGGATCAGCAGAATATCCACCGCCCGCCGTCCCAGGCGCAGCGGGCGACCGGCCTCCAGCACCAGGCGCTCGCGCGGATGGATGCGGTAGGGGCCGAAGTGCACGGCCTGGTCGCTCAACTCATTCATGGCTGCCCAGGTTCAAGAGTAACGGATGGGCAAGCATATTCCAGGCGCTTGAAGACCACTAGGCTGCGATCACCTCGGGCTTGGAGCGCGAGTGGTGATTTCGCCAGGTCATCGGGTTCACGCCCTCGCTGCGCGTGAACATGTGACAGAAGTGCGCCTGGTCGCAAAAGCCGCATTCCAGGCTGATTTGCGTAAGACTCAGGGAAGAACCGGTAATCAGTTCCTTGGCGCGCAGGATGCGCTGGTGGCGAATCCACTCCTGGGGCGACACCCCGGTGGAACACTTGAAGGCGCGGGAAAAGTGACTGCGCGACAACGCGCACGCCTGGGCCAGCTCGGCGATGCTCAGGCTTTCGCCGAGGTTGGCGAGGATCAGTTGCTTGGCGATACGCTCGCGCCGGGGGCACAGGCCTCCGGTGGCGGATAGACGAGGGGCATATTGCTCGAGTCGGGCCATGACAAATATCCGCAGTCGATGGGAGCTTTCCCGTTGAATGGATGCAGTGTAGACGCCGTTCATCTTGTTGCCGGACCGCCTGGCTGACGAGTTAATCGTTGTTAATTTCGCCAGGTGCCGGCGGGGAAAAACAGCACAGGTATGCAATCCAACGCGTGGCGGAACATGCTTTCCTGACCCCCTGCAAACCGCCTGGATACCGCCATGAACCGCAACGACCTGCGCCGCGTCGACATGAACCTGCTGGTGATTTTCGAAGCCCTGATGTTCGAGAAGAACCTGACCCGGGTCGCCGAGAAACTCTTTATGGGCCAGCCGGCGGTGAGCGCGGCACTGGGCCGCCTGCGCGATCTGTTCGACGACCCGTTGCTGCTGCGCAACGGTCGCGGCATGGAACCCACGCCACGGGCGGTGGCGATACTCAAGGAACTGCAACCGGCCATGGACACCATTTCGGGCGCCGTCAGCCGTGCCAAGGATTTCGACCCCTCCACCAGTTGCGCGGTGTTTCGCATCGGCCTGTCCGACGACGCCGAGTTCGGGCTGTTTCCGCCCTTGCTCAGTCACCTGCGCGAAGAAGCACCCGGCATCATCGTGGTGGTGCGCCGGGCCAATTACTTGTTGATGTCGTCGTTGCTGGCCAGTGGTGAAATCTCGGTAGGGGTGAGCTACACCACCGAACTGCCGGCCAACGCCAAGCGCAGGAAGCTGCGCGATATTCCCTGCAAGGTGCTGCGCGGCGATGATGGCGAGGCGCCGCTGAGCCTGGACGATTACTGCGCCAGGCCCCATGCCATGGTGTCGTTCTCGGGCGATTTGAGCGGCAATATCGACCTGGACCTGGCACGCATCGGACGTTCGCGGCGGGTGGTGCTGGCGGTGCCGCAGTTCAGCGGGCTGCGCGCATTGCTGGCCGGTTCGCAGATTATCGCGACCGTGCCCGATTACGCGGCGTGTGCATTGACCGAGGGCACCCGCCTGCGGGCCGAAGACCCGCCGTTCGCGATTGATGCGGCAGAGCTGTCGATGGTGTGGAGCGGGGTGCATGACAATGACCCGGCCGAGCGCTGGCTGCGGGGCAAGATTGCGCAACATATGGCCGCAGAGGTTTAGCGGTTCAGCCCCGGCGCCGAACGCGGTCTCACCTGGCCGGCTTCGATCTACAGAAAAGTCCTAACGATGCGCACGCTTTTTCCGGCTGCCCGCCCGGGGTTGGCCCGCCTACCATGGGTCAACTTTCAGCAGGGGCGGGTAGCGATTATGTATATCTCTCAGAGGCCACCGGTTATTCCACCGGTTACACCACAGCCGGGTCATGACGCGCCCGCTCCGGCGTCGCGGCACCCGGAGTCAATACCCGCGAGCGCTGATTCGGGCGCTGGCCTCGCGGGCTCAACCCGCTCTGTCGTCTCCACGCCGGGGGCTGTGCCGGTGACTGTCGAGACGTCAAAACTGGACAGGGTGAGCGATCCGCGTCTGGAGATTAAGAAGGAGGCCTCAGCACCCGATGGGATGTACCTCGTTTCCTACACGGTTCCCGGATCAGGCCAGGGGGTGAGCAACCTTACTTTTCCAATCAGTATTGGCGCGGGCGCGCAAAGAACCCCTAGCGAGCCTGCGGGGATCTATTACGCGATGCAGTTCGGCATTAATGACGCACAGGGTAATTCCCTCGGCGACGGGTATATCGGGCTGCAGCCAGGGGAGGACGGCAAGGCGCAGGTGCCGTTTTCCGGGTTCGGGTCGCACTTTACCGCTCCAGACGGCAGTTGCGACGCGGACGGTGGTCCGGGGGCGAGCAACAGTACAACCGTGGATTTCACGTTCGGTCATCAATACAACCTCACGGTGGAGCAAGACCCGCAGAATCCGCAGCGGTTGAGCGGGTATATCCAGGACGTCACGGACCCCGAGCACCTCGGGCCCAGGCAACACGTCAAAGACCTTTACGTCGATCGCAAGGTCAGCTTGACCACGAGCTATAGCGGGTTCGTCGAACACTACGGTAAGGAGATCGATCGCAGTTCGCAGATAGCGCCGACCGCAGGCAGTTTTTCCGCGCCCTTTACCACGGATGACCAAGGCAATATCAAGGTCGGTTCAGTCAAGAGCGACGGCTTGTATGGTCGATTCCGCAATTCGATCACCGGCGATCTGCAAGTGACTCGAGTGAACGGCGAGGGTAAGGCACTCAAGTTCTCGTTCCAGGGCGTCGGTTACCAAGAGCCAGGCTGAGCGTCGCGGCAAACAGCACATACATTCAATTCTCCACCGTCTTTGCCCGGCAAACTCCCCCCATCGCTCAATGCCCCGGGGGGAAACATCCATCATGGACCCAACACCCAACACCAGCCCCGACGAAGTCGTCACGCTGGTCGTCAAGCACCGGGTCAAGCCCGGCCGTGAAACCGAGTACGAAGCCTGGCTGCGCCGCATCGTGCGCATCGCCGGTGAACGCCCCGGCCACCTTGGCGTTGACGTCGTGCGCAGCCAGCAGAGCGGCATGGCCCTGTTTACCTGCGTACTGCGCTACCGCTCCACCGACGCCCTGGAGTTGTGGCTCGACTCCCCGCAACGCCAGGCCCTGATCGACGAAGCGGCGCCAATGCTGGCCGACGGCGACCAGACTGAAGTCGGCGCCGCCAATGAATTCTGGTTCGCCCCCCAGGCCGACGGCGCCGCCAAGCCGCCGCGCTGGAAGCAGGCGGTGGTGAGCCTGTGTGTGATCCTGCCGCAAACCCTGCTCCTGCCGTTTATCTGGGGGCCGATCCTGCGGTTGCACCCGTTTCTGTCCAACTACGTGGTCTCCACCTTCCTGGTCACCCTGACCATCGTGCTGCTGGTGGTTTACCTGCTGATGCCGGCGGCCACTCGCCTGTTCGCTCCCTGGCTTGAAGCCTCTGTAAAGGAAACCCCATGAACGCCGATCTGATTCTGTTCAATGGCCAGTTCCACACCGTGGACCGGGAAAACCCCCGCGCCAGCGCGGTCGCCATTCGTGACGGGCGCTTTGTCGCCGTGGGCACTGACGGTGAAGCCATGGCCCTGCGCGGCAGCGCCACCGAGGTCATCGACCTCAAGGGCCGTACCGTGATTCCCGGCCTCAACGATTCGCACCTGCACCTGATCCGCGGCGGGCTGAACTACAACCTCGAGTTGCGCTGGGAAGGCGTACCGTCCCTGGCCGATGCCCTGCGCATGCTCAAGGACCAGGCCGACCGCACCCCCACGCCGCAATGGGTGCGCGTGGTGGGCGGCTGGAACGAATTCCAGTTCGCCGAAAAGCGCATGCCCACCCTTGAAGAACTCAACCAGGCCGCGCCGGACACGCCGGTATTCGTGCTGCACCTGTACGACCGCGCCTTGCTCAACCGTGCGGCGTTGCGCGTGGCCGGCTACACCAAGGACACGCCGAACCCACCGGGCGGCGAGATCGTGCGTGACAGCAACGGCAATCCCACCGGCATGCTGGTGGCGCGGCCCAACGCGATGATTCTGTACTCGACCCTGGCCAAAGGCCCGAAACTGCCGTTGGAGTACCAGGTCAACTCCACCCGCCAGTTCATGCGTGAGCTCAATCGCCTGGGCCTGACCAGCGCCATCGACGCCGGCGGCGGTTTCCAGAACTATCCCGACGACTACGCGGTGATCGAGCAACTGGCCAGGGACCAGCAGTTGACGGTGCGCATCGCCTACAACCTGTTCACCCAGAAGCCCAAGGAAGAGCTCAGCGACTTCAAGCACTGGACCGGCAGCGTTACCCTGCATCAGGGCGATGACTACCTGCGCCACAACGGTGCCGGCGAGATGCTGGTGTTTTCCGCCGCCGATTTCGAAGACTTCCTCGAACCGCGTCCGGACCTGCCGCTGACCATGGAGCAGGAGCTGGAACCGGTGGTGCGCCACCTGGTGGAACAGCGCTGGCCGTTCCGTCTGCATGCCACTTACGACGAATCAATTTCGCGCATGCTCGACGTGTTCGAGAAGGTCAACCGTGACATTCCGTTCAATGGCCTGCCGTGGTTTTTCGACCACGCCGAAACCATCACGCCGAAAAACATCGAGCGCGTACGCGCCCTCGGCGGCGGTATTGCGATCCAGGACCGCATGGCGTTCCAGGGCGAATACTTCGTTGAGCGCTACGGGGCCAAGGCCGCCGAAGCGACGCCGCCGATCAAGCGCATGCTCGCCGAAGGCGTACCGGTAGGCGCGGGCACCGATGCCACGCGGGTGTCGAGCTACAACCCGTGGACATCGCTGTACTGGATGGTCAGCGGCCGCACCGTCGGTGGCCTGGAGCTGCACGCCGAGGGCCTGCCGCGCCTCACCGCGCTGGAGCTGTTTACCCACGGCAGCGCCTGGTTCTCGTCCGAGCAGGGCAAGAAGGGCCAGATCAAGGTGGGCCAATTGGCAGACGTTGCGGCGCTGTCGGCGGATTTCTTCAGCGTCGACGAAGAAGCCATCAAGTGGATCGAGTCGGTACTGACCGTGGTCGGCGGCAAGGTGGTGTATGGCGCCGGCGACTTCGACGATTACGCACCGCCACGGGTTCCGGTAATGCCGGACTGGTCGCCGGTGGTCAAGGTGCCGGGGCACTGGCGGCCGACTTCACCGCTGCAAGCTCAAGTACACCAGTGCAGCGGCCCCTGCGGCGTGCATGCCCACCGCCATGAAAAAGCCCGTTTTTCCAGCGTGCCGGTCAGCGACTTCCAGGGCTTCTGGGGCGCGTTCGGCTGCTCGTGCTTTGCCTTCTAACCAACCCCAACGGAGTTAACCCATGACTTACAAGCGCTTGAACAAAGACGACGCGGTTGTCCTGCTGGTCGATCACCAGACCGGCCTGATCTCGCTGGTGCAGGATTTCTCCCCCAACGAATTCAAGAACAACGTGCTGGCGCTGGCCGACGTGGCGAAGTTCTTCAACCTGCCGACCATCCTGACCACCAGCTTTGAAGCCGGCCCCAACGGCCCGCTGGTGCCGGAGCTCAAGGCACTGTTCCCGGACGCGCCGTACATCGCCCGCCCTGGCCAGATCAACGCCTGGGACAACGAAGATTTCGTCAAGGCCGTCAAGGCGACCGGCCGCAAGCAGATCATCATTGCCGGTGTGGTGACCGATGTGTGCGTCGCGTTCCCGACCCTGTGCGCCCTCGATGAAGGCTTCGAGGTGTTCGTGGTCACCGACGCTTCCGGTACCTTCAACGAAACCGTGCAACAAGCAGCCTGGGCGCGTATGACCGCTGCCGGTGCGCAACTGGTGAACTGGTTCGCCGTGGCCTGCGAGCTGCAGGTTGACTGGCGCAACGACATGGAAGGCCTGGCCAATCTGCTGTCGCCGCGCATCCCCAACTACCGCAACCTGATGAACAGCTACTCGGCATTCACGGCCAAGTAACCCGGTCTCAAAGTTACCGGTAATCCCTGTGGGAGGGGGCTTGCCCCCGATTGCAGTGTGTCAGTCTCAGTGTAATTGACTGAACCACCGTCATCGGCGGCAAGCCCCCTCCCACATTTGATTGTGTTTCACATTGGGTTTGTGGTGTGGTCACTGACCGGTTATAAAACAGCCCATCGTCCACCGGGAAGCGACAATGAACCCCTTCGAAGACATGCGCCTGTTTTGCCAGGTCATGGAGTCCGGCAGTTTCACCGCAGCCGCCGAGCAACTGGGCCTGTCCAAGCAATTCGTCAGCCGCCGCCTGATCCAGCTGGAAGACCGCCTCGGCGTGCGCCTGCTCAATCGCTCCACGCGCCGTCTGGATGTCACGCCGCTGGGCCAGAGCTACTACGAATCGGCCTTGCGCCTGCTCAGTGATGTCGAGCAAGTGGAGCAGGGTATCGCCGGCCAGAACAGCGAACCGCGCGGCACCCTTCGCCTCAGCGCGCCGCTGTCGTTTGCCATGGCGCATTTGGGGTGCCTGCTGCCGTTGTTCCTGCAGCGCTATCCCGAGGTGGCGGTGGAAGTCGACCTCAGCGACCGCCCGGTGGACCTGATCGGCGAAGGCTACGATCTGGTACTGCGCATCGGCACCCTGGAAGATTCCACCTTGATCGCCCGACGTATTGCCAGCATCCCGCGCGTCTACTGCGCCAGCCCCGATTACCTGGCCCTGCGCGGCACGCCGCACAAACCCGATGACCTCGCCGATCACGATTGCCTGCCCTACGGGCACGGTCGCCAGGTGCAATGGCGTTTCAAGGGCAAGCTGCAAGCGCTGCATGTGAGCGGGCGCATGCGCGTCAATAACGGCGATTTGCTGCGCGACGCCGCGATTGCCGGACTGGGCGTGACCTACCTGCCAACCTTTATCGTCGGCGATGCGTTGAGGGACGGCCGCCTGGTCAGCGTACTGGACGCGTTCGCGCCCGAAGCCCTGACCTTGTCGGCGGTGTATCCCCAGCACCGGCAGAGTTCGCGGCCGGTACAGGCGTTAGTCGAATTCCTGCGCGAACGCCTGGCCGGCGGTTGCTGAGCGATTGCCCGCTGGGTTTAACGGTGCGCCCCAAGATCAAGGCACGGCGGCCTTGGAACCGACCGATATGCTGTGTCGATCCCGGTCCAAATGTGGGAGGGGGCTTGCCCCCGATGACGGCCTCAGGGCCGATCAGGATGTTGAGTCGATCCCGGTCCAAATGTGGGAGGGGGCTTG
>NZ_CVTN01000086.1:109282-120049 GCF_900004915.1 Pseudomonas sp. 31 R 17
GCAGGCTTGAATCCGTGGGCCGCCGCAATGGGCCATCCATGGCCCAGTGCGGCTAACCCGGCGTCCTGCCGGGTTACCCACGGATTCAAGCCTGAGTTCGGCCAGCGTGGTTTAACGGGGCGCCTAAGATCAAAAGCAGATCAAGATCAAGAGCGACTCGTTGCGCATCGTGGTTAGCGTTGGGCGCTACAAAGTTGTGTAGATACCTATGCCCCGATGGCGGTGCATCAGTCACATCATCCCTGACTGACACTTCGCTATCGGGAGCAAGCCCCCTGCGCATTGGCGCGGTTTATTCCGCCCGGTTGTGCTGGATCTGCCGCTTGGCCAACCCCACGACATTTTCCACGGTGAAGCCGAACTTTTCCTGCAACTTCGCCAGCGGCGCCGAGGCGCCAAAGCTGTTCATCACCACTTTGGCCCCGGCCTGTCCGACGTAGCGGTCCCAGCCCAGGGGACCGGCCTGCTCGACCACCACGCGGGCTTTCACTGCCGGCGGCAAGACGCTGTCGCGGTAGGCCTGGTCCTGGTCTTCAAACAGTTCCCAGCTGGGCATCGACACCACCTGCGCGGCAATGCCTTCGCCGGTGAGTTGTTCATAGGCCGCCACCGCCAGGCTGACTTCACTGCCAGTGGCGAGCAGGATCACCTCGGGCTTGTCCGCACCCGCCAACACATAGGCGCCCTTGGCCGCACCTGCGGCCGACGCGTAACGGCTGCGGTCCAGGGTCGGCAGCGGCTGGCGCGACAGCACCAGGCAACTCGGCCGATGGGTTTGCGCCAGCGCCACCTTCCACAACTCAAGGGTTTCATTCGCATCCCCTGGGCGCAGGGTCAGCAAGCCCGGGGTGGCGCGCAGTTGGGTCAGGTGTTCGATGGGTTGATGCGTCGGGCCGTCTTCGCCCACACCGATGGAGTCGTGGGTAAACACGAATATCACCGGCAGCTCCATGATCGCCGCGAGCCGGATCGGCGGTTTCATGTAGTCGCTGAAGACCAGGAACGTCGAGGTGTACGGCCGCAGGTAGGACAGCGCCAGGCCGTTGGCAATCGCGCCCATGGCGTGCTCGCGTATGCCGAAGTGCAGGTTGCGCCCGCTGTAGTCGTCGGCACTGAAACGGCCTGCGCCGTCGAAGGTGAGGTTGGTCTTGGTCGACGGCGACAGATCCGCAGAACCGCCCAGCAACCAGGGAATATTTTGCGCGAAGGCGTTCAGCACCTCGCCGCCGGATGCGCGGCTGGCGACGCCCTTGGCATCGGCCGCAAAGCTCGGCAGGTCGGCCTGCCAGTGCTCGGGCATTTCCCCGGCGCGCATGCGCTGCAGCTCATCGGCCCGCTGCGGGTCGAGGGCGCCCAGGGTCTGGTTCCACTCGGCGAACAGTGGCTCGGCACGCTCGACGAGTGCATCGCGCAACGTTGTGCGCGCTTCATCGGGCACCAGGAAGCTGGCGTCCTGAGGCCAGCCATAGGCGGCCTTGGTCAGGCGAATTTCGTCTTCGCCCAACGGCTCGCCATGGGCGGCGGCGGTGTTGTGTTTGTGCGGCGAGCCGTAGCCAATCACGCTGTCGACCACAATCAGGGTCGGTGCGCCGGTATTGGCCTTGAAGGTGTCCAGCGCCACACTCAATGCCTGCAGATCATTGGCATCGGTGACATGCACGGTGTGCCAGCCATACGCCTGGAAGCGCTTGATCACATCTTCACTGAAGGCCAGCTCGGTGTGACCCTCGATACTGATGGTGTTGTTGTCGTAGATCCAGCACAGGTTATCGAGCTGCAAATGCCCGGCCATTGACGCCGCTTCGCTGCTGATGCCTTCCATCATGTCGCCATCACCGCACAGGGTGTAGACGTCGTAATCGAACAGCACCTGGCCGTCGCGGTTGAATCGCTTGGCCAGCCAACGCTCGGCCATGGCCATGCCCACGCTGTTGGCGCAACCCTGGCCCAGGGGGCCGGTGGTGGTTTCCACGCCGGTGGTCATGCGGTACTCGGGGTGCCCCGGGGTCTTGGAACTCATCTGGCGGAACTGCTTGATGTCGTCCAGGCTGACCGCCGGCTCGCCGGAACGCTTGCCGTGGGCATCGATCTCCACCACACCGGCCAGGTGCAGCAGCGAATACAGCAGCATCGACGCATGCCCCACCGACAACACAAAGCGGTCACGGTTGGGCCAGTCCGGATGCTCCGGGTGATAGCGCAGGAAACGACTCCACAGCGTATAGCCCACCGGGGCCAGGCCCATCGGCGTACCGGGGTGGCCCGAGTTGGCCTTCTGCACGGCATCCATGGCCAGGGTGCGGATAGTGTTGATGCATTGCGTGTCGGCGGCGGTTGCGGTGTGATTCATGAAACCGGTCTCCCTCGAGTGGCGATCTACAGTGGAGGGCAGGGCAGGCCAAAAGGTTTGATCCCATCGCCAGGGTTGCGACGAACGGGGCTGTATCGACTGCAAACATGACAACACCCCGGTCAATGGGCTAGCTTCAAGGGGTAGGCCATTGATCAACTTGTGGAGGTACGTCATGCCAGTGAAACACGACCTGTATCAGGACTTGGGGTTGAGCAAGGAAGTTGTCCACGAGCGCAGGGCGGGGGACAAACGACTGGACTCGCTGCTTACGCAATACGACGCTGCCGACGGGGAGGTGCTGAAGGCTGAATCGGCAAGCGCCAGTGATGAGGACGTGGAGAAGTTGAAGAAGAAACGGTTGCTGATCAAAGACGAAATTGTCGCGAAGTTGGGTTAAGCAAAAATCGCTGCCGGTGGACGCTCTGGTTATATCTGCAGCGTTTTATACCGGCAGCGTTTTTATACCAGCAGTGCTCTCACACACGCCTCCACGGAACGCTGCTGCGTTTCGTCATATAACTGCAACTCGTCAATCGTGCTGCGGCCCAGCGCCTGTTCGAACTCGGCCTTGTTTGAATGGGCCGCGTAGTGGCTCTGCGCAGCATCGCCCAGGTTCGACTGGAAGATCCCCGCTGCGCTCACCGGCAGGAAGTCCTCGTACACCAGCGGCTCCACCTCCACGTGCCCTGCGCTGAGCAAGGCCTGCAGCGTACGCGGTGAGTCGGGCTGGCCGCGGGCTGCGAGGCCTTTTTCGCTGGGGAAATAGCGAAAGTAGGCCAGGCCTTGTTCGCGCATCTGCGCGTGGTTGTCCGGGAATGCCTGGAAGTGTTGCTCCAGCAATTGCTCGTAGCGCGCGGCATTGGCCTCGTTGGGTGCCGCGCCGAGTTCATCGCGGGCGGCATTCAGCAGCTGGTCGTACAGGGCGCGGCCCTTGGGCGTGAGCGCGACGCCGCGTTGTTCGATTTCACCGAAGCGCGCGCTGTGGCGGCCCTGGGCATCGGTAAAGGCAATGGGTTCGTCGAGGGCCTTGAAACTGGTCTGGCGCAGCAGGATCGGGCAATGGCGTCGCGGTGGGCCTTCGATCACGGCTTTGGGGGTGATGCCGTGGGCGGGCATAGCGGCCTGTACCTGATCGATGTCCAAGGTGCGCGGGGTGAGGTGGTTGATGTGCGGGCCCTTGAAAGCCACCACGTCGGCGATCAGTCGATGCTGGTCGCTGAGTTGCCGATACTGTTCGGCCGTGACGGTGGCGCTGTGGTGCCAGCGAAAGGTCTCCAGCGCCTGGCGGATAAAGGCCTCGGCATCCTCGGCATCGAGGCCGCCGTCGGTTTCGGCCTGCTCGATCAACGCCAGGGCGCCTGGGGTGAAGATCGACCGCTTGGCCAGGGCGGTTTCGGCGAAGCTGCGCAGCGCGGGGTTTTCGATCAGCTCCAGGCGCAGCAGCGAGGTGAACACGCGGAACGGGCTGGCTTGCAGTGACTGCTCATGCACGGCGCGAAAGGCGGTGGAATGCACCGGCACGCCCGCCGGTGTCAGGTCGTAGTAGCCCACCGGTTGCATGCCCATCACGGCAAACAGGCGGCTGATGGTCGCCAGTTCGGCGGCGGTGCCCAGGCGGATCGCACCGTGGCGTTCCATGCCCAGGCGCTGGATCTCGCCGGTACGGTGCAGGTGCTCGGCCAGGCCCCGGTCGCTCTCCAGCACGTGGGCATTGGTCTGCGCCACCAGCTCCAGCAGCGCGCCGTACAACGGAACTTCATCCCGGTACATGTCGGACATCGCCTTGGAAAAGCCCTTGCGGATCTCGTCGGGGCTGACATGTGCAGTGGCGTGCATAGAAAAATTCCTGATGGCTGGGATGACAAAAGTGGCCTTGTCCCGATTTTGTTGAGCGCCACGCCGGCTTGCAAACGAAGAATCCTCTGGACTTCATTCTGCAAATGAATGAGATGAGATGAACATGACCACAATCCGGCAAACACACCGGCACCGCCGACCAGGCCCGCCTGAGTCTTCATGTGCATCCGGGCGTCATTGGGTTCTACACTGCTGCTCATCCGGCAGGCGATGGAGCATTCAATGACGGCCACACCCACACACCCGATACTCGACACCCTCGAAGGCCGGCGGCTGGCGACAGAGGATGCCGAACGCTGGCGCGAGTGGGGGCCTTACTTGAGTGAACGCCAATGGGGCACGGTGCGCGAGGACTACAGTGCCGACGGCGACGCCTGGGCCTATTTTCCCCATGAACATGCACGCAGCCGCGCCTACCGGTGGGGCGAGGATGGCCTGGCCGGTTTCAGCGACAAGGCGCAACGCTGGTGCCTGGGTTTGGCGCTGTGGAACGAGCGTGACAGCATCCTCAAGGAGCGCCTGTTCGGCCTCGACAACGCCGAGGGCAACCACGGAGAAGACGTCAAGGAGCTGTACTTTTTTGTCGACGGCGTGCCCAGCCACGCCTATATGCGCATGCTCTACAAATATCCCCATGCGGCGTTTCCCTACACCGACCTGATCGCCGAAAATGCCCGCCGTGGGCTTGAGGATGCCGAGTACGAAGTGCTCGACACCGGCGTATTCGAAGACAACCGCTACTGTGATGTAACGGTCGAATACGCCAAGCATCAGCCTGACGATATTTTCATGCGCGTCACCGTGCACAACCGCGCGGACCAGCCGACGCGTGTGCAGGTGTTGCCCCAACTGTGGGCGCGCAATGACTGGAGCTGGACCTTTGACGCGCCCAAGCCGCAGTTGCGCCTGGACGGTGAGCGGGTGCTGGCCCGGCATCATGAGCTGACTGACCGTCACCTCAGCGCCTGGGGCCAGGACGGGCTGGAGTGGCTGTTCTGCGAAAACGAAAGCAACGTCCCCAAGCTCGATGGGCAACCGGCGCCGGGGCCGTTCAAGGATGGCATCAACGACTATGTGGTGGGCGGCGCAGACTCGGCAATTCGCCGCGACACGGGCACCAAGGTCGCCGCGCGTTTCAGCCTCGAACTCGCGGGCCAGGAGAGCAAAGCCCTGTACCTGCGGTTTGCGCCGGTGGACGCGCCCGAGGTCAATGCACGCAAGCTGTTCGAGCTGCGCCGCCAAGAGGCAGACGACTTCTACGCCGCCTTGCAGCAAGGCATTGCCGATGCTGACGCGCGCAATGTGCAGCGCCAGGCCCTGGCCGGGTTGCTGTGGTCCAAGCAGCTCTACTACTTTGATGTAAACCAGTGGCTCGACGGCGACCCGGCCCAACCCGCGCCGCCGCCCGAGCGCCTGCATATCCGCAATACCCATTGGCGGCACTTGTCCAATTTCGACATTTTGTCCATGCCCGACACCTGGGAATACCCGTGGTACGCGTCCTGGGACCAAGGCTTCCAGGCCGTGGCAATGGCGCTGATTGATCCGGGGTATGCCAAGCAACAGTTATTGTTGCTGGTTAAAGATCGCTTTATGCACCCCAATGGCCAGCTGCCGGCGTATGAATGGCGTTTCGACGACGCCAACCCGCCGGTACACGCCTGGGCCAGTTGGCGCGTGTATCAGCAGGACAAGGCGCTGACCGGCGTGGGCGACATGGACTTTCTCGAGCGGATTTTCCACAAGCTGCTGCTGAATTTTTCCTGGTGGGTCAACCGCAAGGACGCCGAGGGCCGCAACCTGTTCCAGGGCGGCTTCCTGGGCCTGGACAACATCGCCTTGTTCGACCGCTCGGCCACCTTGCCGCCCGGCTACCAGCTGGATCAGGCCGACGGCACCGCGTGGGTCGCGGCGTATGCCCTGGACCTGATGCGCATTGGTCTGGAACTGGCCAAGCGCAATGGGGTGTACGTGGATATCGCGGTGAAGTTCTTTGAGCACTTCCTGTACATCGCCGGCGCGATCAACCGCGTGGACGACAGCGCCGAAGGCTTGTGGGATGAGCAGGACCAGTTCTTCTACGATGTGCTGCACCGCCCGGACGGCCAGAACGAGCCGGTGCGGCTGCGCTCCATCGTCGGCCTGATGCCATTGTTTGCCGTGTTGGTGCTGGAGCAGCGCGAGCACGAAGGGCTGCAAGGCCTGCGTGAGCGACTGCTGGGTTTTATGAAACACCGGCCGGACCTGGCCAAGCTGGTGTCGCGCTGGAACGAACCGGGGCAGGGCAACCGCCTGTTACTCGCCTTGCTGCGTGGCGAGCGCACCAAGGACCTGCTGCGGCGCATGCTCGATGACCATGAGTTTCTGTCGACGTTTGGCGTGCGCTCGTTATCCAAGGCCTTTGCCGAACAGCCGCTGGCGCTGAAGATGAACGGCGACACCCTGTGTGCGCGCTACCAGCCCGGCGAGTCCGACTCACGCTTGTACGGCGGCAACTCCAATTGGCGCGGGCCGTTGTGGATGCCGGTGAACTACATGCTGATCGAATCGCTGCGCGAGTTTCACCGCTACTACGCGGATAATTTCTCGGTGGAGTACCCCACGGGCAGCGGTTATCTGGCGTCCCTTGAAGAAGTGGCAAACAGCCTCAGCCAGCGCCTCACGCGCTTGTTTCTACGCGATGAAAACGGCCTGCGCCCTTCGATGGCGGGGTATGCGCAATTGGAAGCGGACCCGGCCAGTCGCGATCTGGTGTTGTTCCATGAGTATTTTCATGGGGAGACCGGGCGTGGGTTGGGGGCGTCGCATCAGACGGGGTGGAGTGCGTTGGTGGCGTTGTTGCTCAATGTTCCGCTCAAGGCATGAATCAGGTAGATTTGCCCACCCCCCAACCTTACATGGATGTAGATCATGCTTAAGTGCTTCACCCTTTCAAGTCCGGCCAGCCGCTTGGGCATCTTGCTGGGCGCCGGTGTATTGGTCTCCTGCCTGTCTGTCGGCAGCGCCAGTGCGGCCTCGATGAGGGCAGCGTGCCTGCGCTGTCAGGATTCAGAAAGCGTCGATGCCTCCAAATGGGTCAAAAACGGCACGTACCGTCTCGAGTCAGTGACACTGTCGCTGGACGACGAAGTACGGGGAGCGGACCCTGATTCGGTGCGCAAGATGACCCGGCTCAAGCCTGTGGCCATAAGCGCCGATGCCAATGACGCCCTGGTCGAAGAAGCCATTCGTGCGATGGACATCGTGGGTGAGGACGGGGATGTCGCTGTGCTGGAGGCGCAGTGGCCCAACCTGGCCCGTCGTGCGCGTTATGCCTACAGTATTTTCATCACTGAAGATCAGCTGGTGGATTTCTATAACGTGTATGTGCGCGTTGGGCGCAACAAGTATGTGCTGGTGATCGGCCGGGATGTGGAGTCCGGGGAGTTCCAATTGAAGCCGGGGGAGGGGCGTCTCATCAACCGGTACGGTACCGAGGGCAAGCCACGGGATCTGGAACAGTTCAAGAAGGTCGACGCCGCCGCAGGTGGCTGACAGCCGGGCCTGTGCTTTAAATGAAAAAATCCCGCCTTCAACGTAATGCCGTTCAGTCAAGCGTATATCGCCCCTTGTAGGAGCGAGCTTGCTCGCGAAAAACTCACGGGCGCCGCGTTCAATCAGGAAACACGCGTTATCGTTGACGTTTTTCGCGAGCAAGCTCGCTCCTACAAAAAGCCTTGACTGAACGACATTACGCCGGAAGGCGGGATTTTTTTGAGCGCGGCGTTATCAGGAAGGGAACAACTCGCTCAGTTTCATCGCCAGCATCATGTCGCCTTCGGTGCGCAGTTTGCCGCCCATGAAGGCCTGCATGCCGTCGGTGGAACCGTCGACGATGCCTTCCAGGGTTTCGCTGTCCATGACCAGGGTCACTTGGGCGTCCGGGTTTTCGCCTTCCTGCAGTTCGCAGGTCTTGTCCTTCACCACCAGCGAGAAATTCTTGGTGTCGTCGATACGGAAACCGAATACCAGGTCCAGGCCTTCGGCAGCGCTTGGGTTGAATTTGGCTTTCATTGCTTCTACAGCTTTGGCTACGTCAGTCATGGTTTCGATCCTTTAGGGTGGAGTCCAGTGACCTTGGGGTCACGGTTGGCCGCAGTTCATCGGAAAGTGATGAGCTGCGGCGCCTTCAACAGCTGCAAGTGGGCATGACTGTTGAAGGAAGCCAGTACCACCTCGCGACCACGGAATTTCAGCTGGTTGAGCGAGGTGTTAACAATTTGCCAGTTCAGTTCGAACGCCTGGGCAACCGGCATTCGGGTAATCAGGTGGAGCAGGGCGGTGATGGTGCCGCCGGAAGTGAACACGGCGATTTTGTCGCTGTTGTCGGCCGCTTCCAGAATGCGTTGCAGGCCACCCTGCACACGCTCCACGAAACCCAGCCAGCTTTCCAGCCCCGGTGGATCGTAGGTGCCGGCCAGCCAGCGTTCGATGATCAGGGCGAAGATGCGCTGGAATTCGCTGCGGTTCTGCGCGCCATTGCGCAGGACGTGCACGGCGTCGGGTTCGGCGCCAAGCAGGTCGGGGAGCAGGCCGCGAATGATCGCCTCGCCGTCAAATTCATTAAATGCGCTGTCGATTTCCAGGGGCGGAACCGGCAGGCCGAGGGCGCGGTATTGATCGAACGTGGCGGTGGCGGTGTGCTGCTGGCGGCGCAGGTCGCCCGACAGGCAGCGATCGAACGTCAGCCCCAGCTCTGCCAGGTGGCGACCGAGTACCTGGGCCTGTTCCACGCCGACGGGCGACAGGACGTCATAGTCGTCTGCACCGAAGGAGGCCTGGCCATGTCGAATCAGATAGATGCTGCCCACGTCCGTTTTCCCGGTACGTTGAAAGTCTGGCGAGGTTATGAGGATGCCCGCGAGCTGTCAATGAAAAAACATACGCTTGTTTTAAAAGTTCGTTAGAGGTGCGCTGCTGGCGGTCTGGGCACTGGTCCGCAGGCATTGGCGCCGGTATGCTGGGCCATCCGCGCCTGGCGCAGTGCATTCTTAAGGAGACATATGGATTTTTTGGCCGAATACGCGAGCTTTCTGGCGAAGACCGTCACCCTGGTGGTCGCTATTCTGGTGGTGTTGATCAGCTTCGCGGCCCTGCGCAGCAAAGGGCGTCGTAAAGCCGCCGGCCAGTTGCAGGTCAGCAAGCTGAACGATTTCTACAAGGGCCTGCGTGAGCGCCTCGAATCGTCGCTGCTCGACAAGGACCAGCTCAAGGCCCTGCGCAAATCCGAAAGCAAAGCCGAGAAAAAGCAGGGCAAGAACAAGCCTGAGGCCAAGCCGCGGGTGTTCGTGCTGGATTTCGACGGTGACATCAAGGCCTCGGCCACCGAAAGCCTGCGCCATGAAATCACCGCATTGCTGAGCCTGGCCACGCCAAAAGACGAAGTGGTGCTGCGCCTGGAAAGCGGCGGCGGCATGGTGCACAGCTACGGCCTGGCGTCGTCGCAACTGGCGCGTATCCGCCAGGCGGGCGTGCCGTTGACCGTGTGCATCGACAAGGTCGCGGCCAGCGGCGGCTACATGATGGCGTGCATCGGCGAGAAGATCATCAGCGCACCCTTTGCCATCCTCGGCTCCATCGGCGTGGTGGCGCAGTTGCCCAACGTCAACCGCCTGCTGAAAAAGCACGATATCGACTTTGAAGTGCTGACTGCCGGCGAATACAAACGCACCCTGACGGTGTTTGGCGAAAACACCGAGAAGGGCCGCGAAAAGTTCCAGGAAGACCTGGACATCACCCATCAGTTGTTCAAGAACTTTGTGTCGCGCTATCGCCCGCAGCTGGCCATCGATGACGTCGCGACCGGAGAAGTGTGGCTGGGTGTTGCAGCGCTCGATAAACAACTGGTCGACGAACTGCAAACCAGCGACGAATACCTGGCGACCAAGGCCAAAACCGCCGAAGTGTTCCACCTGCATTATGCCGAGCGCAAAAGCCTGCAGGAGCGTGTAGGGCTGGCGGCCAGTGGTTCGGTGGATCGGGTGTTGCTGACCTGGTGGAGCCGGCTGACCCAGCAGCGGTTCTGGTAAAGGCTGCTCCATGGCGGCGGGCCTTCAGACCGCTTGTATGCGTGCGCCACCGGAACCGGTGGCCGCTGTGAGTACCGACGTTCGAATGATGGCTGGACTACCTACCAGGCTTCCTTAAGGTGCTGACGTGAAGCGTGATACCCGTCTTGTGATGCTTTTGCTGTTGGTGATCGGCTGTTCCCTGACTTCGTTGACGATCTGGAAAGTCCTGTCTTCCCGTGAGCGGGCGCTGGCGGAAGTGGACGTGCATGGCTTGAACCTGACCCAGGCGCTCAACACCTACACCGAAGGCATCGTGCGGCAAAGCGCGCTGTTGTTGCTGGGGCTGGTCGAGCGCCTGGAAACCGAAGGCAGTGGCCCGGCGCAGATCGAGCGCATCAACGCGTTGATCCGTCGACAACAGCCGCTGATGCCGCAACTGAGCGGCATCACCATCTACGACCAGCAGGGCGGTTGGCTGATGTCCTCCAATCGCTTGATTGCGGCGGG
>NZ_CVTN01000086.1:120080-136754 GCF_900004915.1 Pseudomonas sp. 31 R 17
TGAGCCTTTCATCGGCCCGCCGATTCAGAGCCATACCAACCGAGAGTGGGTGGTGACCATCAGCCGCCGCTTCGATGACGCGGCCGGCCACTTCGCCGGTGTGGTCGCCGTGACGCTGGGGGTGGAAAACTTTCTGCGGGTATTCGGCAAACTCGACATCGGTCAGGAAGGCGCCATCGGTTTGTCTTATACCGACGGCACCCTGCTGGTGCGCTACCCCTTCCGCGAGCAGGACATGGGCCGCAACTTTTCCAAGTCGCCGATCTATTCCCAGCATCTGGTCGACCGCTCCGTCGGTACCGCTTCGTACACCTCCAGCCTGGATGGCGTAGAGCGGCTGTATGCCTTCCGCAAAAGCGAAAGCCTGCCATTGATCACCACTGTTGCCCTGGGCAAGCACGAGTCGCTGGCGGCCTGGCGTATGGAAGCGGTGTTGTCGGCGGTGGTGGTGGCGGGGCTGCTTGGGCTGACGGGTTTGATCGGCTGGTTCCTGATCCTCGATATCCGCCGGCGAACCCAGGTGGAAGAGGCGCTGCGTATCGCCCAGCAACAGCTGCTCGAGTCCAACCGGCAGCTTGAATTACTGGCGATGAAGGACGCGCTGACCGGCCTGGCCAACCGTCGCTGCTTCGATGAGACCCTGGCCCTGGAAGCACGCCGGGCGCAGCGCGACGGAACGACGCTAGCGTTGCTGATGATCGATATCGACTATTTCAAGCGCTACAACGATGCGCTGGGTCACGTCGCCGGCGATGCCTGTCTGCAGAGGGTCAGCCAGTTGTTGGAGACTTGTATGCGCCGCCCCTCGGATCTGATGGCGCGTTACGGCGGAGAGGAATTAGCCATCATCATGCCCGCGACCGACAGCGATGGCGCGGTGGTGGTGGCACAACTGATCATTGATCGGCTGCAGCGGGAAAACATCGAGCATCCGGGCAGCCCGTTGGGGCGCGTGAGTGTGAGTATCGGTATTGCTACGGCGGGGGGCATTGAACTGGAGCCTGTGCTTGGCTTGGTCGCGGCGGCTGACAGGGCGCTTTATGGGGCGAAGTCGGCAGGTCGCAATGGCTTTGCGCTGAGTTGATCGCAATCCAAGTGTGGGAGGGGGCTTGCCCCCGATGGCGGCCTCTGGGCCGACCAGGATGCTGGATAAGACCGAGTACATATCCGTTTCTGCGGTAACGGCTGCTAATGGTTCCGCTTTTACAGCGGCTCACTTTTGAAAAGCGCAAAAGTAAGCAAAACGCTCTTGCCCCACCACTCGGCACCTCGCTTAGGCTCGGTGTGCCCGATCGAAGGCTTGAATCCGTGGGCCGCCGCAATGGGCCATCCCTGGCCCAGTGCGGCTAACCCGGCGTCCTGCCGGGTTGCCCACGGATTCAAGCCTGCGTTCGGCCAGCGTGGTTTAACGGGGCGCCTGAGATCAAAAGCAGATCAAGAGCAAGAGCGGCTCGCTTCGCATCGTGGTTACGTTTGGGGGCTGCAGCGTTGTGTCGATACCCATCGCCATGCCCTCTGTAGGAGCGAGCTTGCTCGCGAAAAACCTCAACGATAACGCGTGCTTTCTGAATGAACGCGGTGCCTGCGGGTTTTTCGCGAGCAAGCTCGCTCCTACAAAAAGCCTTAACTGACCGGCATCAGGGCAAGCCCTCTCCCTTGACCTTGTTTTGCTCAACTCAATCGGCACATGCCAGGGCAGGCCGGCGGTTGCCGAGCTTGCGCAAGTGCTCAACCGGCGTGTTTGCCATCGCTTCTTCATGCAGTGCGGTCTCAAGTGCTTCCAGGTGCCGCGAAAGGATCTTTACCGAGCCGCTCGGGTTGGCAGGGTCGAACGGGATCTTGCCGTTGGCGACCAGCACCATCGCCAGCTCCCAGGCCTGCTTTGAGGTGTTCATCACGCCACCTCCCGTTCACGGATGACAACCTTCGCACCCTCATTGGCCACGCTGGATGCGGGCGTCGGGAAATGCTTATTGAGCACCCCCAGATGCTCGATCGCTTCACGAAACAGCGCTTCGGCCCTGGCGCGCAGGCGCAGGTAGTGATCGAACTTTTCGCTGTCGAAATCGGCGCATTCCAACAGGTCGAATGCGCTGCGGCTGAGGGCGTTGGCCTCATCGAACAGCTTCTGGTTCTGCTCCATCGCCAGTTGGCGGCAGGCCATCCGTTTTGCGTAGGTGTCGGTGTGGTGCATGGCGTAAATCCTTCTTCAACAGGTTCCGATAAGGCTGTGACCGGCCTGAAAAGCGACGGTATCAATTTGCTTGCCTCTGAAATATTGATCAATTCAACGATTCAGTTCCGTCGCAACTATCGTTTTTTTAGATTCAGCGCCTGCCCGTCGAAAAATTCTGAACCCTGTGCGCGTCCGGTAAACCTAATGTTTCATAACCGGGAGGTGCACCATGGAAACCACGTATTTCTGGATTGGCCTGATGATCATCCTGCTGTTGCTCGACCTGTGGGTCCTCAACAGCGTGTGGCGTAGCGAAAATTCTTCGGGGAGCAAGGCAGGCTGGAGCGCCGTTGTGGTCCTGCTGCCGTTCCTGGGAGCAGTGATATGGGCCGTGTCCGGCCCGCGCGGCGTGACCAAGGGGCCGTCTTCGCCGGAGCACAGCAAGGGCTGACAGAGGGCGGGACATGAGCGAGTCAGGGCCTGACGACCTGCACAGCCGCGACTATCCGGTACGCGAGGATATGGCGTTGCAGCGCAAGGTCTGGCGCTTCGAGCGGCTGGGCTGGTATGGGCTGGTCGTACTGATTGGGCTGACGCTGGCAGGGCTGTTTTCCAAGGGGCCGTTGAGCACCAGCCAGGTGCGCAGCGTCGACGGCCACGTACGCGTCGAATACCAGCGCTTCCTGCGCAATGGCTCCTCTGACGGGCTGGTGATCCACCTGCAAGGCCCCGCACGCACCCCACTGGAAGTCGCGATCAACGGCGAGCTGTTGCAGGGCTTCAACGTGGAGATGCTCCAACCCCAGCCACTCAAGGCCAGCACGGCGGGAGAGGGCGTGAAGCTGTGGACGCTGAGCGACGATCAAGGGCGGGCGACGCTTTATCTGACCTTGCGCAGTGACGGCGTCGGCAGCTTCGACACCCAGGTCTCGCTGAGCAACGGCGCTACCGTGGACTTATCACAGTTCATTTATCCCTAGGGGGCAATCATGGACTCCGTCCTGCGCGCAGCGGCGATTTACCTGGTGTTGCTGGTCCTGTTCAAAATCGCCGGCAGGCGTTCCCTGGCGGAACTGACTACCTTCGACCTGGTGTTGTTGATGGTGATCGGTGAGGCCACCCAGCAGGCACTGTTGGGCGATGATTTTTCCCTGACCAATGCGGTGCTGGTGATCGTCACGTTGATCGCCATCGACATCGGCTTTTCATTGGTCAAGCAGCGTTCGCTGTGGTTCTCACGCTTGCTCGATGGCGGGCCGACCGTCGTGGTCGAACAGGGCCGAGTGCTCCACGAACGCCTCAAGCGCGCACGCCTGGATGAGGACGATATCCTCGAGGCGGCGCGCTCGGCCCAGGGCATTCTTGAGATCAGGCAGATCCGCTTCGCGATTCTTGAGCGCAACGGCAAGATCTCGGTGATTCCATACGAATAACCCACTGGGTGCAGCGGCCGGAACGGTCATCCGATTTTCTGAAAATCGCTCTGAACTATCGTGCCCCTGCACCCCTCGCAACACTATCCACACACAGGAGGGAAACCCGATGACCCATTACCCAAAACCACCCTTCAAGCCACAGCAGCAGCCCGTCCCCGGCGATCAGCGCAAGATGGAGCCGATGCCCGATTGCGGCGAGCAAAGCTACAAAGGTTCGGGCCGGATGGCTAACAAGATTGCCCTGGTCACCGGCGCCGACAGCGGTATCGGGCGTGCGGTGGCGATTGCCTTTGCCCGCGAAGGTGCCGACGTTGCGGTGTCGTATCTGGATGAACATGAGGATGCGAAAGAGACCGCGCGCTGGGTCGAAGCGGCGGGGCGTCAGTGCCTGTTGTTGCCCGGCGACCTGGGCGAAGCGGCGCAGTGCAGCGCCATTGTCAATGAGACGGTCAAGCAGTTCGGTCGTATCGACGTGCTGGTCAACAACGCCGCGTTCCAGATGACCTACAAATCCCTGGAAGACATTCCCGACGAAGACTGGGTAAAAACCTTCAACGTCAACATCACCGCGATGTTCCGGATCTGCAAGGCGGCGTTGCCGCACATGGCCGAGGGCAGTTCGATCATCAACACCACCTCGGTCAATTCCGACATGCCCAATCCGTCGCTGCTGCCTTATGCGGCGACCAAGGGCGCGATTGCCAACTTCACCGCAGGCCTGGCGCAGATGCTCGGCGAGCGCGGCATTCGCGTGAACAGCGTGGCACCGGGGCCGATCTGGACGCCGTTGATCGTGTCGACGATGACTGACGACATGGTCAAGGAATTTGGTGGCAACACGCCACTGGGGCGGCCAGGCCAGCCGGTGGAAGTTGCACCGATCTATGTGCTGCTGGCGTCCGATGAGGGCAGTTATATCTCCGGCGAGCGCTATGGCGTGACCGGGGGCAAGCCGATTCTCTAAGGAAGTTGGAAACAGAGCAGGCCTCAATGTGGGAGGGGGCTTGCGCCCGATAGCGGTGTATCAGTCAACTCTTCGTAACTGACAGATCGCCATCGGGAGCAAGCCCCCTCCCACAGTGGATATTCAGTGCTTTCGGATTATTGGTTTACTTCATTCTCTTGCAGTGAATGCGCGACTCAGGCGGGGGCTGCTGACGATGTCGGGAACTGTGCAAATCCAAAATGTGGGAGGGGGCTTGCTCCCGATAGCGGTGTATCAGTCAACTCTTCGTAACTGACAGATCGCCATCGGGGGCAAGCCCCCTCCCACAGTGGATATTCAGTGCTTTCGGATTATTGGTTTACTTCTTCCTGGTGCGGTGGATACGCATCCACTCTCGATAAGCCGTAGTACGCTGCGCATCCGCAGACTTCTTGGCCTCGGTGAAACGCGCCCAGGTGGCCGCATCGCCGCTGTAGGATTCGATGATGTTATACGCCAGGGCATCGAGTCGATCCGCTTCGAAAAACATCTGCGTGTTTTGCACCACCTCGTCGTCCACCGCCTGCCGCTTGGTAAAGCCCAGCACCTGACTGTTCATGATGTAACGCCCTCCGCCCACTGAATGGCTGCCGCACTGCACCAGCGAACGTCCGTAATGCCGTACTTTTCCGCCATCGGCTTGGAGACGCGCTTGAGGTTGTTCTGCCCGAACCTGGGGATGACCGCCACGCCGGCATCGCAACTGGCCCAGTGCCATGCTTCAGCGTTATTCATGCGCGCCGCCCGCACGATAAAGGACCTGGGCTTGCCGTGAAGCTGATAATTGATCGTGAATAACTCGTTGTTTTTCATGAGGCCTCCCTATGCTCATGATCTACAGATATTTGGCGTCAAGAATAATTCAAAGAAGTTGTCAGACAAGGCGATGACCTGCGCTCGGTCTCAGTCGTCCACCGTGAAGGCGACCCAGCCTGGCCCGTCGGCCGGGCGTTGTAATTCTACGATTACACCGCTGACAGATGTGCCGTCCGGCAAATTGACCGTGAGGAAGTTCGGATGGCCGGGCCATTGCAGGGGCCTGGAAAAATCCACGCGGACAATGGTGGGCTTACCGCTGCAGGTCATTTTTATATCGACGTTCTCATTGAGCAGTTCATCATCTTCGGTGCCCAGGTGGCGCGAAGCAGTGATGATGCTGGCGGTGCCTTGATGGTCATAGGACATGGATGGATTCCTTGTGCGAAGGGCAACGAACGCGCCCCGATTCTTGTAAGGCAAGCGCCGGCAAATGATCGTTCAATCCAAATGACCGGCTGCTGCCGTCAGTGCTGGTGGGGAGCCTGGGTGGGGTCGACGATCTGGATGATGTTGCCCTCGCGCCAGGCGTCCGCACCGGGCGCGATGGGCGGAGCGGCGATGTCGGCGCGATCGTTTTTTTTGCTGACACTGTCGACCCCCATCCGCTGATCCCGCTCGGCGACCATCTTCGCGTCGGCCTGGCCGTCTGCGGTGAACCCCATCATCAGTTGCGGAACACCCAACGGCAGGCGCTTGTGCAGGTCGGTATGCCAGGTGTGCCAGGTCTTGCCGTAGGTGTGCACGAGTTTTTCCATCAATGCGTGTTCGGCCACCTTAGGAATACCGGGGGCGATCAGTTGGCCGGACTTCACCTCGTGCACATGGCTGTGCCACAGCGCCTTTTCCGCCGCAGGCAGCGTGCTGAACAACTGTTCGCTGATGATGTACTCCACGCCCATCAACTTGGCGTCCTTGCGGTTGCCGTCGTAAATCACGCACTGGATCACCTCCTCGTTGAGGATGGCGCAGTAGTGATGGGCTTCCATCTGCACGTCCGGGTGGCCGTTGTAGAAGTGAAAGCCGTCCAGGTAGGCATTCAGCGCGTCGATGGGCGGGCGCGATTGCAACAGCGCGGCGCCGGCGTCGAGGCTGCGCGTAGTGGGTGACTTGGCCTCGCCGGGCGCGACGACATTCGAGGCCGAATCATTGCCGGCGCAGGCGGTCAGCGCGGCAATCGAAATCGCCAGGCACAGTGAATGCAGGCGGGTAATCGTCATTGGGCAGTCCCTCCATGGGCGTTGGTAGAGCACATCTAGAAAGCCTGCCGAGGTGGGTGTTCAACCGGATTGATGCGCCTGCGCGCATTAGCGGCGGCGTGGGTCAGTGATCGGTTGCCCCCGGCCGTTGCGGCTGACGTTCAACAGCCAGCACCAGTTCATCGGCGCCGCAAGCCTGGGCTTCCAGAAGGACGCCATGATAGGTGCGGCCTTCTGCCTTGACCGTAAGCGTATGGGCCTTCGCCAATGTTTCCGGCCAGGGCGGCAGAATACGCAGCGTTACGCGCTCGCCGTGCTGCGTAATCCGGGCCTGGCACTCACAGGAAAGTGGGTTTGCACCGAACAGCGTGTCTTGAAGGTAATCGATCGTGCAGTGTTGCGCTGGTGTGGCAGTGGTATCCGGCATGGGAAGCCTCGCTCTGTTGGTGTCGCTGCATTCAGCCCACGGATGAGAGACGGGATGTTTTTCGGGACACCACCAGCAGGCCGTAGCGGATCAAGATTAGCGCGAATATTCTCTGCGTAAATGCTAGCAGGTCAACAGCAAACCACTCGTCGTCTCGCCGCCTCTGGGCGGAACGTTTGCCTCCCAGTACTGGCCACATACACCAAGGGTTGACGACTATTTCCTTCACTCAGCAGGTGGTTTCCATGAAGAAGTTTTATATGGGCTTGAGCCTTTGCAGCGTGTTCCTGTTGCACGGGTGTTTCGATAATTCCGATAACACCACCAAGGACAACACCGGCGGCAGCAAATCGTCGGTGCAGATGCAGGAAGGCAAGGCCGACGAGAGCAAGTAAGTGCCTGGAGCAACCTGGAGCAAAATGTGGGAGGGGGCTTGCCCCCGATGGCGGGGTGTCAGTCAATGAAGAGGTGACTGACCGACCACTATCGGGGGCAAGCCCCCTCCCACATTGGATCGCTGTGTATCAACGCATGTGCAAGATGATCGGGCTGGCGCTCGCCGGGTCGGTATGCCCGCGCAACTTGCCCACCGCCTGTGCGTCAACCGCGCTGCCGTGGTTGCCCCAGGTGCTGCGCACATAAGTCAGCACCTGAGCGATCTCCTGGTCGGACAATTGCTCGCGGAATGCCGGCATGCGGTAGGCGTCCGGCAGCCCGGCGGCCACCACCCGTTGTGAGCCGTTGAGGGTGATGTTGATCGCCGAGGCGCTTTCCCTGGCCAACGCCGAGGTGGCGCCCGCCAGCGGTGGCATCCACTCCGGTTGGCCCTTGCCGTCCAGGCCATGGCAGGAGGCGCAGCGGGTCGCGTAGGTGTGGGCGCCGGGAATGTCCTGGCGCGTATCGGCCGCCTGATACTGCCAGGGCGTGCCATCACGCTGCGGGTCGCCGGGCAGGGACTTGAGGTAGCGGGCGATGGCGGCCAGGTCGTCATCGGCCATGAACTGCGTGGAGTTGTTGAACGCTTCGGTCATCGAACCGTAGACCACCGCATGCTGGTTGCGCCCGGTCTTGAGGAACTGCACGATCTGCGCCTCGCTCCAGCGGCCCAACCCGGTGTTGGGGTCCTGGCGCAGGCTGGGCGCGTACCAGCCGTCGAGCAGGGCGCCTGCGAGGAAGGGCGCGCCGGATTGGTCCAGGGCCTTCTCGTTGAACGCCAGGCCGCGCGGCGTGTGGCAACTGCCGCAGTGGCCGGGGCCCTGGACGATATACGCGCCACGGTTCCACAGCGCGTCCTGGCCGGGGTTGGCCGCATAGGGCGCTGTGGGGGCAAAGACGCCATTCCACAGGGCGATGGGCCAGCGCATATTCAGTGGCCAGGGAATATCACTTGGGATATTCGCCTGGTTGGCCGGTTGCACGCCTTTCATGAAGAACGCGTACAGCGCTTTCACGTCGTCGTCGCTGAGCTTCACGTAGGACGGGTAGGGCATCGCCGGGTACAGGCGGCGCCCGCCCGGTGCCACGCCGTGGCGTACGGCGCGGTCGAAGTCGGCGAGGCTGTAGCGGCCAATGCCATGGTCGCGGTCGGGGGTGATGTTGGTGGCATGGATGGCCCCCAGCGGCGTGGCCATCTCCAGGCCCCCGGCAAACGGTGCTTTGCCCGCCAGGCTGTGGCAGGCCACGCAGTCGCTCACACGGGCGACATACTCACCGCGACTGACCAGTGCCGGGTCCAGGCCGGTGGTGTGTTCCTGTTCGAACGGCGAGGCGGGCTCGCGGGTGACGTACCAGGCCAGGAGGCCTGCTACGACCAGGCAGGGCAGCGCCAGCCAGCCTGCGGTTCTTGCGAATCGGCGGTTGTTCATGGGCGTTCCCTGTGGGTTAACTGAAGGTGTAGCGGCTCAACGGCAAGCTGCGGATGCGCTGGCCGGTCAACCGGGCTACCGCATTGGCGACCGCCGGTGCCACGGCCGGTAACGGCGGTTCGCCGATGCCCCCCATCTTTTCGCCGCTCTCGACGATCTTCACGTGCACCCGCGCCATCCGCGACGGCGGCAGGATCGGATAAAGGTCGTAGTTGCGCGCCCGTGGCATGCCGTCCACGTACACCGCTTCCTCCAGCAGGGTTTGCGACAGGCCCAGGGCCACGGCGCCGTTGACCTGGGCTTCAATGATCGCCGGGTTGACGATGCTGCCGGGGTCGATGGCCTGCCAGATGTCATGCACCTTGACCTGGCCGTTCTCGATCGACACCTCGGCAATCACCGCCGCATGGGAGCCAAAGGGCGAGGCCATGGCCACGCCACGGGCACGGCGGCTGCCGTCTTCGGCAGCGAACGGCCCGCGCTTCCAGCCGCCGGACAATTCGCCCACCGCTTGCAGCAGCGTGGTCAGCCGCGCATTGTCGCGCAGCAGGTGCAGGCGCAGTTCGTACGGGTCATGGCCGCCTTTGTCGGCCAGTTCATCAAGAAACGCTTCGTAGAAGAAGTCGTTCAACGAATTGCCCACCGAACGCCAGTAGCCGAGCATGGCCGGGCCTTTGACGTAGATCTGCGCGATGCGCGTGTTGGGAATCGCATAGCTCTTGCCCGACAGGCCTTCGAGGGCAGTGGGGTCGAGCTTGTCGCCCTGTTTGCCGGCAATCCCTTCGGTGGGGCCTTCGGTGGCGCTGACCGCTTCGATGGCCAGCGGCAGGCCCTGGTCATCCAGCGCGGCGCGGAACTTGACCACCGCGACCGGGCGCAGCACATCGCGCAAGAACTCTTCCTCACGGCTCCAGATCAGCTTGATCGGACGACCGACGGCCTTGGTCAAGGCGATGGCCTGCGGATACGGGTTGGCCGACTCATACAGGAAGTGCCGACCGAAAAAACCGCCCAGCAGCGGGGAGTGCAGGGTGATTTGTTCAATGGTCAGGCCGGTGCGCTTGGCGATGTCGGCGCGGAACATATCCGGCGCCTGGTTCGGCAGCCACACCTCCAGCGTGCCGTCGGGGTTGTAGCGCGCCAGCGCCGAGGGCGGCTCCAGCTGGGCGTGGTTGAGGTATTGATTGTGATAGGTGGCGTCGACGCGGGTCTTGGCGCTGGCCAGCGTGGCGGCTACGTCCCCCGTGTTTTCTTCGTCACGGGCCGGGCCTTCTTGAGTGGCGAGAAAGTCACGGTACTTGTCGCTGGAAAAGTCCGCCGGCATTGCGCGCACGCTGGAGTCGGCGGCGGCGTCGAGCCAGTCCACCTGGATCGCTTCAACGGCGCGCTTGGCGTGCCACCAGCGTTCGGCCACCACTGCCACGGCGCCGGGCAAGGTGTGCACCGAATGCACGCCCTTCATGGCCTCGACCTGGGCCTGATTGCGCAGGCTGCCCACGCTCATGCCCAGGCGTGGCGCGTGCTGCACGGCGGCGTGGAGCATGCCGTCGACCTTCAGGTCGATGCTGTACTGCGCCTTGCCGGTGGATTTGTCATAGGCATCCAGGCGTTTGACCGGCTTGCCGATCCAGCGGAACTGGCTCGGGTCGCGCAGGGTGATGCCGGCAGGGTCGGGCACCGGCATGTCCAGGGCGCGCCCGGCCAACTCGCCGTACCCCAGCGAGCGGCCCGACGCGGCGTGCACTACGCGGCCGGGCTGGGTGGTCAGTTGCGCGACCGGCACATTCAGCTGATCGGCGGCGGCCTGCAGCAACATGGCCCGGGCGAGGGCGCCGAGGCGGCGCATGGTCGGGTAACTCATGCGCACCGACATGCTGCCGCCGGTAATACGCATGCCGTTTTCCATCACCACATAGGCCTCGCCGGGCGGCGCGGCTTCAACGGTGAACGTCGCCGGGTCGGCATCCAACTCCTCACCGATAATCTGCGCCATGGCGGTGTGCGTGCCTTGGCCGCCTTCCATGAAGGGGCTGAGCAGACGCACGCTGCCGTCCGGGCGGATCTCCAGGAACGCCGGCACCTGGGTGCCGCGTTCGGCGCCGGCGCCGGTGGCGGCCTGCACCCGGGATGTGCCCAGCGGCAGGCCAAAGCCGATCACCAGTGCACCGACGGCAGTACTCGCCAGGAAGCGCCGACGCGACAGGTTGATCGGCGCGTCGAGGGTTACGTCAGGCAGGATAGTGCTCATCAGACGGTCTCCTTCCCGGCGGCCAGGTCATCCATGGCGGCATGGATGGCGTTGTAGGTGCCGCAGCGGCACAGGTTGACCATCGCCGCGTCGATCTGCGCCTTCGAGGGCGCCGGGGTGTGCTTGAGCAGCGCGGTGGCCGCCATCACTTGCCCGGACTGGCAATAACCACATTGCGCCACCTGGCGCTCGACCCAGGCCGCGACCACGCGTTTGCCCACTTCATCGGCCTCGATGGCCTCGATGGTGGTGATCTCGCGACCGACCAGCGCCGCCACCGGCGTGACGCACGAGCGCACCACGTTGCCGTCCACCAGCACCGAACACGCGCCGCACTGGGCCAGGCCGCAGCCGTACTTGGTGCCGGTCAGGCCCAGGTCGTCGCGGATCACCCACAGCAATGGCGTGTCGGCGTCGGCATCGACCTCATAGGCCTGTTGGTTAATACGTAATTGCATGGCGGCTTACCTGCTGATCATCGGTGGGTGGTGCACAAGTTCTTATAGGAGTGGTGCGACCGTAAGTCGCCCATCGTCGAACTCTAGACCACCGCGCAAGGGCTATCTATGCAATAGCTTGCAAGTTCAGAGGATCAGGCAAGTATTCAACAGGATTGGGTCAATGCTCGGGGAGGTTCTCGCCCACTGCCTGGCGGATACCCTCGAGCAGCATGGTGAACGCCGGGTTGTCGTTGTGCTCGCGCCAGATCAGGTGCAGTTCGCTCTGCGCGCCTTCGCCCAGGTCGATATCGCGGAACACCACGTTCTTGAACACCACACTGCTGGCGCAACGCGGCACCAGGGCCAGGCCCATGCCGGCGTTGACCAGCGCGAGGATGGTCAGCGACGAGCCCAGCCATTGCACGTACTGCGGCGCGACGCGGGCCGAGCGCAGCAGGCCGGTGAGCAACTCATTGAACGGCGGATAGGCGGAATGGGCGTACATCAGGAACGGTTGCGCATCCAGGTCGTGCACGCTGACCTCCTTTGCCTGGGCCAGTCGATGACTGCTCGGCACCGCCAGCACAAATGGCTCGCGCACCAGGCATTCGGTGGCGTAGCCGGGCTCCAGCATCGGCGCGCGGACAATCCCCAGGTCGATGCGCCGGGCGCGCAAGGCTTCGTACTGCTGGTAGGTGTTCATTTCGGACAGGTCGATCTTGACGTGGGGCTGCTTGAGCCGCGCCTCGGCGATCACCTTGGGCAAAAACTCGTACACCGCACTGCCGACGAAGCTGATGTTGACCGTACCGATATCGCCCTCGGCAAAGCGCCGCGCAGTGACCGCCGCTTGCTGGGCGCGCTCCAGCAGGTACTGCGCCTCGATGAAAAACGCCCGGCCGGCGGCGGTCAGCGCGACGCTGCGGGTGGTGCGCACAAACAGGTCCACGCCCAGATGATGCTCGAGCAACTGAATCTGCCGGCTCAGCGGCGGCTGAGTCATGTTCAGGCGTTCGGCGGCGCGGCGAAAGTTCAGCTCGGTGGCCACGGTGGTGAAGCAGCGCAGTTGTGTCAGTTCGAACATTGATCCAATTCCGGTATCAATCCAATGCCAGGTTAGATTAGACGGGAACAATACCTCGCGTCCATCATCGAGCTGTCCCCAAAAAAATAATGAAAGGGAGTTGCCCGTGGATACCCTCCAGAATGCGCCAGACCCGCGCGTGCTTGCGAGCGCCGCCGCCAGGGTCAAGCGCCATGTGCTGCCGTTGTTCGTGGTGATGTTCATCGTCAACTACATCGACCGCGTCAATATCGGCTTCGTGCGCAGCCATCTGGAAACCGACCTGGGCATTGGTGCGGCGGCCTATGGCCTGGGCGCAGGGCTGTTCTTCATCGGTTATGCGATCTTCGAAGTACCGTCCAACCTGCTGTTGCAACGCTACGGCGCGCGGGCATGGTTGACGCGCATCATGTTCACCTGGGGCGCGGCCGCGATGGGCATGGCGTTCGTGCAGGGGGAAACCAGCTTCTACGTGTTGCGCTTTATCCTGGGCGCCGCCGAAGCCGGATTCTTTCCCGGCATCATCTATTACTTCACCCAGTGGCTGCCGGCCAGCGAGCGCGGCAAGGCCATGGCGATTTTCCTCAGTGGGTCGGCGATTGCCTCGGTGATTTCCGGGCCGGTGTCGGGCGCGTTGCTCAACGTCAGCGGGTTGAGCCTGCATGGCTGGCAATGGATGTTCCTGATCGAAGGCTTCGCCTCCATCGTGCTCTGCGGCTTCGTGTGGTTCTGGCTGCAGTCCCATCCGCACCAGGCCAAGTGGCTCAGCGCTGCGCAAAAACACGCGCTGGTCAGTGCCATTGCACTCGAGCAACAGGCGCGCGAGGCGAGCCGGGGCGTGCGGCCGTCGATGTTCAAACTGCTCGCCGATACGCAGATCGCCCTGTTCTGCTTCATCTACTTTTCCATCGCCCTGACCATTTACGGCGCCACGTTCTGGCTGCCGAGCATGATCAAGAAAATGGGCGACCTGGGTGACTTCCAGGTGGGCCTGTTCAATTCGATTCCCTGGTTGATTTCCATCGTCGCCATGTACGGCTTCGCCTCGCTGGCCAGCAAGTGGAAGCACCAGCAGGCGTGGGTGTCACTGATGCTGGTGATCGCCGCGTTCGGCATGTTCATGTCCACCATCGGCGGGCCGGTGTTTGCGTTCGTCGCCATCTGTTTTGCCGCCATCGGCTTCAAGGCCGCTTCAGCGCTGTTCTGGCCGATCCCCCAGGGGTACCTGGACGCGCGGGTCGCGGCGGCGGTGATTGCCTTGATCAATTCGGTCGGCAACCTGGGCGGTTTCGTGGCGCCCACCACGTTCGGTTTGCTGGAGCAGTCCACGGGGTCCATCGAGGGCGGCCTCTACGGGCTGGCGGCCACTTCACTGGTGGCGGCGGTGCTGGTGTTTTTCGCCCGCACCGCACCGCGCAGCGGTACGCCGCCCACTTCATCCACGGCACATCACACAGTGCGTCCAGGTCCACAGGGAGCCGTCTCTTGAAAATTGTCCGCGTCACCGTCACCCCGATTGCCTTTCGCGACCCGCCGCTGCTCAACGCCAGTGGCATCCATGAGCCTTTTGCGCTGCGCTCGATCATCGAGATTGAAAGCGACACCGGTTACATCGGCCTCGGCGAAAGCTATGGCGATGCGCCGGCGCTGGCGATCCAGCAACAGGTTCAGCCACAGCTGATCGGGCTGGACCCGTTCAACCTCAATGGCCTGCGCGCTATCGTCCAGGCCACCGTGGCGGCGTATAAACCGCAGAGCATTGCCGGGGCGGAGCTGGCGCCGGGCTCCCATGCCGGCAAAGCCGTAAGCAATGCCTATTCGGCGTTCGAAGTGGCGTTTCTCGACCTGCAGGCGCACGCGCTGAATGTGCCGCTGGTGGACCTGCTCGGCGGTGCGATTCGCGACCGGATTCCGTTCAGCGCCTACCTGTTTTTCAAATACGCCGAACATATCGATTCGCCCTATAAGCCCGACAGTTGGGGCGAGGCCCTGACTGAAGCGCAGATCGTCGCCCAGGCCCGGCGCATGCTTGAAACCTACGGCTTCAAAAGCATCAAGCTCAAGGCCGGTGCGCTGGAGCCGGAGCACGAAGTGCGCTGTATCAAGGCGCTTAAAAAGGCGTTTCCGGGCGTGCCGCTGCGCATCGACCCGAACGGCAACTGGTCGTTGCACACCTCGATTCGCATGGCCGAACTGCTGGGCGACGACCTGCAATATTACGAAGACCCGACCCCCGGCCTGGAGGGCATGGCCGAGCTGCACGCACGTACCGGTTTGCCCCTGGCGACCAATATGGTGGTGACCGACTTTGATGAGTTTCGCCGCAGCGTTGCGTTGAACAGCGTGCAGATCGTGCTCGCCGACCACCATTACTGGGGCGGCCTGCGTGACACCCAAGTGCTGGCGAAAATGTGCCACACCTTTGGCCTGGGCGTGTCGATGCACTCCAACTCACACCTGGGCATCAGCCTGATGGCCATGGCCCATGTAGCGGCCGCGGTGCCCAACCTCGACTATGCCTGTGACACGCACTACCCGTGGCAGGAGCCGGACGAGGAGGTGATCAAGGGCGGCAAGCTGCCTATCGTCGACGGCTGCGTGAGCATCACCCGCGCACCGGGGCTGGGCCTGGAACTTGACCACGATCAGTTGGGCAAGCTGCATGACCAATACCTCAGTTGCGGGATCCGTCAGCGTGATGACGTAAAACAGATGCAGCGCTATCAACCGGACTGGAAAACGCTCAAGCCGCGTTTCTGAAGCAGGTCGCTTGCTTTGCCCGGTGACGCATCCGCATGTGTCGCCGGGCTTTTTTTTGCCTCAGCCGGCGAATCGAAACCCGCCGGCCAACTGCGCCTTTAAAAAGCCCACCAACGCACTCACTGACTTCGGCACATGGGGCGAATACGGCCGAATCAGGTAGATCTCATCGGCAAACGCGCCCTTGAGCGTCCAACCCTTCAACACCTGCACCAGCTTGCCCTCGGCCAGCGCCGCATGGGCGCTGAAGTCCGGCAGCAGGGCGATGCCCAGGTGGTTGAGCGCCGCGTCGCGCAGGGCTTCGCTGTTGTTGGTGGCGAAGCTGCCGGCGATGGGGATGGTCAGGCGTTCGATGTGTGTGCCGCTGCGTTCGAAGGTCCAGGCCGGCTGGTCGGCGCCGCGTGGGTAGAACAGACAGTTGTGCGTCGACAGCTCGCTCGGCGTGCCGGGTTCGCCATGGCGCTGCAGGTAGTCGCGGGTGGCGACCAGCACCGAGGCGGTGTCGCAGAGTTTCCAGGCCACATGGGTCTCGGGGATCTGGAAACCATGGCGCACGGCCAGGTCGTAGCCTTCGGCGGCCAGGGAACTCAAGGCGTCGGACACGTCCAGCTGGATGCGCACCTGCGGGTATTGCTGCAAGAATTGCGGCAGGTGCGGCACCAGTTGTTGCCGGGCGAACGCCACGGGCGCGGTCAGCCGCACCAGCCCACGGACTTCCCCGGCCTGGTCGCGCACCGAAGAAAAGCTGCGGGCGATGTGTTCATAGGCGCTGCGTACCTCGCGGGTCAACGACAGCCCCGCGTCGGTCAGCCGTACGCTGCGCGTGGTGCGCGTGACCAGGCGGGTGCCGGTGGCCTTTTCCAAGTCGGAAATACGCTGGCTCACCGCCGACTTGCTCACGCCCAGGCGTACGGCGGCGGCGGTGTAGGTGCCTTGTTCTTCCAGCACCGACAGCCAGTGGATATGGGTCCACAGCCCTTCGATCTCGGCTTTTTCCATGGGGGGTATTGTTCGCCAGTGTGCACAATAAGTTCAGGATTCTGCTCTGGTTCGGAACAAAGCGAAAGCCTAAGGTGGTGCCAACGCCAACTACCTGGAGCGCCCGCCATGTCCACTACCCTTGAGCATTACATCAACGACCAGCGCGTGAGCCGCGATGATCGCTATCAGGACGTCTACAACCCGGCCACCGGCGAAGTCACCGCGCGCGTGGCCCTGGCCAGCCGCCAGACTGTGGCCGAAGCCGTCGCCGCCGCCCA
>NZ_CVTN01000006.1:0-293 GCF_900004915.1 Pseudomonas sp. 31 R 17
CGGGATCGATGCGCTGTACCAGTCGCGCCCGGTCGTCATGGACATACACTTCCTGGCTGCCATCGGCGTTGTGCACGTTGACGCTGCCGTCATCGCCCCATACATAGCGCGTGTCCATCTGCGAAAAACTGGCCCAGTGCCGGACACAGCGCGCGGCTTTACCAGACCTTTCCCACGCCCAAAAGAAACTCGCCCCACCGGCCAATTGCCGCTCAAGAATGACGTGCTCTTCGTCGTACCGATAAACCTCGCGTTCACCGACGGCATTGGTCGCCGACACCAGTCGTCCGGCG
>NZ_CVTN01000071.1:0-3180 GCF_900004915.1 Pseudomonas sp. 31 R 17
GCGATGCATCGTTTCACTGCTGAGTTCGGGATGGGATCAGGTGGTTCCAATGCTCTATGGTCGTCAAGAAATTCGGGTACTGAGTCGTGACCAGATGGCCTCGCTTCAGCAAATTGGGGATGTGATAGTTTTCGGTGTTTTGTGAGCGTCGAACTTTCGGTTCATCTCGTCTTCACACACCGCAATCTGATGCTCGTTAGAGTAATCAAATTGCTTGGGTGTTATATGGTCAAGCCTCACGGGCAATTAGTATTGGTTAGCTCAACGCCTCACAGCGCTTACACACCCAACCTATCAACGTCGTAGTCTTCGACGGCCCTTCAGGGAACTCAAGGTTCCAGTGAGATCTCATCTTGAGGCTAGTTTCCCGCTTAGATGCTTTCAGCGGTTATCTATTCCGAACATAGCTACCCGGCAATGCCACTGGCGTGACAACCGGAACACCAGAGGTTCGTCCACTCCGGTCCTCTCGTACTAGGAGCAGCCCCTCTCAAATCTCAAACGTCCACGGCAGATAGGGACCGAACTGTCTCACGACGTTCTAAACCCAGCTCGCGTACCACTTTAAATGGCGAACAGCCATACCCTTGGGACCGGCTTCAGCCCCAGGATGTGATGAGCCGACATCGAGGTGCCAAACACCGCCGTCGATATGAACTCTTGGGCGGTATCAGCCTGTTATCCCCGGAGTACCTTTTATCCGTTGAGCGATGGCCCTTCCATACAGAACCACCGGATCACTAAGACCTACTTTCGTACCTGCTCGACGTGTCTGTCTCGCAGTCAAGCGCGCTTTTGCCTTTATACTCTACGACCGATTTCCGACCGGTCTGAGCGCACCTTCGTACTCCTCCGTTACTCTTTAGGAGGAGACCGCCCCAGTCAAACTACCCACCATACACTGTCCTCGATCCGGATAACGGACCTGAGTTAGAACCTCAAAGTTGCCAGGGTGGTATTTCAAGGTTGGCTCCACGCAGACTGGCGTCCACGCTTCAAAGCCTCCCACCTATCCTACACAAGCAAATTCAAAGTCCAGTGCAAAGCTATAGTAAAGGTTCACGGGGTCTTTCCGTCTAGCCGCGGATACACTGCATCTTCACAGCGATTTCAATTTCACTGAGTCTCGGGTGGAGACAGCGCCGCCATCGTTACGCCATTCGTGCAGGTCGGAACTTACCCGACAAGGAATTTCGCTACCTTAGGACCGTTATAGTTACGGCCGCCGTTTACCGGGGCTTCGATCAAGAGCTTCGCGTTAGCTAACCCCATCAATTAACCTTCCGGCACCGGGCAGGCGTCACACCCTATACGTCCACTTTCGTGTTTGCAGAGTGCTGTGTTTTTAATAAACAGTCGCAGCGGCCTGGTATCTTCGACCGGCATGAGCTTACGGAGCAAGTCCTTCACCCTCACCGGCGCACCTTCTCCCGAAGTTACGGTGCCATTTTGCCTAGTTCCTTCACCCGAGTTCTCTCAAGCGCCTTGGTATTCTCTACCCAACCACCTGTGTCGGTTTGGGGTACGGTTCCTGGTTACCTGAAGCTTAGAAGCTTTTCTTGGAAGCATGGCATCAACCACTTCGTCATCTAAAAGATGACTCGTCATCAGCTCTCGGCCTTAGAATCCCGGATTTACCTAAGATTCCAGCCTACCACCTTAAACTTGGACAACCAACGCCAAGCTGGCCTAGCCTTCTCCGTCCCTCCATCGCAATAACCAGAAGTACAGGAATATTAACCTGTTTTCCATCGACTACGCTTTTCAGCCTCGCCTTAGGGACCGACTAACCCTGCGTCGATTAACGTTGCGCAGGAAACCTTGGTCTTTCGGCGTGGGTGTTTTTCACACCCATTGTCGTTACTCATGTCAGCATTCGCACTTCTGATACCTCCAGCAAGCTTCTCAACTCACCTTCACAGGCTTACAGAACGCTCCTCTACCGCATCACTTACGTGATACCCGTAGCTTCGGTGTATGGTTTGAGCCCCGTTACATCTTCCGCGCAGGCCGACTCGACTAGTGAGCTATTACGCTTTCTTTAAAGGGTGGCTGCTTCTAAGCCAACCTCCTAGCTGTCTAAGCCTTCCCACATCGTTTCCCACTTAACCATAACTTTGGGACCTTAGCTGACGGTCTGGGTTGTTTCCCTTTTCACGACGGACGTTAGCACCCGCCGTGTGTCTCCCATGCTCGGCACTTGTAGGTATTCGGAGTTTGCATCGGTTTGGTAAGTCGGGATGACCCCCTAGCCGAAACAGTGCTCTACCCCCTACAGTGATACATGAGGCGCTACCTAAATAGCTTTCGAGGAGAACCAGCTATCTCCGAGCTTGATTAGCCTTTCACTCCGATCCACAGGTCATCCGCTAACTTTTCAACGGTAGTCGGTTCGGTCCTCCAGTTAGTGTTACCCAACCTTCAACCTGCCCATGGATAGATCGCCCGGTTTCGGGTCTATTCCCAGCGACTAGACGCCCTATTAAGACTCGCTTTCGCTACGCCTCCCCTATTCGGTTAAGCTCGCCACTGAAAATAAGTCGCTGACCCATTATACAAAAGGTACGCAGTCACCCAACAAAGTGGGCTCCCACTGCTTGTACGCATACGGTTTCAGGATCTATTTCACTCCCCTCTCCGGGGTTCTTTTCGCCTTTCCCTCACGGTACTAGTTCACTATCGGTCAGTCAGTAGTATTTAGCCTTGGAGGATGGTCCCCCCATATTCAGACAAAGTTTCTCGTGCTCCGTCCTACTCGATTTCATGACTAAGAGATTTTCGCGTACAGGGCTATCACCCACTATGGCCGCACTTTCCAGAGCGTTCCGCTAATCTCAAAGCCACTTAAGGGCTAGTCCCCGTTCGCTCGCCACTACTAAGGGAATCTCGGTTGATTTCTTTTCCTCAGGGTACTTAGATGTTTCAGTTCCCCTGGTTCGCCTCTTACGCCTATGTATTCAGCGTAAGATAACCATCTTATGATGGCTGGGTTCCCCCATTCAGACATCTCCGGATCAAAGTCTGTTTGCCGACTCCCCGAAGCTTTTCGCAGGCTACCACGTCTTTCATCGCCTCTGACTGCCAAGGCATCCACCGTATGCGCTTCTTCACTTGACCATATAACCCCAAGCAATCTGGTTATACTGTGAAGACAACATTCGCCGAAAATTCGAATTTCTC
>NZ_CVTN01000071.1:3230-5469 GCF_900004915.1 Pseudomonas sp. 31 R 17
TTTACCTTAGCCTGATCCGTTACCAGTGAAAGTAACGTTCAGTCTATCTTTCTATCACATACCCAAATTTTTAAAGAACGAACTAGTCAAAGACCAGAAATCAACATTCACCATCATGACGATGGAATGCTCATTTCTAAGCTTTATACAAACAGAAGCAGTAGTGGTGGAGCCAAACGGGATCGAACCGTTGACCTCCTGCGTGCAAGGCAGGCGCTCTCCCAGCTGAGCTATGGCCCCGTATTTCTACAGGCGTTTCCCACACAAAATTGGTGGGTCTGGGCAGATTCGAACTGCCGACCTCACCCTTATCAGGGGTGCGCTCTAACCAACTGAGCTACAGACCCAATTTCGAGCTGCTAAGGCCGACCTCACCCTGCTCTTTACCACAGAGCATGGGGTGCGCTCTAACCAACTAAGCTACAACCCTATTTAGGCTGCTTCTTTCGTCTTCTTCAATGAATCAAGCAATTCGTGTGGGAACTTATGGAGCAGCTGATGTCGTCGATTAAGGAGGTGATCCAGCCGCAGGTTCCCCTACGGCTACCTTGTTACGACTTCACCCCAGTCATGAATCACACCGTGGTAACCGTCCTCCCGAAGGTTAGACTAGCTACTTCTGGTGCAACCCACTCCCATGGTGTGACGGGCGGTGTGTACAAGGCCCGGGAACGTATTCACCGCGACATTCTGATTCGCGATTACTAGCGATTCCGACTTCACGCAGTCGAGTTGCAGACTGCGATCCGGACTACGATCGGTTTTGTGGGATTAGCTCCACCTCGCGGCTTGGCAACCCTCTGTACCGACCATTGTAGCACGTGTGTAGCCCAGGCCGTAAGGGCCATGATGACTTGACGTCATCCCCACCTTCCTCCGGTTTGTCACCGGCAGTCTCCTTAGAGTGCCCACCATGACGTGCTGGTAACTAAGGACAAGGGTTGCGCTCGTTACGGGACTTAACCCAACATCTCACGACACGAGCTGACGACAGCCATGCAGCACCTGTCTCAATGTTCCCGAAGGCACCAATCCATCTCTGGAAAGTTCATTGGATGTCAAGGCCTGGTAAGGTTCTTCGCGTTGCTTCGAATTAAACCACATGCTCCACCGCTTGTGCGGGCCCCCGTCAATTCATTTGAGTTTTAACCTTGCGGCCGTACTCCCCAGGCGGTCAACTTAATGCGTTAGCTGCGCCACTAAGAGCTCAAGGCTCCCAACGGCTAGTTGACATCGTTTACGGCGTGGACTACCAGGGTATCTAATCCTGTTTGCTCCCCACGCTTTCGCACCTCAGTGTCAGTGTTGGTCCAGGTGGTCGCCTTCGCCACTGGTGTTCCTTCCTATATCTACGCATTTCACCGCTACACAGGAAATTCCACCACCCTCTACCACACTCTAGTCAGTCAGTTTTGAATGCAGTTCCCAGGTTGAGCCCGGGGATTTCACATCCAACTTAACAAACCACCTACGCGCGCTTTACGCCCAGTAATTCCGATTAACGCTTGCACCCTCTGTATTACCGCGGCTGCTGGCACAGAGTTAGCCGGTGCTTATTCTGTCGGTAACGTCAAAACAATCACGTATTAGGTAACTGCCCTTCCTCCCAACTTAAAGTGCTTTACAATCCGAAGACCTTCTTCACACACGCGGCATGGCTGGATCAGGCTTTCGCCCATTGTCCAATATTCCCCACTGCTGCCTCCCGTAGGAGTCTGGACCGTGTCTCAGTTCCAGTGTGACTGATCATCCTCTCAGACCAGTTACGGATCGTCGCCTTGGTGAGCCATTACCTCACCAACTAGCTAATCCGACCTAGGCTCATCTGATAGCGCAAGGCCCGAAGGTCCCCTGCTTTCTCCCGTAGGACGTATGCGGTATTAGCGTCCGTTTCCGAACGTTATCCCCCACTACCAGGCAGATTCCTAGGCTTTACTCACCCGTCCGCCGCTCTCAAGAGAAGCAAGCTTCTCTCTACCGCTCGACTTGCATGTGTTAGGCCTGCCGCCAGCGTTCAATCTGAGCCATGATCAAACTCTTCAGTTCAAACATCTTTGGGTTTTTAAGAAACCCTAAACTTGGCTCAGCAATCGTTGGTTATTCTTTGATTTCTCGCGGAGTAACTTGTGATGCTGATAATCTTGTTGACTATCAGTCTGACTCCACAAGCACCCACACGAATTGCTTGATTCAGTTGTTAAAGAGCGGTTGGTTAAGATGTTTCGTCTCAACCGAGGCG
>NZ_CVTN01000045.1:0-37185 GCF_900004915.1 Pseudomonas sp. 31 R 17
TCCTCCATCATCGCCGCATTCATCCCCAGCACCCCACGCGGCATGGTATCCCGCGCGTATTCAATCTCCAGCTGCGTCCCCTGCAGAATCATCTGGGTCGCTTCTTCCTTCATCTCGGCATCCCACAAGTGCGGGTTTTCGATTTTGATCTGGTTGATCACATCGATCCCGAAGTTCAGGTGCATCGACTCATCGCGCAGGATGTACTGGAACTGTTCGGCCACGCCGGTCATTTTGTTGCGGCGGCCCATGGACAGGATCTGGGTGAAGCCGCAGTAGAAGAAGATGCCTTCCAGTACGCAGTAGTAGGCGACCAGGTTGCGCAGCAACTCTTTGTCGGTGTCGACGGTGCCGGTTTCGAACTTCGGATCGGAGATCGAACGGGTGTATTTCAGGCCCCAGGCGGCTTTTTTAGCGACCGATGGGATCTCGTGGTACATGTTGAAGATCTCGCCTTCATCCATGGCCAACGATTCGATGCAGTACTGGTAGGCGTGGGTGTGGATCGCTTCTTCGAAGGCCTGGCGCAGGATGTACTGGCGGCATTCGGGGTTGGTGATCAGGCGGTACACGGCCAGCACCAGGTTGTTGGCGACCAGGGAGTCGGCGGTGGAGAAGAAACCGAGGTTGCGCATGACGATGCGACGTTCGTCATCGGTCAGGCCTTCGGGGTTTTTCCACAGGGCGATGTCGGCGGTCATGTTGACCTCTTGCGGCATCCAGTGGTTGGCGCAGCCGTCGAGGTATTTCTGCCAGGCCCAGTCGTACTTGAAGGGCACGAGCTGGTTGAGGTCGGCGCGGCAGTTGATCATGCGCTTTTCGTCGACGGCGACGCGGGCGGAGGCGCCTTCGAGTTCGGCGAGGCCTTCGGCGACGTCGAGTTTGTCCAGTTCGGCCTTGGCGCGTGCGATGGCGGCCGAATCACTGGCGGTGACGGCGCGGGCTTCGATGGCGGCGGCGGCGCCGGCTCCGTCGAGGCGGTCCATGTTGGCTTCGGTGGCGTGGCCGGCGTTGGCGCCTTTGGTGGCTACTTCGCCTTCTTCTTCTTTGTCGAATTCGTCCCAGCTCAGCATGACGTGTCGTCTCCTGCGTGAGGGCTCAAAGGTGCCCGTGTGAAACCGGATGGTGGGGTGTTCACACGGCCCTGAGGCCGCGGTGGATCTTAAGGAATCGTTTGTTGCAGCAGCTCGCGCAGGCAAATAAACGGAAATTGCGTAACGGGTACTGCATGAGGCTTGAGGTGCGGAGCGGTAGGTGCAGGCTCCAGCGGAGGCCTCAGGTCTGGCTCTTCATCCCTGTGTAAAGGGATATTGCAGGCCCGATTTACCCGCGCATTATAGGGAAAAAAACGGGTTTGTGTTGTGGCGGATTGTCCCGGTGGGCGGACAAAAAGGTGGATATTTAGGCCAGAGTGAGGGATTACGGGGGGTTGGTGGGTAGGAAGTTTTTGACGGGAGGTGTCGGTATTTTACCGAGGGGGGAAGAGGTGATCAGGTTGTGGGCATTTGCGTTGCTCTGCGACGAGGAGCTCCCTTAAATTGCAGCAGTCAGCTACGTTGGGGAGGCAACTTGTTATGCGCACTGTTTCGATCATTGAGAGTGGAGAGGGTCAGACGATCCATTTGCCAGCGGATATGGCTTACGACGGGGTGGATGAGCTGGAAATTCTCAGGGAGGGGGACACAATTATTCTGAGGCCAGTCAGGCCCAGTTGGTTGTCGCTGGTCGATTTGCCTAAGGTGGATGAGGTTTTTTTGCAAGAAAGGAAAGATGTCATTGAGCGTGTGAAGCCCGATTCGGGCGCTTAGAGCGGATTGCAGTGGTGCAGCATCTATCGTCTTCGCGAGCAAGCCCGCTCCCACATTTGATCTGTGGTGCATTCGAGGTGGGTTCTTGGCCGCAAGAACGATTTCCTGCGGCGACCAAGATCCGGGTTAAAGCTAAATAACGAAGTTATTACCCGTTAGAGCAACCATTCCCCATCACATGATAATTAAGAATATGACGCTGACCTTGCGAGTCTTCATATTCCATCTTCACCGGTACAACTTCACACACTTGTGGAATATCGCTCATGGACACTACTTTGGCGACGTCCAGGTGGGTGCTGTAAGTGTAGTCCTCAACAATCGGCGCGTTGCCGCCAGCCAGCTCCGTCGGGGCTTCGTCGGCCAGGGCGGCGGTGGCGCACAGGCTGCTGAGGGCTAATACTACTAAAGCTTTCATTTCTCTATTTACCTTCTTCAGGGCGAAAGGGGTCACGGGGCCCTTGTGAGGCCACGTGTGTCACTTGAAAGTTGGGAAGTTCGGATTAACGGTGCCTTCGTGGGGGCTGTTACGGTGTTAATCACAGTGCCTTGGTTGGCGGAGTTGATTTTAGGCGCCCGAGTTATATTCATATACCCGTGGTTTTGATAAACACTTTTGACGGTTTTTGTAACAATCCCTCGATCGAGGTTTTTTCAGCAGGCCTCGAAACGCCGCAGGCCGCGGGCCAGAGCAGCACACAGGCATAGCTGGGCAATTTGTAGGGTCTTGTTACTACCATCGTCGAATGGTTCTATAGGCCTACCCCGGCTACAACAGGGGCCATACAACAACAACTATTGTCACCGAGGTAAGAAAGATGAGTGCGGCTTCCCTGTACCCCGTTCGTCCCGAAGTAGCAGCCAACACGCTGACCGACGAGGCGACCTACAAGGCGATGTACCAGCAGTCGGTGGTCAATCCCGATGGTTTCTGGCGCGAGCAAGCCAAGCGTCTCGACTGGATCAAGCCTTTCACCACGGTGAAGCAGACTTCGTTCGACGATCACCATGTCGACATCAAGTGGTTCGCCGATGGCACCCTGAACGTTTCCTACAATTGCCTGGACCGTCACCTCGCCGAGCGTGGCGACCAGGTCGCGATCATCTGGGAGGGCGATGACCCTGCCGAGAGCCGCAACATCACCTACCGCGAACTGCATGAACAAGTCTGCAAGTTCGCCAACGCCCTGCGCGGCCAGGATGTGCACCGCGGCGATGTGGTGACTATCTATATGCCGATGATCCCCGAAGCCGTGGTCGCCATGCTGGCCTGTACCCGCATCGGGGCGATTCATTCGGTGGTGTTCGGTGGTTTCTCGCCGGAAGCCCTGGCCGGTCGCATCATCGACTGTAAGTCGAAGGTTGTTATCACTGCTGACGAAGGCATTCGCGCGGGTAAGAAGATTCCGCTCAAGGCCAACGTCGATGACGCCCTGACCAACCCGGAAACCAGCAGCATCCAGAAGGTCATCGTGTGCAAGCGCACCAATGGCCAGATCAAGTGGAACCAGCACCGCGACATCTGGTACGAAGACTTGATGAAAGTGGCGGGCACCGTGTGTGCGCCCAAGGAGATGGGCGCCGAAGAAGCGCTGTTCATCCTCTACACCTCTGGCTCCACCGGCAAGCCCAAGGGCGTGCAGCACACCACCGGCGGCTACCTGCTGTATGCGGCCCTGACCCATGAGCGCGTGTTCGATTACCGTCCGGGCGAAATCTACTGGTGCACCGCCGACGTCGGCTGGGTCACCGGTCACACCTATATCGTCTATGGCCCGCTGGCGAACGGCGCGACCACCTTGCTGTTCGAGGGCGTGCCGAACTACCCGGATATCACGCGGGTGGCGAAGATCGTCGACAAGCACAAGGTCAACGTCCTCTACACCGCGCCGACCGCGATCCGCGCGATGATGGCCTCGGGCACCGCCGCCTGCGAAGGCGCCGACGGCAGCAGCCTGCGCCTGCTGGGGTCGGTGGGCGAGCCGATCAACCCGGAAGCCTGGGACTGGTACTACAAGAACGTCGGCCAATCCCGTTGCCCGATTGTCGACACCTGGTGGCAGACCGAAACCGGCGGCAACATGATGAGCCCGTTGCCGGGCGCCCATGCGCTCAAGCCGGGTTCGGCGGCGCGTCCGTTCTTTGGCGTGGTGCCGGCGTTGGTGGACAACCTGGGCAACCTGATCGAAGGTGCGGCCGAAGGCAACCTGGTGATCCTCGATTCATGGCCGGGCCAGGCGCGTACGCTGTACGGCGACCATGATCGTTTCGTCGACACTTATTTCAAGACCTTCCGCGGCATGTACTTCACCGGTGACGGTGCGCGACGTGACGAGGACGGGTACTACTGGATCACCGGGCGTGTGGACGACGTGCTCAACGTGTCCGGCCACCGCATGGGCACCGCCGAGATCGAAAGCGCCATGGTCGCCCACCCGAAAGTCGCGGAAGCGGCGGTGGTGGGGGTGCCGCATGACATCAAGGGGCAGGGTATTTATGTCTACGTCACCTTGATCGGCGGCGAAGAGCCCAGCGAGCAACTGCGCCTGGAGTTGAAGAACTGGGTGCGCAAGGAGATCGGCCCGATTGCTTCGCCGGACGTGATCCAGTGGGCGCCGGGCTTGCCGAAGACGCGCTCGGGGAAAATCATGCGGCGGATTCTGCGCAAGATTGCCACGGCTGAGTATGACGGGTTGGGGGATATCTCCACCCTGGCCGACCCGGGTGTGGTTGCGCAGTTGATTGAGACGCACAAGACCATGAACGTCGCTTAAGGCGGGGTAGGTGGGACAGAGCCCCATTCGGCGCAGGCCGGGTGGGGCTTTTTTATGGCATAGCGAGACCACTGAGCTCTATTGTGGGAGGGGGCTTGCCCCCGATGGCAGTGGGTCAGTGGAGCATGTATCAGCTGGCACACCGCTATCGGGGGCAAGCCCCCTCCCACATTTGAAGGCATTTCATGGCGAGAGTTGGTAACGGTCCGACAGACCGGCACATAAGCCAAACCAATAAATATCGATTTGCGCAGTAGGATATTTCTGAATGTTACCGTCGAACGCAAATGTGTAACCCTGTGCCCTGGCATGAGGCGAACGGCTACGTCCGTGCCCCGAAAAACCGCGTTTCAGACACCCCCGCAAATAAGATTAAACGCCACACTTGCCGTGCCAGAAGGGTTTGCGAATAATAGGCCCGCAATTTGCAGCATTAGCTGGTTTAATATCTTTTGCCTCTGCATAAAATCCAGAGGCTGTCAATGGGCTGTAACCGCTTTCTCGGTGCTTCTGTAAATTGTTGTCGCATTGAGGAAATATCGGCTTTCCGCCTGTCGTTAGAATGCCGATCACTCGCTCGTCGTCGCTGGCACTCTCTGGCGCAGGACGCTGCAACGCTATTCGGTTTCACCTTCGCCGCATCGTGGGCCATGGCTCATACTGCTGTTTTGCCCTATACCGATGGAGTCCCAAGATGAAGAAACTCGTGCTGTTGGGCGCCCTGGCGCTGTCCGTGCTGTCCATGCAGGCTTTCGCCGAAGGCAAGCCACTGAAGATTGGTATTGAAGCAGCTTACCCTCCGTTTGCCTCGAAGGCGCCGGATGGCAGCATCGTCGGTTTTGACTACGACATCGGCAACGCCCTGTGCAAGCAGATGGACGTGAAGTGCACCTGGGTCGAGCAGGAATTCGACGGCCTGATCCCGGCGCTGAAAGTGCGCAAGATCGACGCGATCCTGTCGTCCATGTCCATCACGGAAGACCGCAAGAAGTCCGTCGACTTCACCAATCGCTACTACCTGACGCCGGCGCGCCTGGTGTTGAAGGAAGGCACCACGGTCAGCGACAGCCTGGATGAACTCAAGGGCAAGAAGATTGGTGTGCAGCGCGGTTCGATCCACGATCGCTTCGCCAAGGAAGTGCTGGCCCCCAAAGGCGCCACGGTTGTGCCTTACAGCTCGCAGAACGAAATCTACCTGGACGTGGAAGCCGGTCGCCTCGACGGCACCGTGGCTGACGCCACCCTGTTGCAGGAAGGTTTCCTCGACACCCCCGCCGGCAAAGGCTACGCGTTCACCGGCCCATCGTTCACCGACGTCAAATACTTCGGCGACGGCGTAGGCATCGCGGTACGCAAGGGCGACCAGGAAAACCTGGACCGTATCAACGCCGCTATCACCGCGATCCGTGCCAACGGCGAGTACAAGAAAATCCAGGACAAGTACTTCAACTTCGACATTTACGGGCCTGAAGCCAAGTAAATCGTCGCAGCTGTCTGTCTGAAATGGCGCAAGCAACAGAACACTCTGAAGTTTGCGCCATTTTTTCATCCCCCTTTTCGAGGACCTGAATCATGTTGAAAGGCTACGGGGCCGTTATCCTCGATGGCGCATGGTTGACGCTTCAGCTCGCCTTGTCGTCCATGGCCCTGGCCATTGTTCTGGGTCTGATCGGGGTCGCGTTACGCCTGTCGCCGGTGCGCTGGTTGGCCTGGCTGGGTGACTTGTACTCCACGGTGATCCGCGGGATCCCCGACCTGGTGCTGATCCTGCTGATTTTCTACGGCGGTCAGGACCTGCTCAACCGCGTCGCGCCGCTGCTCGGCTACGACGACTATATCGACCTGAACCCCCTGGCCGCCGGTATCGGCACCCTGGGTTTCATCTTTGGCGCCTACCTGTCGGAAACCTTCCGTGGCGCCTTCATGGCCATTCCCAAGGGCCAGGCTGAAGCCGGCCTGGCGTATGGCATGAGCAGCTTCCAGGTGTTCTTCCGGGTGATGGTGCCGCAGATGATTCGGCTGGCGATCCCCGGTTTCACCAACAACTGGCTGGTTCTGACCAAGGCGACTGCGCTGATTTCAGTGGTGGGCCTGCAAGACATGATGTTCAAGGCCAAGCAGGCGGCCGACGCCACCCGCGAGCCTTTTACCTTCTTCCTCGCAGTGGCGGCGATGTACCTGGTGATTACCAGCGTGTCGTTGCTGGCCCTGCGCTACCTTGAGAAGCGCTACTCGGTAGGCGTAAGGGCGGCTGATCTATGATCTTCGACTACAACGTCATCTGGGAGGCCATGCCGCTGTACCTCGGCGGCCTGCTGACCACCCTCAAACTGCTCGCCATCGCGCTGTTCTTCGGCCTGCTCGCTGCCTTGCCCCTGGGCCTGATGCGCGTGTCCAAGCAGCCGATCGTCAATGGTGCGGCGTGGCTGTACACCTACGTGATTCGCGGCACGCCGATGCTGGTGCAGCTGTTTTTGATCTACTACGGGCTGGCCCAGTTCGAAGCGGTGCGGGAAAGCTTCCTGTGGCCGCTGCTGTCCAGCGCTACGTTCTGTGCGTGCCTGGCGTTTGCGATCAACACCAGCGCCTACACCGCCGAGATCATCGCCGGCAGCCTCAAGGCCACGCCCAATGGCGAGATCGAAGCGGCCAAGGCCATGGGCATGTCGCGCTACAAGCTGTACCGCCGCATCCTGTTGCCGTCGGCCCTGCGCCGCGCGCTGCCGCAGTACAGCAACGAAGTGATCATGATGCTGCAGACCACCAGCCTGGCCTCCATCGTCACCTTGATCGATATCACCGGTGCCGCGCGCACGGTGAACGCCCAATATTACCTGCCGTTCGAAGCCTATATCACCGCCGGCGTGTTCTACCTGTGCCTGACATTCATCCTGGTGCGCCTGTTCAAGTTGGCCGAGCGCCGCTGGCTGGGCTACCTGGCTCCACGGAAGCATTGATATGGAACGTATCGATCACCTGTTGCCCTGGGGTCACCTGGGCTGCGAACGCCAGCTGAGCGTGTTTCGTTTCGGCAGTGGCGAGCGCAAGGCGTATATCCAGGCCAGCCTGCATGCTGATGAATTACCCGGCATGCGCGCGGCCTGGGAGCTGAAAAAACGCCTCACCGAACTGGAACAGCAAGGCGCGCTTAACGGCGTGATCGAGTTGGTACCGGTGGCCAACCCGATGGGCCTGGGCCAGTTGCTGCAAGGCAGCCATCAGGGCCGTTTCGAGGTGGGCAGCGGCAAGAATTTCAACCGCGATTTCGTTGAGCTGAGCGAGCCGGTCGCCGAGCGGCTGCAAGGCAAGCTGGGCGATGACCCCCATGCCAATGTGCGCATGATTCGCCAGGCCATGAGCGATGTGCTCACGGCCTTGCCCGCGCCGAGCAGCCAGTTGCAAGGCATGCAACGTATCCTGCTCAGCCATGCCTGCACCGCCGACGTGGTGCTCGACCTGCATTGCGACGCCGAGGCCGCGCTGCACATGTACGCACTGCCCCAGCACTGGCCGCAGTGGCGCTCGCTGTCGGCGCATTTGAATGTGAAGGTCGGCCTGCTCGCGGAAGATTCCGGCGGCAGTTCGTTTGATGAAGCCTGTTCGTTGCCCTGGCTGCGTTTGTCGCGCACGTTCCCCGACGCGCAGATTCCACTGGCCTGTCTGGCGACGACGCTGGAGTTGGGCGGCCAGGCTGACACCGGTCGCGATGAAGCGATCTTCCACGCTGAAGGCATCCTGGCGTTTCTGGCCGAGCAAGGCCTGATCAAGGGCGAATGGCCGGCGCCGCAACACGAAGCGTGCGAAGGCATGCCGTTCGAAGGCACCGAATTGCTGTTCGCGCCCCACGCCGGGGTGATCAGTTACCTGCGTAAGGCCGGTGACTGGGTAGAAAAGGGCGAGCCGATTTTTGAAGTGATTGACCCCCTGCAAGACCGCGTGAGCGTGATTCACGCCGGTACGTCGGGGGTATTGTTTGCCGTTGAACGGCTGCGTTATGCCCAAGCGGGTTTCTGGCTGGCCAAGGTGGCGGGGCGCGAAGCGCTGCGTCACGGGCGCTTGCTCAACGACTGACCACCTGTTTTTGTGAGAACCGACCGCATGTACAAGCTTGAAGTCCAAGACCTGCATAAACGCTATGGCAGTCATGAAGTGCTCAAGGGCGTGTCCCTGGCCGCCGCAGCCGGTGATGTGATCAGCATCATCGGCTCCAGTGGTTCGGGCAAAAGTACGTTTTTGCGCTGCATCAACCTGCTGGAGCAGCCCCACGCCGGCAAGATCCTGCTCAACAACGAAGAGCTGAAACTGGTCGCGACCAAAGACGGCGCGATGAAGGCCGCCGACCCCAAACAACTGCAGCGCATGCGTTCGCGCCTGTCCATGGTGTTCCAGCATTTCAACCTGTGGTCGCACATGACCGCGATTGAAAACGTGATGGAAGCGCCGGTGCATGTGCTGGGCGTGTCGAAGAAAGAAGCCCGTGAAAAGGCCGAGCACTACCTGGCCAAGGTCGGCGTAGGCCATCGCAAGGATGCGTTCCCCGGCCACATGTCCGGCGGCGAGCAGCAGCGCGTGGCCATTGCCCGTGCCCTGGCGATGGAACCTGAGGTGATGCTGTTCGACGAACCGACGTCGGCGCTCGACCCCGAGTTGGTCGGCGAAGTGCTCAAGGTGATGCAGGACCTGGCCCAGGAAGGCCGCACCATGGTGGTGGTGACCCATGAAATGGGCTTTGCCCGTGAGGTGTCGAACCAGTTGGTGTTTCTGCACAAAGGCATTGTCGAAGAGCGCGGCAACCCGAGGGAAGTGCTGGTGAACCCGCAGTCCGTACGGTTGCAGCAGTTCCTCTCCGGCAGCTTGAAATAGTCCTTTCCTGTTGGAGCTGCTTTATGTGGGAGGGGGCAAGCCCCCTCCCACATTTGATCACCATTGTTTTTGAGATTTGTGTGGGTTTACCGGCTAGCATTGGCCTCTGTCTTCATTACCGTTACTCGCTTCGGATAGCACTCCATGACCGCCCATAAAATTGGTTTCCTGATTTGGCCCAGCACAAAAGCACTCACGCTTGCGCTGGCTGAGGAGGCCTTGCGCGTTGCTCAGCGGGTGCATCCGGAGGTGGTCTACGAGTTATCGTTTCTGCAGGCCGAGCCGCAAACCGAAGGGGCCTGGCAGTTGCCCGGCGAGCCGTGGGCCGGCAAGTTGGACGGCTTTCAGAAACTGTTCCTGCTGGCGGACGAGCCGCCCACCGTCATCGCCTCCCAGCTCAGCACTGCGCTCAAGCAACTGGTCCGGGCAGGGTGTGTGATCGGCGGATTATCGGCGGGCGTGTACCCGCTGGCCCAGCTCGGCTTGCTCGACGGCTATCGCGCCGCCGTGCACTGGCGCTGGCAGGATGATTTTGCCGAGCGCTTCCCCAAGGTCATCGCCACCAGTCATCTGTTTGACTGGGACCGTGATCGTCTGACCGCTTGCGGCGGCATGTCGGTGCTCGATCTGCTGCTGGCGGTACTCGCGCGTGATCATGGCGCCGAACTGGCCGGCGCGGTCTCCGAAGAACTGGTGGTAGAGCGCATCCGCGAAGGCGGCGAGCGCCAGCGCATCCCCTTGCAGAACCGCCTGGGTTCCAGTCATCCGAAACTGACCCAGGCTGTTCTATTGATGGAAGCGAATATCGAAGAACCGCTGACCACCGATGAAATCGCCCAGCATGTGTGCGTTTCCCGACGACAACTGGAACGCATCTTCAAGCAATACCTCAACCGCGTCCCCAGCCAGTATTACCTGGAGCTGCGCCTGAACAAGGCGCGCCAGATGCTGATGCAAACCAGCAAGTCGATCATCCAGATCGGCCTGTCGTGCGGCTTTTCCTCGGGGCCGCACTTCTCCAGCGCCTACCGTAACTTCTTCGGCGCTACGCCGCGCGAAGACCGCAACCAGCGGCGCAGCAGCAGCCCGTTTGAATTGTCGTCGGTACCGTCCGAGCGCGGTTGATCGACCTCAGTCTTCGTCGGGGACAGGCCTGGCCACTACCAGGGGTCTGCCTTGATTGTCCACGGTGGCGGCCGCCACCTGGAAGTCCACGCCCGTGCGTTGGTAGTACTGACGCAAGCGCAGGATGCTTTGCACCGACAGGGGGTTGCCGCTCAAATTGCTGTCGCCGTTGAAGGCTGCCGAGGACTCCTGCAAGTCCGGCGGTATCTCCTGGATGGCGTTGTTGCTCAAGTCCAGCGTTTGCAGTTGATCCAGGCCAAAGACGCCCTGCGGAACTTCGTTCAGTGCTGCGTTACTCAAGTGCAGCGAGGTCAGTTCACGCAGTGAGCTGATGTCAGGGGCAAGGCCCAAGGGGTTGTGGCTCAGATTGACGAACTCAAGTTCGGTGAGGGCGGTCAGCCGGCCACGGGTTTCGGGGGTCAATCGGATCGCGCATTCGGTCATGTCCAGCGTGGACAGCTTGGGCATGCGCTGCAGCGCCTCGGGCAGGGCGCCCAGGGAGCATTTGCTGAGCCTGAGTGTTTGCAGATGGGTGAAGTTGCGCAACGTGCTGTCGACACCTGTGGTGGTGCCATTGCCGTCCAGCTGGAACACAGTCACATGGTCGAAGTTGGCGCTCAATGCCGGCAAATCACCCAGCACCGGTGTGTCGAGTATGACCTGGTGGGTCGGCTCATCGTCCAGGCTTTCTTCATCCTCGGGGCTTTCTCGTCGCCAGGCCTGTTCCATCAGTGTCTTGAAGTTGCGCCGCATCAGTTGGTCCTGGACACGGGTGGGCTCGTCAATCGGCACATCCAGGATCGGGTGGCGGTCCGGAACGGCCTGCACCCACAGTTGCAAATCATTGCCCAGTTGTTCGTACTCGGCCTCCAGGTGCGTCAGCGTTGGGTCCACAGCCGCTATGTCGCCGGGCAGGTTGAAGATGAAACGGTCTGCCTCGGCGTCGAGCAATGAAGGGTACAGCTGCTGCGTGCGCCGGCGTTGGGCCTCGGGCGCCTGGGCGGCGAAGCTTTCGCCGGTGCGTTGGCAGTAGCGTTTGATCGACTCCAGAGCCTTCGGTGCCAACGGGTTTTCCGACAGGTCCAGGCCACTGGTGCTTGAGGCCGGCAGGGAAAACAGCGCGTCGGGCAGTTGTGCGATGGCGTTTTTGCTCAAGTTGATCGACTGGCGTGGTGGGTCGCCCAGCAGGCTCCGGGGGACCTGGGTCAATCCGGTGTCCTTGAGTGAAATGCTGCTCAGTCTGGGCAAGTGACTGAAGTCCGGGGTGTTTACCAGTGGATTGTGATCCAGGTTCAGGTATTCGAGGCGGCTCATGCCTTGCAACTTCGCGGCGCTGGCGGGGCTCAGTGTTATCGAGCAGCGTGGCAGTCCCAGTACGGTCAGTGCCGGCAGGTTGAACACTGGTGCCGGCATGTCGCCGAGCGCAACGTTTTCGAGGTGCAGGATGCTCAAGGCCGGGAAGCTGTCGATCAAGGCCGACGATTGCATTGGGCCGCCATTGCCTTTGATGGTCAGTGAGCCAACGTGCTTGAAGCGCGCGCTCAGCGTGGGCAACTCGCCCGCCAGCGTTGCGGGGATTTCCAGGGCATGGACGAATTGAGTGTCCTGGGGGATTTCCCTGCGCCAGCTTCGTTCAAGCAAGGCGTTAAGCTGGCTGCGCCGGGTGGCTTCCGGCGGTGGCAACTGCGGTTGTTGCGCCCAGTGGTTGAGCTCTGACAGCAGCGTATCCAGTTCCCCCGCCAATCTTGCCAGCTCGCGCTTGCCCGCTTCCAGATCGCCCGGGAGGCTGTAGATAAGCTGGTTGATCTGGTTGATGTCCAGCGAGGGGTACAGCCGTTGTGCGTCACGCGCATCGACCGCTGGCGCATTGGCCTCCCAGTAGGTGCCATGTTGCTGATAGTAGGTTTTAACGCGCTCAAGGGTGGCCGATGACAGCGGGTTGTCAGACAGGTCGAAGGCGACGCTGGCATGTGAGGGCAGCTCGAACAGCGCCTCAGGTAACTCGCTGATCCGGTTGCCGCTGAGAAAGGCCGCGCTCAGGTCGTTGCGGGTGAGCATGCCGGGAGGGAGGCGATCAATGCCGGTTTCGGACAGATCCAGCGTGTTCAACTCGTTCATTGCTTCGACGCTGGGCACCCGGCCCAAAGGGTTCTTATGCAGGTCCAGGGTTTGCAGTTGGGTCATTGAGGCGAGCCGGGCCTGGCTGTGGGGCGTCAGGGCGACGCTGCAGTCGCTCAGGCTCAGTACGTTCAGGTTGCGCATCTGAAACACGACCAGTGGCACGTTGCCCAAGGGAATACTGTCAACGCTCAGATGGCGCAGGCGGGGAAAGTGGGCCAGAAACCCGGCGGCGCCCTGTGTGTGGTGGCTGCCTGAGAGGGTCAGCATCGAGACGTGGTCGAAGTTGGCCGATAGCCGTGGAAGTTCGCCGCGAATGTGGTAGTGAAGGTTCAGCCGGTAGCCATCGCGCGCAGGGTCTTCGAAGTAATCATCAACGGGCAGCTCCCGGCGCCAGCAGCGCTTGAGTTCAGTGGCAATGAGTTCGCGATTGCGTTGCTCGTACTGACGCTGCCGCGCGCTGAGCAGGGAGCCGTTTGCGGGATCTTGAAGCGGGATATTGCGTTGCCAGGTAGTGAGGTCACGTTCCAAATGGCCGTATTCGATGCCCAGCGCTTCCAGGCCGGCAAGCGCGCCACCTGGCCGCGAGTGCAAATGGTTTACCAGGGTGGTCAATTGAAGTGCGTGAAGTTTGGGGTACAGGGCGTGCGCGCGGTCCAGCAGGCTCGGCGGGCCCAGCGGTGCCGGTGCCTGGGCACGATAGCCGTTGTCGCTGCCTAACAGACGCAGGGTTTCAGTGACGCTCTGCGGTTTGATATCAGGCGTGAGCAGCACACGCAGTTCATCGCGGGGCAGTGGATTGTGCCGCAGGCGCCTCTTGAGTTCTGCGCCCTGGTGAATCCGCAGGTCGAGCTGGTCGCGTTGTTGATCGGGCAGTGCACTCAAGATGGCCGAATACAGATCCGTTTCACTCGAGAGCTCGCCCTGTTCGTCGCAGGGGATGTAGCGCCCTGCTTCGGTGCGCACCAGTGTGCGGCGAATGGGCGCATCAGTCGGGCCGATCTGCAGCCAGGTGGGGCCGGTCGGCGAGTGATGGCGAGCGTCGAGCCGTATCTCGCTCGACCAGCCCGGCAGCAGGCGCAGGCTGTTCAATTCAAGGCGATCGGTGTCCAGGGCGCGCGGTGCGTCCAGATGCTGCCCCTCGTAGGCGCGATTGACCCGCACTTCGCTCACTGCGGTGCGTGCCAGTTCGGCCAGGCGTGGCGGGGTGCTCCCGTTATCCAGCACTGCAAGCTCCGCGCCGGTCATTTGGTTCAGCAGGGTTTGCGCAACGCTTGCGGGCAATTCAGGCGTGGTGGTGAGCAATTGCTGGGTAAGGGGGGCGGCGGAGGCCTGCAGCGGTGCATAGCGCGATTCGAACAACGCGCTGCGCTGACGCTCGGCAATATCGGCCAGGCTATGGCGCAGCACGCGGCTACGGTTTTCCAGGCTCAGCTCGGGGTCGCTGGCGCGTTCATCGAATTGGGCGCGAATTTCCTCGGGGCTCAGCCCACGCAAGACGGTTTTGAGCAAGTCGCCGTTTTCCAGCTGGGCTTCGTGTACCTGGATCACCGGCACGTTCCTGTCGCCGAACGCCCAGGCGGTCTGGCCCTTGTCATCGATGATGCGCAACGCTTTGGTGCGCGGCCATGGCCCGTGGGTGGTCAGCAACTGCAAGGTGTCTTGAGGGTCGATCTGGTGATGCACTGCCGGGTCGTCGCTGCGCAGCTGCTCGATCAGCCGTTGGAGGCTGCGGTCGATGCGCAGGCGGCTCAAGGTATCGTCCAGCAGGGGCGACAGGCGCTCGCTGTTGACGTGCATCTTGCGCACGGCGTCTTCGGGAACGCCGCTGATGCTCAGGGCCAGCTCCCGGTCCGCCTCGCTCAATGCCTGGGCACTGTGCCCCAGCCGACGCAACAGCGTAGGTCTGTCCCACGCCAGCGGTTGTTCAAGCTCGGTATGCCAGGCGCCGGCCTGGTTGTGTCGCACCACGGGGCGGTAGGCTTCAGGACGGCTTGGGTGCTTGATGCGATAGAACTCGCTGTCGGCGTCTTTTTCCACGGAGTACAGCTTGCCTTCATGGGGCAAAATCGATTCCCTGCGCACCTCGTGCAGGCCCAGCTCATTGATGCCGATGCGCGGCGGCAGGGCGGATGGATATTCGTAGGGCGCCAGGTCCGGTTTCCAGTAGCGTTGGGCGCCGTTGGCCAGGCTCACCGGTTTGAAGCTGTCGATGTACGCGAGGACAGGTTCGGGCAGCACTTTGCGCAACTCGGCCGGGCCAATCTGCCCGCCCACTGCGAAAGCCCCCATTTGCACCAGGGATTCCAGCACGCTCATGAGATGACCGAAGGCTTCCTTGCCCAGGCCTTCGGCCCAGTCGACGATGCCTTCGAACACGTCATCAAGCAGTTGATAGGCCATGTAGCCCAGCATCAATTCGCCCAGCCCCGGGACGAAGGGGGCCACTACCATCAGTGCGGCATTGAGGATTGAGGCCGCCACATCGACGAAAGAGTCCCACAGCCGCCAGCGCGCCTCACGATCGACGCTGGCGGTGGAGACCGCCAGCGTGCGGGCGTCGTTGAGGATCTTGTCGAGCTTGCGATGGTACAGGTGCAACCAGGGATCGCCCGAGATGGGCTGGGCATCAAACTGTAGCTTGGGGTCGTCGATGGGTGTGCTGCGCCAGGGCGCCTGGCCGCTGCCCTTGACCGGCGGGTGCCAGGTGATCCGTGCCAGATGCTGGCTCAAGCCGGAAAAAAACACCCCGAGTTGAGCGTGGGGCACGAAGCGGCTGAAAAAGGTTTGGTAGTCGCGGTCACGCAGTTGTCGGGTCAATTCCTGCTTGAACGCCAGGGGCGACGCATATTCCTTGACGGGGTGCTGCGGATCATCGGGAACATACGCCACCAGGCGTTGCGGCGACCGCGGGCTTTCAAGCTCGGGGGCGAACAGTTGAATGCCCGTCAGCGCAATCCCCATCATGCGTAAATCCTGGCAGCGCAGGCGCGCGCCGTCGAGCCTGGGGTTGGGCGTGCCGGCGATCACGCTTTCGATCACGTCAGCGTAGTCATCGCTGATATCTGCGTTGATCCGTGCCAATTGCAGGGCTGCCCGTAGCGCGGCTTTCTGGCTGGCGTCGACCTTCAGGCGCAAGACCGCAGCGGCCACCGGGTTGGACATGCCCAGCGCTTCGTTGAGGTAGCGGGCGTAGCGGGCGCCGATATCCAGGTCACGGCACAGGCTGGTGAACGCCGGAATCGAAAGCACACGCTTGATCTGCGCCAGGGTGTCGAATTGGCCGCTGGCCGTGGGCTTTGTGATAAAGGTCGAGGCCGGTGCGTAGGCGTCGACCAGGGTTTCCTTGTGTTCGAAATTATGCAGGGCGGCGTCCAATAGCGAGACCGTCCAGGTTCGCGCTGCGCCGGAGCGTATCGAAAACCAGGGGATGTGATCGGGGATGTACAGGCGCAGATAGGTGGCCTCGACATCCAGAGCCAGGTTGAAGTCGGCTTTGAGTGCCTGTTGGAGTATCGGCGTGGCGAACGCCTTGATGTCCTGCAGGCTTTGCAACCCCAGGTCTACGCTGTTTTGCGCCTCCCAGTGGGCGCCGGTCAGCCGCGCAAGTGCGGCCCGTTGTTCAGCGCTGCCCTGCAACTGCAGCGGCTGGACGGCTTTGAGCGCCTGGCGTTTGCTGGCTGAGGCATTGCCGAGCCAGGGGGGCAGGGTGCCGGTCAACAGTTGATAGTGGCTGTCAGGCAGGCGGGTATCGGAATAGTCGATGTTCGTCATGGAGCGGGTCCGTGCAAGTCTTAAGGCCGGCAGTAAATCAGTCGGTCCCGGATGGCGAACTTTAGATAGTTAGCGCGTCGCCACTCTTTCACCGGATATCCTGACGCAAACCTGATGCACCGTTTAAACTGCGCCATTGCGACGCTATTTGTCGCATTGGCGTAAACCCCCGAAAAACACGGGTTGGCGCTATAAGAAGTTGTCGCTTGGCGACAAGGCCCAGCCGAAAACTGTCCTTACAATCCCTGCATCGCCCGCCAGTTCCAGGCAGGCGTTCCTCTTCAGGAGACTCCGATGTCCGTTGAGCAAGCCCCGGTGCAACGTGCCGATTTCGACCAGGTCATGGTGCCCAACTATGCACCTGCCGCCTTTATTCCCGTGCGTGGCGCAGGTTCGCGCGTGTGGGACCAGGCGGGTCGTGAGTTGATCGATTTTGCCGGCGGCATCGCGGTCAACGTATTGGGCCACGCCCATCCGGCGCTGGTCGGTGCACTGACCGAACAGGCCAACAAGCTGTGGCATGTCTCCAACGTGTTCACCAATGAGCCGGCGCTGCGCCTGGCTCATAAGCTGATCGACGCCACGTTTGCCGAGCGCGTGTTCTTCTGCAACTCCGGCGCCGAAGCCAACGAGGCCGCCTTCAAGCTGGCCCGTCGCGTCGCGTTCGACCGTTTCGGCAGCGAGAAGTACGAGATCATCGCCGCGCTGAACAGCTTCCACGGCCGTACGCTGTTCACCGTCAACGTTGGTGGCCAGTCCAAGTACTCCGATGGTTTCGGGCCGAAAATCACTGGCATCACCCATGTGCCTTACAACGACCTGGCTGCACTGAAGGCCGCCGTGTCGGACAAGACGTGCGCCGTGGTGCTGGAGCCGATCCAGGGTGAGGGCGGTGTATTGCCGGCAGAACTGACTTACCTGCAAGGTGCCCGCGAACTGTGCGACGCCCACGACGCGCTGTTGGTATTTGACGAAGTGCAAACCGGCATGGGCCGCAGCGGTCACCTGTTCGCCTATCAGCATTACGGCGTGACACCGGATATCCTCACCAGCGCCAAGAGCCTGGGCGGCGGTTTCCCGATTGCCGCGATGCTCACCCGTGAAGACCTGGCCAAGCACCTGGTGGTCGGCACCCACGGCACCACCTATGGCGGCAACCCGCTGGCGTGCGCGGTGGCGGAAGCCGTGATCGACGTGATCAACACCCCGGAAGTGCTGGCCGGCGTGAATGCCAAACACGCGCTGTTCAAGGCGCGCCTGGAGCAGATCGGCACGCAATACGGCATCTTTACGCAAGTGCGCGGCATGGGCTTGCTGATCGGTTGTGTGCTCAGCGATGCGTTCAAAGGCAGGGCCAAGGACGTGTTCAACGCCGCCGAGAAAGAGAACCTGATGATCCTGCAAGCCGGCCCGGACGTGCTGCGCTTTGCGCCAAGCCTGGTGGTGGAAGAGGCGGACATCAAGGAAGGCCTGGACCGTTTTGAACGTGCTGTGAAGACGTTGACCCAAGCCTGATAGCGACACATTTGGCAGGCCGGACCGCTTCCAAATGTGGGAGGGGGCTTGCCCCCGATGGCGGTGGATCAGTCCCCTGATTTATCAACTGACACATTGCTATCGGGGGCCAGCCCCCTCCCACATGGGATCTGTGTGAACTCAGTTCCCGTGTCCGGTATTTTTTCCTATGAGTTTTTCGAGTTAAGGAGTGACACCATGCTGGTGATGCGCCCCGCGCAAATGGCTGATCTGGGCGAGGTACAGCGTCTGGCTGCGGACAGCCCGATTGGTGTGACTTCCTTGCCGGATGATGTGGAACGCCTGAGCGACAAGATCGCCGCCAGTGAAGCGTCCTTCGCGGCCGAAGTGAGTTTCAACGGTGAAGAAAGCTATTTCTTCGTGCTTGAAGACACCGACACCGGCAAGCTCGCCGGCTGCTCGGCCATCGTTGCTTCAGCCGGCTACTCCGAGCCGTTCTACAGTTTTCGTAACGAAACCTTTGTGCACGCCTCCCGCGAGCTGAAGATCCACAACAAGATCCACGTGCTTTCCCAGTGCCACGACCTGACCGGCAATAGCCTGCTCACCAGTTTCTACGTGAAGCCTGCATTGGTCGGTTCGCCGTGGTCGGAACTCAATTCCCGTGGGCGCCTGCTGTTCGTCGCCAGCCATCCCGAGCGCTTTGCCGATTCGGTGGTGACCGAGATCGTTGGCTACAGCGACGAAAACGGCGATTCGCCGTTCTGGGACGCCATCGGTCGCAACTTCTTCGACCTCAACTACGCCGCCGCCGAGCGCCTGTGCGGGCTGAAAAGCCGCACCTTCCTCGCCGAGCTGATGCCGCATTACCCGATCTACGTGCCGCTGCTGCCGGACGCCGCCCAGGAGGCCATGGGCCAGGTGCACCCGCGTGCACAGATCACCTTCGACATCCTGATGCGCGAAGGCTTCGAGACCGATCACTACATCGACATCTTCGACGGTGGCCCGACGTTGCACGCGCGGGTGTCGGGGATTCGCTCGATTGCCCAGAGCCGCGTGGTGCCGGTGAAAATCGGCGAGATGGCCAAGGGCGTCGGTCGCCAGTACCTGGTGAGCAACGCGCAGTTGCAGGATTACCGCGCGGTGATGCTGGAGCTGGACTACGCGCCGGGCAAGCCAGTGATTCTGGACCTGGAGGCAGCTGAAGCCCTGGGCGTGGGCGAAGGTGCGAGTGTGCGCCTGGTTGCGGTTTAAAAAGAGAGTTTCGCGGGTGGCTGACCACAGCGGCCCGTTCGAGGAGATAGCATGATCGTTCGTCCCGTACGCAGCAGCGATTTACCGGCCCTGATTGACCTGGCGCGCAGCACCGGCACCGGCCTCACCACCTTGCCGGCCAACGAAGAGCGCCTGACCCATCGCGTGGGCTGGGCCGAGAAAACCTTTCGCGGCGAAGCCGGGCGCGGCGATGCGGACTACCTGTTCGTGCTGGAAAACGACGAAGGCCGCGTGGTGGGGATTTCGGCCATTGCCGGCGCCGTCGGCCTGCGCGAGCCCTGGTACAACTTCCGGGTCGGCCTGACGGTCAGCGCCTCTCAGGAATTGAATATCTACCGCGAAATTCCGACGTTGTTCCTGGCCAACGACCTCACCGGCAATTCCGAGTTGTGCTCGTTGTTCCTGCACGCCGATTACCGCAACGGCCTCAACGGCCGCATGCTGGCCAAGGCGCGCCTGCTGTTTATCGCCGAATTCCCGCAATTGTTTGGCAACAAGATCATTGCCGAGATGCGCGGCGTGTCCAACGAAGCAGGGCGCTCGCCGTTCTGGGAAAGCCTGGGCCGACACTTCTTCAAGATGGAGTTCAGCCAGGCCGACTACCTCACCGGCGTCGGCAACAAGGCGTTTATCGCCGAGCTGATGCCGAAGTTTCCGCTGTACAGCTGCTTTCTTTCCGAAGACGCGCGCAACGTGATCGGCAAAGTGCACCCGGACACCGAGCCGGCGCTGAGCATGCTCAAGAGCGAAGGCTTCAGCTACCAGGGCTATGTGGATATTTTCGACGCGGGCCCGGCGGTGGAGTGTGAAACCAGCAAGATTCGTGCGGTGCGCGACAGCCAGGCGCTGGTGCTGGCCATCGGCACGCCGGGGGACGACGCCACGCCGTTCCTGATCCATAACCGCAAGCGCGAAGACTGCCGCATCACCGCAGCGCCGGCCCGTCTGGCCGCAGGTACCCTGGTGGTCGACCCTCAGACCGCCAGGCGCCTGCAGTTGGTGGTCGGTGATCAAGTGCGCGCTGTTGCGTTGTCTGCTGCTCGGGAGTCGAAATAATGAATTCGTTGTACATCGCAGGTAGCTGGCTGGCCGGCCAGGGTGAATTGTTCGAGTCGCGTAACCCGGTGACCCAGCAAGTGCTGTGGAGCGGCAATGGCGCGACGGCCGAGCAGGTCGAGTCCGCCGTGCAGGCGGCGCGTCAGGCCTTTCCGGACTGGGCTCGTCGTTCGTTGGAAGAGCGTATCGTCGTGCTCGAGACCTTCGCTGCTACCCTGAAAAGCCGTGCCGATGAAATCGCCCGCTGCATTGGTGAGGAAACCGGCAAGCCGCTCTGGGAATCGGCCACTGAAGTCACGAGCATGGCCAACAAGATCGCGATCTCGGTGCAAAGTTATCGCGAGCGTACCGGCGAGAAGAGCGGCCCCCTGGGCGACGCTGCCGCTGTGCTGCGCCACAAGCCGCACGGTGTGGTGGCAGTATTTGGCCCCTACAACTTTCCCGGCCACTTGCCGAACGGGCATATCGTCCCGGCGCTGCTGGCGGGTAACACCGTACTGTTCAAGCCGAGCGAGCTGACGCCGAAAGTTGCCGAGCTGACCGTGCAGTGCTGGATCGAAGCGGGTTTGCCGGCGGGCGTATTGAACCTGCTGCAAGGTGCGCGGGAAACCGGTATCGCGCTGGCGGCCAACCCAGGCATCGACGGTTTGTTCTTCACCGGTTCCAGCCGCACCGGCAACCACCTGCATCAGCAGTTCTCCGGGCGTCCGGACAAAATCCTGGCCCTGGAAATGGGCGGCAACAACCCGCTGGTGGTGGACGAAGTGGCCGACGTGGATGCGGCGGTGTACACCATCATCCAGTCGGCGTTTATCTCCGCCGGCCAGCGCTGCACCTGCGCCCGTCGCCTGCTGGTGCCCGAAGGCGCCTGGGGCGATGCGTTGCTGGCGCGTCTGGTGGCGGTCAGCGCCGCCATTGAAGTGGGCGCGTTCGACCAGCAACCGGCGCCATTCATGGGCTCGGTGATTTCCCTGGCTGCCGCCAAAGCCTTGATGGACGCCCAAGAGCTGCTGTTGGCCAATGGCGCCGTGGCGCTGCTGGAAATGACCCAACCCCGGGATCAGGCCGCTTTGCTGACCCCGGGCATCATCGACGTGACCGCAGTGACCGAGCGCGAAGACGAAGAGCTGTTCGGCCCGCTGTTGCAGGTGATTCGCTACGCGGATTTTGCTGCGGCGATTGCCGAGGCCAACAACACCCAGTACGGCCTGGCTGCGGGCTTACTGTCGGATTCGGAAGCGCGTTACCAGCAGTTCTGGCTGGAAAGCCGCGCCGGTATCGTCAACTGGAACAAACAGCTGACCGGCGCCGCCAGCACCGCGCCGTTTGGCGGGGTCGGGGCCTCGGGTAACCATCGCGCCAGTGCGTATTACGCGGCCGATTATTGCGCGTACCCGGTGGCGTCGCTGGAGACCCCGACGTTGGTGATGCCCGCCACACTAACCCCCGGCATTACCCTGATCTAAATGTGGGAGGGGGCTTGCCCCCGATGGCGGTGTATCAGTCACCTGATTTATCAACTGACAGACTGCTATCGGGGGCAAGCCCCCTCCCACACTGAATCTGTGGTGTGTTGAAGATTGCCTATAAGAACAGATGTTCGTGGAGCCTCGCCGATGAAATCCTGTGAAGTCAATTTTGACGGTCTAGTGGGGCCGACCCATAACTACGGCGGCTTGTCCTTCGGCAACGTCGCGTCCCAGAGCAACAGCCAGCAGCATTCCAACCCCAGGGAAGCGGCGTTGCAGGGGCTGCAAAAAATGAAAGCGCTGATGGACATGGGCTTTGTGCAAGGCGTACTCGCGCCCCAGGAGCGCCCGGATGTGGCCGCTCTGCGCAACCTCGGTTTCAGCGGCACCGACGCTCAGGTCATCGAGCAAGCGGCCAGGCAGGCCATGCCTTTGTTGGTGGCGAGTTGCTCGGCGTCGAGCATGTGGGTGGCCAACGCCGCCACCGTCAGCCCCAGCGCCGACACGGCGGATGGCCGCGTGCATTTCACCGCTGCCAACCTCAACTGCAAATACCACCGCAGCATCGAACACCCGACCACCAGCCGCGTGCTGGGGGCGATGTTCGCCGACCAGAAGCACTTCGCCCATCACGCGGCATTGCCGGCGGTGGCGCAGTTTGGCGATGAGGGCGCGGCCAATCACACGCGCTTTTGCCGTGAGTATGGTGAGGCCGGCGTCGAGTTCTTCGTGTTTGGCCGCAGTGCGTTCGACGCTCGTTACCCGGCCCCGCAAAAATATCCGGCGCGCCAGACCCTTGAGGCGTCCCAGGCGGTTGCGCGTCTGCACGGCCTGAAGGATGACGGCGTGGTCTACGCCCAGCAGAACCCGGCGGTGATCGATGCCGGTGTGTTCCACAATGACGTGATCGCCGTCGGCAACGGCGAGGTGCTGTTTTACCACGAGGACGCGTTCCTCAATACCGAACAGATGCTCGCCGAACTGCAGGGCAAGTTGGGCAAGCGGGGCGGCAACTTCCAGTCTGTGTGTGTGCCGCGTTCCCAGGTCAGCGTCGAGGATGCGGTGCGCTCCTACTTGTTCAACAGCCAGCTGCTGACACGTCCCGATGGCGCGATGCTGCTGATCGTGCCGGAAGAATGCCGCGCCAATCCGCGCGTCTGGGAGTACCTGCAACACCTCACGGCCAGCGGCGGCTTGATCCGCGAAGTGAAGGTGTTCGACCTCAAGCAAAGCATGCAGAACGGCGGCGGCCCGGCGTGCCTGCGTTTGCGTGTGGCGTTGAACGAAACCGAACTGGCGGCGGTGAATCCAGGCGTTATCATGACCGCGCCGCTGTACGACACCCTGACCCAATGGGTCAACAGGCACTACCGCGACAGCCTGCGCGAAACCGACCTGGCTGACCCGCAACTGCTGCTTGAGTGCCGGACGGCACTGGATGAACTGACGCAAATCCTTAAACTGGGCTCGGTTTATCCTTTCCAGATCAATTAACGCCCTACGGCTGAGATATTTTATTTATGACCGACACCCTGAAGCTGATCCTTGAAGACACCGACGGCACCCAGCTGGAAACCTCCTGCACCCGCGTTGCCGTGGTCTGGCAGGGCAAGGAGATCTGGATCCAGCATGACGGCCGTGGCCAACTGCTGATCGGTGTGGATGTGGAAGAGGGCGACGCCGAGTACGCCAACCTGCTGATGCGCCCGCTGGCGACCAACCTGATGAGCCTGGAACTGGAAATGGAACCGGCCGACGTCGAAGGTGATGACGACGACCACGTCCACGGCCCAGGCTGCAACCACTAAGGAAGCTGCTTATGCTCGCCCTCGGCAAACTGCTTGAACTGACCCTCGCCGGTCGTGAACCGGCGCAAAAAATTCAACTGACTGTCGACGGCGTGCAGATGCGCTGGCTCAGTGAGGGCGCGCTTGAAGTGCGCCCGCCCGAGGCCCGGGACAATGGCGGCGACCTGCTGCTGTCGTCCGGCATCCATGGCAACGAAACCGCGCCGATCGAACTGCTCGACCGCCTGTTGCATGGCATCGCCCGTGGGGAGATCAAGCCCCGCACCCGTATTCTGTTCCTGTTCGGCAACCCCGAGGCCATGCGTCGCGGCGAGCGTTACCTTGAACTGGACATCAACCGGCTGTTCAACGGCCGGCATGAAAGCAACATTGGTCCCGAAGCCATGCGCGCCGCCGAACTTGAACAGTTGGCCCGCAGCTTTTTCAGCCAGCCGGGCCGTTCGCGCCTGCATTACGACCTGCATACCGCGATTCGCGGCTCGAAGATCGAGCAATTTGCTCTGTATCCGTGGAAAGAAGGGCGCCAGCATTCGCGCCGTGAGCTGGAGCGCCTGCGCGCCGCCGGCATGGAGGCGGTGCTGCTGCAGAACAAAGCCTCTATCACCTTCACGGCGTTCACCTACGAACGACTCGAGGCCGAGGCCTTCACCCTGGAGCTGGGCAAGGCACGTCCTTTCGGCCAGAACCAGAGCGTGGATGTGTCCAGGCTGGAGACGCGCCTCAAGCACATCATCGAAGGCACCGAGCCTGAGACAGGCGACCTCGACGGCTTGAAGCTGTTCGCCGTTGCACGGGAAATCATCAAGCACAGCGACGCGTTCCTGCTGCATTTGCCGGCGGATGTGGAAAACTTTTCGGAATTGGAAAAGGGGTATCTGCTGGCCGAAGATGTGGCCCAGACCCGCTGGGTGATCGAGGAGGAGGGCGCTCGCATCATCTTCCCCAACCCGAAGGTGAAGAATGGTTTGCGCGCGGGAATTCTCATCGTGCCGACCACGGATGCCAGCCTGGCCTAGCTCTCAAGTCTTAGACTGATCCAAATGTGGGAGGGGGCTTGCCCCCGATAGCGGTGCTTCAGCTACAAATGAGCTGACTGACACACCGCCAACGGGGGCAAGCCCCCTCCCACACTCGTTTTGCGGTGTTGCTTAGACCGCTACAGCACGCGGCTCGCTACGACGAATCGCTCGCACCTTGTGCAGGGTGTCGGCACACGTACGCGCAGCTTCCTGGCCTTTGTGCACGAAATGCTCGTAGAAGAACGTGGTGTGTTCGCTGCCCCCGTGGAAATGGTGGGGAGTCAGGGATACCGAAAATACCGGCACTTCGGTTTCCAACTGCACCTGCATCAGGCCGCTGACCACCGATTGGGCGACGAATTCGTGACGATAAATGCCGCCATCCACCACCAGTGCGGCGGCGACGATACCGGCGTAACGGCCGGTCTTGGCCAGCAGCTTGGCGTGCAGGGGCATTTCAAAGGCGCCGCCGACTTCGAAGAAATCGATGTCCGATTCCTGGTAGCCCTGGGCGATCATTTCGGCGAGGAAGCCTTTGCGCGACTGGTCGACAATATCCTTGTGCCAGCAGGCCTGGATAAACGCGACACGCTCGCCGTGATGGTTTTTGCTTTTGCTGTCGATTGCGGTGGGTTGCATGTTCTGACTCCTGTTTAAGAAAAAAACAGGGCGTTATGAATCGAATGGGATTTAAGGGTACGCGTGCGCGAACAGGCGCGCGGCCCTTAGGTGCCAATCCCGTTCTCTCTTCATCCGGACTATGACCGTCGGCCCCGGGATCACACCGGGTCTGCTGACCTTGTCGCCGTCCTGCCGGAGCAGTTCGAGGCGCCAAGCGCTCGCGGGCTATGCACATTGCGCGCAATTACCGCCGGTGGGGAATTGCACCCCGCCCTGAGAACGTTGCCGCCAGAACCCTGGCGGCGCAGAGTTTTTAACATGGTTTTTCAAAAACTGCACGGTTGCCGTATCGATAAGCTATATCGGTTTGTTTGGTGGGTATTCGATTGAGTGCAGCGGGGACTTGATATTGCGTGGCTTTGCCCGCAGTAATCACTCACAAAAGGACTTATCCATTCCGTTAGAGGCCCCCTTCATGACCGTGATCGACCTGCGCAGCGACACCGTGACCCAACCCACCCCCGGTATGCTCGATGCGATGGCCAGCGCCGTCAGCGGTGATGACGTCTACGGCGAAGACCCCAGCGTCAACCAACTGGAGGCTGAACTGGCCAGGCGCCTGGGGTTCGACGCTGCGCTGTTCGTGCCCACCGGCACCATGAGCAACCTGCTGGCGTTGATGGCCCACTGTGAGCGCGGCGAGGAATATATCGTCGGGCAACAGGCCCATACCTACAAATACGAAGGCGGCGGGGCGGCCGTGCTCGGTTCGATCCAGCCGCAGCCGCTGGAAGTGCAGGCCGACGGCTCCCTCGACCTGAATCACGTGCTCGACGCGATCAAGCCCGACGACTTCCACTTCGCCCGTACGCGCTTGCTGGCGTTGGAAAACACCATGCAGGGCAAGGTGCTGCCGCTGGAATATCTGGCCCGGGCGCGTGCGTTTACCCGTGAACACGGGCTGGCTTTGCACTTGGATGGCGCGCGGCTTTACAACGCAGCGGTCAAATTGGGCGTGGAGGCACGAGAGATTGCCCGGCATTTCGATTCGGTGTCGGTGTGCCTGTCCAAGGGGCTCGGCGCACCGGTCGGCTCGGTGTTGTGCGGTTCCACAGCGCTGATCGCCAAGGCGCGGCGCCTGCGCAAGATGGTCGGCGGCGGCATGCGCCAGGCCGGTTCCCTGGCGGCGGCGGGCCTGTATGCCCTGGATCACCAGGTGCAGCGCTTGGCCGATGACCACGCCAATGCGCAGTGGCTGGGGGATGCGTTGCGCCAGGCCGGTTATACGGTCGAGCCGGTACAGACCAACATGGTCTATGTGCACATGGGCGATCGGGCGCAGGCCCTGAAAGGCTTTGCCGCCGAGCGCGGGATCAAGTTGAGCGCCGCGCCGCGTCTGCGCATGGTCACGCATCTGGATGTCAGTCGGGCGCAGATCGAGCAAGTCGTGCAGACATTCGTCGCATTTTCGCGGAAATGACAGTGCAGGCCGTCTAATTGACTGTTTCTATCACATAAACACGCTGTACCACCGGCAAAGGGCCGATATAATGCGGCCCTTTGCCGTCGCTTCGTCTGATGATGTTGCGCACTGGCCTTTGGCCGCAGCCTCCGTGGAAGAACCTAATGAAAAGCGCAGAAATCCGTGAAGCCTTCCTTCGCTTCTTCGAAGAGCAAGGCCACACCCGTGTAGCCTCAAGCTCCTTGATCCCAGGCAATGACCCAACCCTGCTGTTCACTAACGCGGGGATGAACCAGTTCAAGGACTGCTTCCTGGGCCAGGAAAAGCGCGCCTACACCCGCGCCACCAGCAGTCAGAAGTGCGTACGCGCCGGCGGCAAGAACAGCGACCTGGAAAACGTCGGTTACACCGCGCGCCACCACACCTTCTTCGAAATGCTGGGCAACTTCAGCTTTGGCGATTATTTCAAGAAAGACGCGATCACCTTCGCCTGGACCTTCCTGACCGGCGTGCTGAAGCTGCCCAAGGAAAAGCTCTGGGTCACCGTCTACGCGACGGATGACGAAGCGTATGACATCTGGACCCAACAAATCGGTGTGCCCGCCGAACGCATGATCCGCATCGGTGACAACAAGGGCGCGCCTTACGCGTCCGATAACTTCTGGACCATGGGCGATACCGGCCCGTGCGGCCCCTGCACCGAGATTTTCTACGATCACGGCGCCGACATCTGGGGTGGCCCGCCGGGTTCGCCGGAGGAAGATGGCGACCGCTATATCGAAATCTGGAACAACGTGTTCATGCAGTTCAACCGCACCGCCGATGGCGTGTTGCATCCGTTGCCGGCACCGTCGGTGGACACCGGCATGGGGCTGGAGCGCATCAGTGCGGTCATGCAGCACGTTCATTCCAACTATGAAATCGACCTGTTTACCAACCTGTTGAGTGCCTCGGCTGCGGCCATTGGCTGCGCCAATGAGAGCCAGTCTTCGCTCAAGGTGGTCTCGGACCACATCCGTTCCTGCGGTTTCCTGATTGCCGATGGCGTGCTGCCGTCCAACGAAGGCCGTGGCTATGTGCTGCGCCGCATTATCCGTCGCGCCTGCCGTCACGGTAACAAACTGGGTGCGACCGGCAGCTTCTTCTACAAGATCGTGGCTGCGCTGGTGGCCGAGATGGGCGACGCTTTCCCGGAACTCAAGCAGCAACAAGCCAACATCGAGCGGGTGCTCAAGGCTGAAGAAGAGCAGTTCTCCAAGACCCTGGAGCACGGCCTGAAAATCCTCGAGCAGGACCTGGCTGAGCTCAAGGGTACGGTGGTGCCGGGCGACGTGGTGTTCAAGCTTTACGACACCTACGGTTTCCCGATGGACCTGACCGCCGACATCGCCCGCGAACGCGAGCTGACCGTCGATGAGGCAGGTTTTGAACGCGAGATGGAGGCCCAGCGTGTGCGCGCGCGTTCTGCCAGTTCGTTTGGCCTGGACTACAACACCTTGGTCAAGGTTGATGTACCCACCGAGTTCATCGGCTACAAGGCCACCGCCGGCTCCGCCAAAATCGTTGCCATTTATAAAGACGGCAAGTCAGTCGATGTGCTGAATGAGGGCGATGAAGCGGTTGTGGTCCTGGACCAGACGCCGTTCTACGCTGAGTCGGGTGGTCAGATCGGTGACTGTGGTTTCCTGGGTTCGACGTCCGGTCGTTTCGAGGTGCGCGACACCACCAAGACCGGTGGTGCGTTCCTGCACCATGGTGTGTTGGTGCTGGGCAACCTGGTCGTGGGTGCGCCGGTCGATACTCAGGTCGATGCCGATGTACGGCATGCAACCGCGCTGAACCATTCGGCCACTCACTTGCTGCACGCTGCGTTGCGCCAGGTGCTCGGTGAGCATGTCCAGCAGAAGGGTTCGTTGGTCGATAGCCAGCGCCTGCGTTTCGATTTCAGCCATTTCGAAGCGATCAAGCCTGAGCAGATCAAGGCGCTGGAAGATATCGTCAACGCGGAAATTCGCAGGAACAGCCCGGTTGAAACCGAGGAAACGGATATCGAGACCGCCAGGAACAAAGGCGCCATGGCGCTGTTCGGCGAGAAATACGGCGACCAAGTGCGCGTACTGAGCATGGGCGGCAGTTTCTCGGTGGAACTGTGTGGCGGTATCCACGCCAATCGCACCGGTGACATCGGCCTGTTGAAAATTATCAGCGAAGGCGGTGTGGCCTCGGGTGTGCGCCGTATCGAGGCGGTGACCGGTGCTGCGGCGCTGGCCTACCTCAATGCCGCCGAAGAACAACTCAAGGAAGCGGCCGGCCTGGTCAAGGGCAGCCGCGACAATCTGATCGACAAGCTGTCCGCCGTGCTTGAGCGCAACCGTGCGCTGGAGAAACAGCTGGAGCAGTTGCAGGCCAAGGCAGCCAGTGCCGCGGGCGACGATCTGTCGGCCTCGGCGGTTGACGTCAAGGACGTAAAAGTCCTGGCGGCGCGCCTGGACGGTCAGGACGGCAAGGCGTTGCTGGCCCTGGTCGATCAGTTGAAGAACAAGCTCGGCCGCGCAGTGATCCTGCTCGGCAGTGTCCATGAGGATAAGGTCGTTCTGGTTGCCGGTGTAACCAAGGACCTGACTGGCCAACTCAAAGCCGGTGATTTGATGAAGCAAGCTGCTGCGGCAGTGGGCGGCAAGGGCGGTGGTCGTCCGGACATGGCGCAAGGCGGTGGTGTGGATGCCGGCGCCCTGGACGCGGCCCTGGCCTTGGCCGTGCCGTTTGTCGAGGCAGGTATTTAAGGCGCCGTTAATGAGCCCATGGTTTAGTCGTGGGCTCGCTCGGTTGCTGGAAGATTCGTTTATTGGGCGCCCCTTTACGGGCTGAGGCGGCTTAGAAATGGCTTTGATCGTACAGAAATTCGGAGGCACCTCGGTCGGTTCTGTCGAAAGAATCGAGCAGGTCGCCGACAAGGTTAAGAAGTTCCGTGATGCCGGCGACGACCTGGTGGTGGTGCTGTCGGCCATGAGCGGCGAGACCAATCGCCTGATCGACCTGGCCAAGGCCATCAGCGGTGATCAACAGCCGCTGCCGCGTGAGCTGGATGTCATTGTGTCCACCGGTGAGCAGGTGACTATTGCGTTGCTGGCCATGGCGTTGAACAAACGCGGTGTGCCGGCGGTGTCCTACACTGGTAGCCAGGTGCGCATTCTTACCGACAGCGCGCATACCAAGGCGCGCATCCTGCAGATCGACGATCAGAAGATTCGTGCCGATCTGAAGGCTGGACGCGTGGTGGTTGTAGCCGGTTTCCAGGGGGTGGACGAGCAGGGCAATATCACCACCCTCGGGCGTGGCGGTTCGGATACCACGGGCGTGGCGCTGGCAGCGGCTCTCAAGGCTGACGAATGCCAGATCTATACCGATGTGGATGGCGTCTACACCACCGATCCGCGCGTTGTGTCCGTGGCCCAGCGCCTGGACAAGATCACCTTTGAAGAGATGCTGGAAATGGCCAGCCTCGGTTCCAAGGTGTTGCAGATCCGTGCGGTGGAGTTCGCCGGCAAGTACAACGTTCCGCTGCGCGTACTGCACAGCTTCAAGGAGGGTCCGGGCACCCTCATTACTATTGATGAAGAGGAATCCATGGAACAGCCGATCATTTCCGGCATCGCTTTCAACCGCGACGAAGCCAAGCTGACGATCCGTGGCGTGCCAGACACTCCAGGTGTGGCCTTCAAGATCCTCGGCCCCATCAGCGGTGCGAATATCGAAGTCGACATGATCGTGCAGAACGTTTCGCACGATAACACCACCGATTTCACCTTCACCGTGCACCGCAACGAGTACGATGCGGCCGAGCGTATCCTGCAGAACACGGCGGAGGAGATCGGCGCCCGTGAAGTGATCGGTGATACCAGGATCGCCAAGGTATCGATCGTGGGCGTGGGCATGCGCTCCCACGCCGGTGTTGCCAGCCGCATGTTCGAGGCGCTGGCCAAGGAAAGCATCAACATCCAGATGATCTCCACATCGGAGATCAAAGTCTCGGTGGTGATCGAGGAGAAGTACCTGGAGCTGGCTGTGCGCGCGCTGCATACCGCTTTTGAGCTGGACGCTCCGGCCCGACAGGGCGAGTGATGCGATGCCAGAAAGGCGCGGCTTACCGCGCCTTTCATTTTTTTGTTGAGCGCATGTTCTTTTGCGTGGGCTCGACAATACTTAGGCGGTAGGGCTATGGCCTTCTGGTTGTAGGTCCAATGCCTTTTTTTTGCAGACTGTTGTTCCTGAAATGAATTGCGTGAGGTGAAAGGTATGTTGATTCTGACTCGTCGTTGCGCAGAAAGCCTGATTATCGGTGATGGCGAAATCACCGTGACCGTGCTCGGCGTCAAAGGCAATCAAGTGCGTATCGGGGTTAACGCTCCGAAAGAGGTAGCGGTCCATCGCGAGGAAATCTACCTGCGGATCAAGAAAGAGAAGGACGAAGAACCAAGCCTTTAATTTTTATCGTTTTTTATGTTTGCAAACGGGGAGGAACGTGGTTAATATACGCCCCGTGTTGCGGAGAGCTGGCCGAGTGGCCGAAGGCGCTCCCCTGCTAAGGGAGTACACCTCAAAAGGGTGTCGGGGGTTCGAATCCCCCGTTCTCCGCCATTATTTGCTTAGTACGTTGCAATCTGGTTTTTTCGGTAAGTTGTTGAAAATACTCGAAAAAATAGCTTTACATAGAGATTGAACGGCCTATAATGCGCGGCAACAAATGCACTCGTAGCTCAGCTGGATAGAGTACTCGGCTACGAACCGAGCGGTCACAGGTTCGAATCCTGTCGAGTGCACCATTTAAGAGTTGGTTGCAGTGATGCAACTAACTTGGCTTCAACCAGTTGTGATCTGGTCTAAAAAGCACAATCTGCACTCGTAGCTCAGCTGGATAGAGTACTCGGCTACGAACCGAGCGGTCACAGGTTCGAATCCTGTCGAGTGCACCATACAAACAAAAAGCCCGCCTAGTGCGGGCTTTTTGCCGTCTGGGTTTGTGTAGGTTTTATCCTGGCGTAGGCCTTTTTCGATTTTCCGTGTGTTTTCCCTTCCGGCTGTGTCGTCGCAGTTCATGGATGCAGCCAATACTCAACTTTGGCTTGCAAGCGCTTGTTCTTTCCAGTTTTTTGACGTTAAAAGCGGTTGGTCGGTGTATCATGCGCCGGTCAGCCCCGCCGGGGCTTATGGACTGCCTCCATGGACTTACCCAGTAGTTACTCAGTACCCCGCTTTACCAATCATGAATTGACTGATTGATCCTTCCGGCGCGCTCCGCTGCTGGGAGTGGAGTTCGCCTATGACCGAAGTAGAAGTAAAGAAAACACAAGAAAGCCTGCAGGATCGTCTGGCTCAAGTTATCGAGCTGCTGCAGCGCCAGCGCGTGGTCGAAGACCTCACGCACCGCCAGGAAGGTCCGCACCATGACCGCGTCGAAAACCTGGTTCACCGGCAAAATCTTGTCGAGTTGCAACGTAAGCTGGATGACCTGCACTCCGCCGACGTCGCTTACATCCTCGAAGCCTTGCCGTTGGATGATCGGCTGACGCTCTGGCAGCTGGTCAAGGCTGATCGCGACGGCGACATTCTCCTCGAAGTATCCGATTCGGTTCGCGAAACCCTGATTGCCGACATGGACGATCATGAGCTCCTGGCCGCGGCCAAGGAGATGGACGCGGACGAACTGGCCGACCTGGCGCCTGAATTGCCGCGTGATGTCGTTCATGAGCTGATGGAGGCATTGGATACTCAGCAGCGTGAGCGTGTGCGTTCGGCACTGTCTTATGATGAAGACCAGGTCGGCGCGCTGATGGACTTCGAGATGGTCACCATCCGCGAGGATGTCAGCCTGGAAGTGGTGTTGCGCTACCTGCGTCGTCTCAAAGAGCTGCCTGGCCACACCGACAAACTGTTTGTGGTCGACTACGAAGGCATCCTCAAGGGCGTATTGCCCATCAAGCGCCTGCTGGTAAATGATCCGGAGAAGAGGGTTGCTGACCTGATGGCCAGCGATACCGTGAGCTTTCATCCGGATGAAGATGCCTACGACGCGGCGCAGGCGTTTGAGCGTTACGACTTGATCTCGGCCCCGGTGGTCGACAAGAACGGCAAGCTGATCGGCCGTCTGACAATCGATGAAATCGTCGACTTGATTCGTGAAGAGAGTGAAACCGAAGTCCTCAACATGGCAGGTTTGCGTGAAGAGGAAGACATTTTTGCGTCAGTCTGGCGTTCGTTGCATAACCGCTGGGCCTGGCTGGCCGTCAATTTGATTACCGCGTTTATCGCGTCCCGCGTGATCGGGCTGTTTGAAGGCTCCATCGAAAAGTTGGTGGCCCTGGCAGCATTGATGCCGATAGTGGCTGGTATCGGCGGCAATTCCGGTAACCAGACTATCACCATGATCGTACGTGCCATGGCCTTGGATCAGGTCAGTACCGCTAATTCTTCGCGTCTGTTGCGCAAGGAATTGGCGGTGGGCCTTATCAATGGCCTGGTATGGGGCGGAGTGATAGGAGTGGTGGCTTACTTGCTATATGGCAGTTGGTCGCTGGGCGTAGTGATGACCGCCGCCATGACCCTCAATTTACTGTTGGCTGCCTTTATGGGGGTTCTGATCCCCATGACCTTGGCGCGTCTGGGGCGCGACCCTGCCATGGGGGCCAGCGTGATGATTACGGCCATGACCGACAGTGGGGGCTTTTTCATCTTCCTGGGCTTGGCCACCATCTTCCTGCTCTGACCTTCCCTTCGAGGGCAATTCTGCCCTCGCTTCCCTTGCTCAAATCCCGCGCAAAAAAAAGCCAGCATATAGCTGGCTTCGGCTTTCAAGTGTAAATCAATTGGCTTCTGCGGCCGCCTCTACGTCGTGCGCGATCAGCGAAACGAGAGCATTTTGCTGACGGTGGGAAAGCTGACGAAAACGCTGCAGCAGTTCGCGTTCGTGCAGTGACAACTCCGGACTATCCAGGCGCATGCTTAGCTCTTCACCCAAGGCACCTTCCTGAATAAGGCTCTGTTCCAGGCGAGCGATGATTTCCGAGTTCATGCTGCGATGATGATTGCGGGCCACATCGGCAATGCGTTCCCGCATTCCGTCTGGCAGACGTACGACGAACTTGTCAGCCGTACGGCTGGAATAAATTGCCTGTTTCAATGGGCGCATATATTTAACCGGTTAGTTCAGGGGAGCGGTTTCTGGAATTGGCCGCAAGGATGTGTGTTAAGACAAGGCTCACGACCAAAGTTCAACCCGAATTGCAAAGAGGCCGCATCATGCCTCAGATTTGACATTTCCTTGGCGTCAATTCTGTGACAAATATTGAACCGCCTACAGGCTTTATGCCAGCACTGATTTGCATTTTTGCGGACTGGTTGGAAAAGTTTTTGCTCGGATCGGACATTCCTGATCTTCACGCAAACCTGTCCTGCATTGGGTTGAAGAGCTTGTGCCGGAAGCAATATGGCCTTTTGCCCTCATCTATAAGGGTAGTGGCAGTATGCTCTTTTACTAGCGCGGGGCGACGTAAGGTAGGGAAGGGCTTGAGGCGGGGAGGGCTAGCGTAGCACGGGGTCGAATTTGATACGGCGACCAATGGCGAGCGACACGATCAGCAGGCAGCCGAACACAGCGCTGGCGATAAATGCGAGGGTCGCGCTTTCTCGCATATCGTTACTCAAACCCAGTAGAGCGGTGAGAAGCGTCAGGCAAAGAAATAACCATGCGGATTTGGACATGAGTAGCGCTCTCAAAATACCCAGTGTTCGGATGCTGGGGCGTCTTGCGTGCCTTGGGCCAAGCGAATGGGCGATTGGGCGTTGGCAGTCATCACCGCCAACTGCGGACGTTGCTGCAGATGGTGGGGGACGGGTTGATTGATCTGAGCGGTGTCTTGTAAATCGGCAGGCTGGAAGTGAAAGGTTGCCAGCGCGGCCAGTGCCAATGCGTTGAGGCCGAGCAAAAGGGCGCTGTTCATGATTTCTTCTCCGTATGCCTGTATCAAATCGGGTTAGTAGAAGAACTATTGCAGCTCTCGTGCCAACCTATTAGTTCAATATAAACAACGGCTTGCGGGTAAACCAGGGTCGTGGTGCATTGCAATTTGCAATGATGGCAATTTGCTGGGATGCAATCTGCACGATGGGGCAGGGCGTGCGAATGTAGTTGGGACGACACGTATATGCTTGCAGGATTGGCCTACGATCAAAAAGCCCACGGATGACATGACAAACTTTACCGTGGCCGTTAACATGCACGCCGTCCGTCGCTGAGCCTCGGCTTGACGACCGCGACACGTCCCAGTAGCTCAATTGGATAGAGCATCCCCCTCCTAAGGGGAAGGTTGGCCGTTCGAACCGGCCCTGGGACACCATCTTCTGCGCTTCATGTTATTGGCGTTCGCCATACACAAGACCTTCGCTCCCTCGCCTGGCCATTATCTCTCCCGAAGAGAGGGGGGTATTCAGCTTGTGGGGCCGGAAACTACCGCTTTTAATGCGTCTGGTTTGTTCTTCTATATAGAGGGGCGGCTAACTGGAAGGAAATCTCCATTTTTTTGGTTTAAGCGCTTGACGCCCTTGGTGGATTCTGTAGAATTCGCCTCCCGCTTACGAGAGATCGCAAGCGCAAGTGGTTGAAGTTGTTGAAGAATTCTTCGAAAACTTCTGAAAATAACCGCTTGACAGCAAATGAGGCTGCTGTAGAATGCGCGCCTCGGTTGAGACGAAACATCTTAACCAACCGCTCTTTAACAACTGAATCAAGCAATTCGTGTGGGTGCTTGTGGAGTCAGACTGATAGTCAACAAGATTATCAGCATCACAAGTTACTCCGCGAGAAATCAAAGAATAACCAACGATTGCTGAGCCAAGTTTAGGGTTTCTTAAAAACCCAAAGATGTTTGAACTGAAGAGTTTGATCATGGCTCAGATTGAACGCTGGCGGCAGGCCTAACACATGCAAGTCGAGCGGTAGAGAGAAGCTTGCTTCTCTTGAGAGCGGCGGACGGGTGAGTAAAGCCTAGGAATCTGCCTGGTAGTGGGGGATAACGTTCGGAAACGGACGCTAATACCGCATACGTCCTACGGGAGAAAGCAGGGGACCTTCGGGCCTTGCGCTATCAGATGAGCCTAGGTCGGATTAGCTAGTTGGTGAGGTAATGGCTCACCAAGGCGACGATCCGTAACTGGTCTGAGAGGATGATCAGTCACACTGGAACTGAGACACGGTCCAGACTCCTACGGGAGGCAGCAGTGGGGAATATTGGACAATGGGCGAAAGCCTGATCCAGCCATGCCGCGTGTGTGAAGAAGGTCTTCGGATTGTAAAGCACTTTAAGTTGGGAGGAAGGGCAGTTACCTAATACGTGATTGTTTTGACGTTACCGACAGAATAAGCACCGGCTAACTCTGTGCCAGCAGCCGCGGTAATACAGAGGGTGCAAGCGTTAATCGGAATTACTGGGCGTAAAGCGCGCGTAGGTGGTTTGTTAAGTTGGATGTGAAATCCCCGGGCTCAACCTGGGAACTGCATTCAAAACTGACTGACTAGAGTGTGGTAGAGGGTGGTGGAATTTCCTGTGTAGCGGTGAAATGCGTAGATATAGGAAGGAACACCAGTGGCGAAGGCGACCACCTGGACCAACACTGACACTGAGGTGCGAAAGCGTGGGGAGCAAACAGGATTAGATACCCTGGTAGTCCACGCCGTAAACGATGTCAACTAGCCGTTGGGAGCCTTGAGCTCTTAGTGGCGCAGCTAACGCATTAAGTTGACCGCCTGGGGAGTACGGCCGCAAGGTTAAAACTCAAATGAATTGACGGGGGCCCGCACAAGCGGTGGAGCATGTGGTTTAATTCGAAGCAACGCGAAGAACCTTACCAGGCCTTGACATCCAATGAACTTTCCAGAGATGGATTGGTGCCTTCGGGAACATTGAGACAGGTGCTGCATGGCTGTCGTCAGCTCGTGTCGTGAGATGTTGGGTTAAGTCCCGTAACGAGCGCAACCCTTGTCCTTAGTTACCAGCACGTCATGGTGGGCACTCTAAGGAGACTGCCGGTGACAAACCGGAGGAAGGTGGGGATGACGTCAAGTCATCATGGCCCTTACGGCCTGGGCTACACACGTGCTACAATGGTCGGTACAGAGGGTTGCCAAGCCGCGAGGTGGAGCTAATCCCACAAAACCGATCGTAGTCCGGATCGCAGTCTGCAACTCGACTGCGTGAAGTCGGAATCGCTAGTAATCGCGAATCAGAATGTCGCGGTGAATACGTTCCCGGGCCTTGTACACACCGCCCGTCACACCATGGGAGTGGGTTGCACCAGAAGTAGCTAGTCTAACCTTCGGGAGGACGGTTACCACGGTGTGATTCATGACTGGGGTGAAGTCGTAACAAGGTAGCCGTAGGGGAACCTGCGGCTGGATCACCTCCTTAATCGACGACATCAGCTGCTCCATAAGTTCCCACACGAATTGCTTGATTCATTGAAGAAGACGAAAGAAGCAGCC
>NZ_CVTN01000022.1:0-1227 GCF_900004915.1 Pseudomonas sp. 31 R 17
AACCGAAACGCTGCCGCTCGATTGGTTTACACCGATAGTGATGCTCTGGCCGTTATCGAGTGTGACGGTCAGCGGATTGGTGATGTTAGTCACCGGCGCGCCGTTTTTATCCACAAGGCTGGCGGTGTAGAGGATGTTGCCGCCCTCGCCGACGGTGGTGGTAGCGGTTAGTACAACGTCGACCTTGTCGATGGTGTCGTTGATCGCGGTAGTTGCGCCGTTGCCGGCAACTTCCAACTTCTCAAAGTTGCCGCCCGTTGCGTCGGTAATCTTGACCGTCTGAGTGCTCTTGTCGATAAACACGTCATCGCTTGGCGCAGGGACGGTGACGGTGCCGACAGTTTCACCAGCTTTGATGGTGATGTTCGAACCGTTATCGAGTTTCAGCGTGACGTCAGTACCGGCCTTGTTGCTCAAGGTCGCGGTGTAGGTGATCTGGCCGCCTTCGTTAACGGCACTTGGCGCGGTGAGCGTGACGGTAGTGGTATCAGCAGTGCCTGGGGTATCGGTAACGGTGGTGTTAACCGCTGTAGTACCTGGCACCAGGTTTTCAAAGTGCTCGCCACCGGTGACGGTTTTGATGGCGGTCGTGACGGTTTGATCGCCTTTGTAGACGTCATTCGGTGCCACAGTGGTGACTGTGCCGCTGGATTGGTTCACACCGATGGTGATGGTTTTGCCGTTATCCAGGGTGACGGTCAACGGGTTGGTGATGTTGGTCACCAGCGCGCCGTTTTTATCCACAAGGCTGGCGGTGTAAACGATATTGCCGCCTTCGCCGACGGTAGTTGTGGCGCTCAGAACTACATCGACTTTGTCGATGGTGTCGTTGATTGCAGTGGTTGCGCCGTTGCCAGCAACTTCCAACTTCTCAAAGTTGCCGCCCGTTGCGTCGGTAATCTTGACCGTTTGAGTGCTCTTATCGATGAACACGTCATCGCTTGGCGCAGGGATGGTCACAGTGCCGACGGTATCGCCTGCCTTGATGATAATCGACGAACCGTTATCCAGTTTCAGAGTGACGTCGCTGCCCGCTTTATTGGAAAGCGTGGCCGTGTAAGTGATCTGGCCACCTTCGTTGACGGCGGTTGGCGCGGTCAGCGTAACGGTAGTGGTATCAGCGGTGCTTGGGGTATCGGTGACAGTGGTGTTAACCGCTGTGGTACCTGGCACCAGGTTCTCAAAGTGCTCGCCACCGGTGACAGTCTTGATTGCAGTGGTGACGGT
>NZ_CVTN01000046.1:0-1877 GCF_900004915.1 Pseudomonas sp. 31 R 17
CCGCTGGATTGGTTCACACCGATGGTGATGGTTTTGCCGTTATCCAGGGTGACGGTCAACGGGTTGGTGATGTTGGTCACCAGCGCGCCGTTTTTATCCACAAGGCTGGCGGTGTAAACGATATTGCCGCCTTCGCCGACGGTAGTTGTGGCGCTCAGAACTACATCGACTTTGTCGATGGTGTCGTTGATTGCAGTGGTTGCGCCGTTGCCAGCAACTTCCAACTTCTCAAAGTTGCCGCCCGTTGCGTCGGTAATCTTGACCGTTTGAGTGCTCTTATCGATGAACACGTCATCGCTTGGCGCAGGGATGGTCACAGTGCCGACGGTATCGCCTGCCTTGATGATAATCGACGAACCGTTATCCAGTTTCAGAGTGACGTCGCTGCCCGCTTTATTGGAAAGCGTGGCCGTGTAAGTGATCTGGCCACCTTCGTTGACGGCGGTTGGCGCGGTCAGCGTAACGGTAGTGGTATCAGCGGTGCTTGGGGTATCGGTGACAGTGGTGTTAACCGCTGTGGTACCTGGCACCAGGTTCTCAAAGTGCTCGCCACCGGTGACAGTCTTGATTGCAGTGGTGACGGTTTGATCGCCTTTGTAGACGTCATTCGGTGCCACGACGGTGACCGTACCGCTGGATTGGTTCACACCGATGGTGATGGTTTTGCCGTTATCCAGGGTGACGGTCAACGGATTGGTGATGTTGGTCACCGGCGCGCCGTTTTTATCCACAAGGCTGGCGGTGTAGACGATGTTGCCGCCTTCGCCGATGGTGGTGGTAGCGGTCAGTACAACGTCGACCTTGTCGATGGTGTCGTTGATCGCAGTGGTCGCGCCGTTGCCGGCAACTTCCAATTTCTCAAAATTGCCGCCCGTTGCGTCGGTAATCTTGACGGTTTGAGTGCTCTTGTCGATGAACACGTCATCGCTTGGAGCAGGCACGGTGACGGTGCCGACGGTGTCGCCGGCTTTGATGGTGATCGACGAGCCGTTATCCAGTTTCAGAGTGACGTCGCTGCCCGCTTTGTTAGAGAGAGTGGCCGTATAAGTGATCTGGCCACCTTCGTTGACGGCGGTTGGCGCGGTGAGCGTGACGGTAGTGGTATCAGCGGTGCTTGGGGTATCCGTGACAGTGGTGTTAACCGCTGTGGTACCTGGCACCAGGTTCTCAAAGTGCTCGCCACCGGTCACGGTTTTGATGGCGGTCGTGACGGTTTGATCGCCTTTGTAGACGTCATCCGGCGCAACAACCGAAACGCTGCCGCTCGATTGGTTTACACCGATAGTGATGCTCTGGCCGTTATCGAGTGTGACGGTCAGCGGATTGGTGATGTTAGTCACCGGCGCGCCGTTTTTATCCACAAGGCTGGCGGTGTAGAGGATGTTGCCGCCCTCGCCGACGGTGGTGGTAGCGGTTAGTACAACGTCGACCTTGTCGATGGTGTCGTTGATCGCGGTAGTTGCGCCGTTGCCGGCAACTTCCAACTTCTCAAAGTTGCCGCCCGTTGCGTCGGTAATCTTGACCGTCTGAGTGCTCTTGTCGATAAACACGTCATCGCTTGGCGCAGGGACGGTGACGGTGCCGACAGTTTCACCAGCTTTGATGGTGATGTTCGAACCGTTATCGAGTTTCAGCGTGACGTCAGTACCGGCCTTGTTGCTCAAGGTCGCGGTGTAGGTGATCTGGCCGCCTTCGTTAACGGCACTTGGCGCGGTGAGCGTGACGGTAGTGGTATCAGCAGTGCCTGGGGTATCGGTAACGGTGGTGTTAACCGCTGTAGTACCTGGCACCAGGTTTTCAAAGTGCTCGCCACCGGTGACGGTTTTGATGGCGGTCGTGACGGTTTGATCGCCTTTGTAGACGTCATTCGGTGCCAC
>NZ_CVTN01000018.1:0-1466 GCF_900004915.1 Pseudomonas sp. 31 R 17
ATACTGTGCACTTTCTCGCACAGCATCTGCTTGACCTTCTCGGGGTTGCGCGAGATGTCTTCGAAATTCTTGGGCAGGAAATCCACCGCGCCGGCATCCAGCGCATCCAGGGTCACCCGGGCGCCTTCGTGGGTCAGCGAGGAGAACATCAACACCGGTGTCGGGCAACGTTGCATGATATGACGCACGGCCGTTATGCCATCCATCATCGGCATTTCGTAGTCCATGGTGATCACGTCCGGCTTCAACGCAATGGCTTGTTCGATCGCCTCTTTGCCGTTGGTGGCCGTGCCGACTACCTGGATCGTTGGATCGGCGGAAAGAATCTCCGAGACGCGGCGGCGGAAGAAACCCGAATCGTCCACCACCAGGACCTTGACTGCCATAAACACTCCGTTAGACGGGGCGGGCACTTGCGCGCCCTGCCCCGCCAGAATCAAATACGCCGTGCGGCGTAACGCTTGAGCATGCTCGGAACATCGAGAATCAGCGCGATGCGACCGTCACCGGTGATGGTGGCACCCGACATGCCCGGGGTGCCCTGCAGCATCTTGCCCAAAGGCTTGATCACCACTTCTTCCTGGCCCACCAGTTGATCGACCACAAAGCCGATGCGCTGGGTGCCCACCGACAGAATCACCACATGGCCCTCGCGCTGCTCTTCATGCTTGGCCGACGCCACCAGCCAGCGCTTGAGGTAGAACAGCGGCAAGGCCTTGTCGCGCACGATCACCACTTCCTGGCCGTCCACCACGTTGGTGCGCGACAGGTCGAGGTGGAAGATCTCGTTGACGTTGACCAGCGGGAAGGCAAACGCCTGGTTGCCCAGCATCACCATCAGGGTCGGCATGATCGCCAGGGTCAACGGCACCTTGATGACGATCTTGGAGCCCTGGCCCTTGGTCGAGTAGATATTGATCGAGCCGTTGAGCTGGCTGATCTTGGTCTTCACCACGTCCATGCCGACGCCACGCCCGGACACGTCGGAAATCTCGGTCTTGGTCGAGAAACCCGGCGCGAAGATCAGGTTGTAGCACTCGGTGTCGGTCAGGCGGTCGGCGGCGTCCTTGTCCATCACGCCGCGCTTGACGGCGATATTGCGCAAGATGGTCGGGTCCATGCCTTTGCCGTCATCGGTAATCGACAGCAGGATGTGGTCGCCCTCCTGCTCAGCCGCCAGGATCACCTTGCCGTTGCGTGACTTGCCCGAGGCTTCGCGTTCTTCCGGGGTTTCCACGCCGTGGTCGACGGCGTTGCGCACCAAGTGGACCAGCGGGTCGGCCAGGGCCTCGACAAGGTTTTTGTCGAGGTCGGTTTCTTCGCCCACCAGTTCCAGGGTGATTTCTTTCTTGAGCTGGCGCGCCAGGTCGCGAACCAGGCGCGGGAAGCGGCCGAAGACTTTCTTGATCGGCTGCATCCGCGTTTTCATCACGGCGGTCTGCAGATCGGCGGTGACCACGTCGAGG
>NZ_CVTN01000026.1:0-60824 GCF_900004915.1 Pseudomonas sp. 31 R 17
TGCTTACTTTTGCGCTTTTCAAAAGTGAGCCGCTGTAAAAGCGGAACCCATAGCAGCCGTTACCGCAGAAACGGATATGTACTCGGTCTGATCCGGCATCCTGGTCGGCCCAGAGGCCGCCATCGGGGGCAAGCCCCCTCCCACATTTGGACCGAGGTGTACCAGATGGATAACCGTTGGTTGACAGGCCGCCATCGGGGGCAAGCCCCCTCCCACACTGAATCCGCATCCAGTCTTCAACCGTTCATTCACACACGTTCATTTAGCAAACGCGTACTCGCCGCCCTGCTCCACCGCCTTGCGATAAGCCGGTCGCTGCTGAAGCCTGTCCACCCACGCCGCAAGGTTCGGATACGCCTGCAACTTGCCCTGGGCCCTGGCGATTTCGCCGATAAAGCTCATCTGAATGTCCGCACCCGTCAGTTCGTCACCCACCAGATACGGCGTTCGCCCAAGCACGTCATTAAGGTAGCCGAGGTAGTTGCCCAACTCCGATTCAATGCGCGGGTGCAGCGGCGCGCCGGCTTCACCCAGGCGCCCGACGTAGAGGTTGAGCATCAGCGGCAGCATGGCCGAGCCTTCGGCAAAATGCAGCCATTGCACATAATCGTCGTAGGTGGCGCTGGCCGGATCGGGTTGCAGCCGTCCCTTGCCGTGACGACGAATCAGGTAATCGATAATGGCCGCCGACTCAATCAATACGCGGGCCCCGTCCTCGATCACCGGCGATTTGCCCAAGGGATGAATCGCCTTGAGCTCGGGTGGCGCGAGGTTGGTTTTCGGGTCGCGTTGGTAGCGCTTGATTTGGTAAGGCAGGCCCAACTCCTCCAGCAGCCAGAGGATGCGCTGGGAGCGGGAATTGTTGAGGTGATGGACGGTAATCATAGGCAAGCAGCTCCATTGGGGTTAAGGAGAAGACTACAACACGGCGATGGAGTGCCCTTAATGGGCGTCATCCCAATCGAAACCGCGCCGTGTTGTCGCTCAACGCCCGGCTGCCCTGGCTCAGGCTGTCGGCAGCCTGATTGACCGCCCGCGCGCCGTCGAGCAGGCGCCCGGCCGCCTGGTCGACCTGCTGGATATTGCCGCTCACTTCGTCCGCCGTCGCAGCCTGTTCTTCCACGGCGGCGGCGATGTGCGCCAAGGTGTCGGTGACGTGCTGCACCGCACCGGCAATTTCCCCCAGGCGCGTGCCCAGGCCGGTGACGGATTCGGCATCGGTGAGCGCCTGCTCGCACGCGGCGCCCATCAGGCTGACAGCCTGGCTGACCGTGGCGCGCAGGCTGTCCACCGTGCCGGCGATCTGCGCGGTGGACGCCTGGGTGCGTTGCGACAGGCTGCGCACCTCATCGGCGACCACAGCAAAGCCTCGCCCTTGCTCGCCGGCGCGGGCGGCTTCGATGGCAGCATTAAGGGCCAGCAGGTTGGTCTGCTCGGCAATGCCGCGAATGGTGTCGACCACCGATTGAATCTGCTGGCCCTGCTGGCTGACCTGTTCCAGGGCATTGGCGGTGTCACTCAGGCGTTGGTTGAGTTGCTGGATACTGGCGGTGGTGCGCTGGCTGTCGCGACTGCTGTCTTCGGCGATACGGCGGGTGTGCCGGGCGCTGTCGGCCGCCTGCTCGCAGCTTTTGGCAACGCCCAGGGAGGTGGCGGCCAATTGGGTGGCGGCCGCGGCAATCTGGCTGATCTGGTGGCGCTGGTCTTCGACGTCGGTGAGGGTGCTGCCCGATTGCGCGCTGAGGGTCAGCACGGTGGCGCCCAGTTGCTCGGTCTCGTGATTGACCCCGAGCAGGCTGGTGCGCAGTTGCACTACGGCCACATTGAGCGCCGCGCTGATGGCGGCGAGTTCGTCGCGCCCCTGCACCGCCACTTCAACGTGCAGGTTACCGTCACGCAGGGACTCGGCGAGCGTGGTGATGCCACTGGCGCTGCGACGGATCGAGGCTTGCAGGCAGATGAACAGGTACAGCGCCGCCAACGCCAACAGGCTGAACGTGGCCGCCACGGGAATGAAGTGCTGCAACGATCGCTCACGGTAGTAACTCAAGCGTGCATCGAGCGAATGCAGCGACTGGCTGCGCAGCGCGCCCAACGCTGCAAGCATGGCGTCGACACTTTGATCGAACGCAGCGCTGTCGAGCTTGATGGTGCCGCCGAATACGCCGTCGTCCAGGGTTTTGAGTTCGCTGTCCAGGCGTTGCAGGCTGGCGTCGTATTGTTCGGTCCAGGGTTCAAGGCCGGGGTATTGCTTGGCCTTCAGCGCAGTGGCAGCCTTGACCAACTGGTCCCGCGCATCACCGATGCGGCCGCGCAGGTCACGCATCTGCAAGCGGCTTTGCAGGGTGAACTGGCCCGAGGCAATGGAGGATTGGCCGACGCTGGCCGTACGGCCGATACGCTCGATCAGGTCCGGCGTGTGCTGGCTGGAAATCTGCATCAGCAGATAGGTTTCCAGCCAGGGATCGAGGATCAGGCCGGCGTCAAGGGTGATCTGTTCGCGCAGCGACTGCATCGCGGTCAGGGCGGCGGTGAAACGGTCGTAGCCATCCGGCCACCAGCCGACGGTGCGCAGGGCCTGGGTGTCCATGCCCTTGACTGCGGCCTGCAGCGTGTCGAAGCGCGCCTGGGTAGCGGCGCTGGCATGATGGGTCTTGAGGGCGTCCCCCAGGGTTTGCAGGCCTTGCTGAATCAGCGGGCTGCCCGCATCCACCCTGGCCATCGCGGCCTGGGCGGCAGGGGTCGGCGTATGCAGGATATCCAGGGCCTTCCAACGGGCGGCCAGGTTGCGCTGGGCGCTCAGTTGCCCATCGAGCAGGTCCAGCGCCAACAGCTGGCGCACGCCGGACTGTTCGCTGGAAATCACCGCGAGTTTGTCGTGGTAGTCCTGGCCGATCATCCACAGGCTGCCGGCGAGCGGCAGCATGAACAGCAGGAACAGCACCTGGAACTTACGCGCGAAGCCGAACCGCCCGAGCAGACGGATACCGGGTGATAAAAATCTTTGCATGCCCTACACACTCCCCTGAACAACCCCATACTTCACAGCCGGGAATGACTAACGGCAAAATGCCATGTCATTGATTCTTCTGGCTCAAGCAAGATCTGGGCCGTGGGATACAAGCGTGACGGCACGTGCCATGGCGCTAAAAAAACCTTTATCGGTGCGCGAAAATGGGGCGAAAGCACTCATTATCGGGCGCGCGCCTGTAACCGCCGGGGACACGGCCCGACACGGGAGAGGTCGAGCGCTGACAATCACGAACGGTCCTCAGGTCAGCAGTTGAGTGATCCACTGAATTTCCCGGGCGATCCCGTGGACTTTCTCTTCCGGCACCGACTGCCTGGCCTTCTCGAAACTGGCCAGGGTCTTTTGTTTCTGCTGCAGCAAGCGCTGCCACTTCGCCACGAACGCGGGACTGCGCGCCAGCAACTGCAGCGGTCCGAAATACAGCTGTTGTTCGGTGTAGGGCACAGGCCCGGTCGGCTCGGCGACGATGATTTCGTAGTAGAAGCGGTTCTCGTGCAGCAGCTCTTCGCCCACGATGCGGTAGCCGTTGTGCATCAACCAGTGGCGCAACGGATACTCGCCGCCATTGGGTTGCAGGACCAGCCGCTCCTGGCCATTCAACCGCGCCTTGCCGTTGTCGAGAATGTCACGAATGGTCTCGCCGCCCATGCCGCACAGACTGACGGCCGTGATGGCGTCGCCGGGCTCGATGGCCGCCAGACCGTCAGCCAGGCGCACGCTGACGTGCGCTTCAAGGCCGTTGTCACGCACGGTGCGCCGGGCCGCATGAAAGGGCGTGGTTGCAGCCTCCCCCGCCACCGCGCCGGCAATCACGCCACGCCGCATCAGCGCCACCGGCAAGTAGCCATGGTCCGAGCCGATATCGGCCAGGCGCGCGCCGGCCGGCACGTGCGCCGCCACGCGCTCCAGGCGCAGGGACAATATCTGTGGGTTCAACGCGGGTTCCTTTTCATTCGCCGGAAAATCGATCCCGGCTATTGGTCAAATGCAGCACCATTGCCGCCCGCGCCGCATCCGGGTCCTGGCGCTTGATTGCATTGAAGATCGCCTCATGCTCCAGGCTCGCCAGTTGACCCAGCCTGGCAAAATCCGCCCCGCCGCGCTCGTCAGCCTTGACCTGGGTGCGGGGGATCATCGCGCTGCCCAGGTGCTGCATGATTTCAGTGAAAAACGTGTTGCCGGTGGCTTCGGCGATCAGTTGGTGGAAGCGTTTGTCGTCTTCCACGCAGCTGTCGTTGTTGGCCAGGCAGGCCTGATAGTCGTCCAGCGCCTGGCGCATATGGGCCAGTTGCGCGTCGGTACGGCGCAACGCGGCTAACGCCACCGCCTGCACCTCCAGACCCAGGCGCAGTTCCAGCATGTTGCGCACGCTGGCGACGGTGTCGACGTGCAGGCGCAGGCCCTGCCGGGCGTGTTGCTCCAGCACGAACGTGCCGATGCCGTGGCGCGTCTCCACCAGCCCCGACGCCTGCAGCTTGGAGATGGCTTCGCGTACCACCGTGCGGCTCACCCCATGCTCAAGCACGATGGTGGATTCGGACGGCAGTTTTTCGCCCGGCTTGAGCTGGCCGAGCAGGATGCGCTGAGTCAGCGCGTCGACCACGCCCTGGGCCAGGTTGGTGGAGCGTCTGCGCACGGGAGGTGCGTTTTCAATGGGCATCGCTAAGGGTCCACGGGGTTGGGCTGGAGGGAGCTTAACATCCCGTTCACCGACGACGCCGAGTTGATTCACGAGACAGCTTACTTGTATGACAACCAATCTGACAGACCGCTATTCCGCCCCGAAACATCCTGCGGAGCGAACCGTGCTCCGCTGATACAAAACCCCCTATAGCGCGAGCAAATAACCAAAATATCATTCCATCAGCGCTTTTATGAGAACAAATACTCATTGCGACGCATTGCGATTTTCAAAGAACAACTTGTATGATGTCTGGCAACAAAACCACAACCCGCATAAAAACAAATCAGGGGGCGTTTTCCATCGTGAACCATTCCAGCCATACATCCGCTGCACCAGAAACCGACTCGGTGCTCACCCGCGCCGTGAGCAAAGTGAAGGGCCATGTGCTCCCGCTGTTCGTGGTCATGTTCATCCTCAACTACATCGACCGGGTCAATATCGGCTTCGTGCGTACGCACATGGAGCACGACCTGGGCATCGGCGCGGCGGCCTATGGCTTCGGCGCCGGGCTGTTCTTCATCGGCTACGCGCTGTTTGAAGTGCCGTCCAACATGCTGCTGCAAAAGGTCGGCGCACGCATCTGGCTGACCCGCATCATGTTCACCTGGGGCATCGTCGCCACGCTGATGGCGTTCATCCAGAACGAAACCCACTTCTACATCCTGCGTTTTTTGCTCGGCGTGGCTGAAGCGGGCTTCTTTCCCGGGGTGATCTACTACTTCACGCGCTGGTTGCCCGGGGTTGAACGCGGCAAAGCCATCGCGATCTTCCTCAGCGGTTCGGCGGTGGCGTCCTTGATCTCCGGCCCGCTGTCGGGTGCGCTGTTGCAGATCGAAGGCTTCGGCTTGCACGGCTGGCAATGGATGTTCGCCATCGAAGGCCTGGCCTCGGTGGCGCTGGGCTTCTTTGTGTGGTTCTGGCTGGACTCCAAGCCCCATGACGCCCAGTGGCTGAGCCGCGAAGAACAGGACGCGCTGGTTGCGGCCATCGATCAGGAACAGCGTGACCGCGAAGCCCTGACCACGGTCAAGCCGACCCTCGGCAAGCTGCTCAAGGACCGACAGATTCTGCTGTTCTGCGTGTTGTATTTCTGCATCCAACTGACGATTTATGCAGCGACGTTCTGGCTGCCGAGCATCATCAAAAAGATGGGTGACCTGAGTGATATACAAGTCGGCTTCTTCAACTCGATTCCGTGGCTGATCTCGATCATCGCCATGTACGCCTTCGCAACGCTGTCCGGCAAGTTCAAGTTCCAGCAGGCGTGGGTCGCGGCAGCCTTGTTGATCGCAGCGGCCGGGATGTTCATGTCCACCACGGGCGGGCCGATCTTCGCGTTCGTGGCGATCTGCTTTGCGGCCATCGGTTTCAAATCCGCGTCTTCGTTGTTCTGGCCGATTCCCCAGGGCTACCTGGACGTGCGCATCGCCGCTGCGGTGATCGCGCTGATCAATTCCATCGGCAACCTGGGCGGCTTCGTCGCACCGACCACCTTTGGCTTTCTGGAGCAAACCACCGGTTCGATCCAGGGCGGGCTTTACGGCCTGGCCGGCACCTCGGTGCTCGCGGCCATCCTGGTGTTTTTCGCCAGGACCTCACCTTCCACGGGGTTCATGTCGCCGGGCATTGCGCCCACCGCCAACGCCATCAGCAAACCTCTTTGAGCGTATTAAGGACCTTGCCATGAATACTCCCGTCATCACCCATTTCGACGTCATCCCGGTCGCCGGTCACGACAGCATGCTGCTGAACTTGAGCGGCGCCCACGGCCCTTACTTCACGCGCAATATCGTGATCCTCAAGGACAGCAGCGGCAACACCGGCGTGGGTGAAGTACCCGGCGGCGAGCGCATCCGCGAAACCCTGGAAGACGCGCGCAGCCTGGTGATCGGCCAACCGATCGGTCAGTACCAGCGCATCCTCAACCGGATGCGCAGCACCTTTGCCTCTCGCGACGCGGCCGGCCGTGGGCTGCAAACCTTCGACCTGCGCATCACCATTCACGCCGTTACCGCGATGGAGGCGGCGCTGCTCGACTTGCTCGGTCAGTTCCTCGAGGTGCCGGTGGCCGCTCTGCTGGGTGAGGGGCAGCAACGCAATGCGGTGAAGATGCTCGGTTACCTGTTCTACGTCGGTGACCGCACTACCACGGACCTGGCCTACCGCAACGAGGCGCAATCCGACGACGACTGGTTGCGCCTGCGCCATGAAAAAGCCCTGACGGCCGACGCCGTGGTGCGCCTGGCCGAAGCCGCCAAGGCCCGATACGGCTTCAACGACTTCAAGCTCAAAGGCGGTGTTTTGAGTGGCGATGCCGAGATCGAAGCCGTCACCGCCCTGGCCGAGCGCTTCCCGGAGGCGCGCATCACCCTCGACCCGAACGGCGCCTGGTCACTCAAGGAAGCCATCCGCCTGTGCCGCGACCAGCATCACGTCCTGGCCTACGCCGAAGACCCCTGCGGCGCGGAAAACGGCTATTCGGGCCGCGAAGTCATGGCCGAATTCCGCCGCGCCACCGGCCTGAAAACCGCCACCAACATGATCGCCACCGACTGGCGCGAAATGGGTCACGCCATTCAGTTGCAATCGGTGGACACTCCCCTCGCCGACCCGCACTTCTGGACCATGCAAGGCTCGGTGCGCGTGGCGCAGATGTGCCATGAGTGGGGCCTGACCTGGGGCTCGCACTCCAACAACCACTTCGATATTTCCCTGGCCATGTTCACCCAGGTGGCGGCAGCGGCGCCGGGCGAAATCACCGCGATCGACACCCACTGGATCTGGCAGGACGGCCAACGCCTGACCCGGGAGCCGCTGAAGATCGAAGGCGGCTACGTGAAAGTGCCGGCCAAGCCTGGCCTCGGGGTGGATATCGACATGGACGCCGTGGCCAAGGCCCACGAACTGTACAAAGGCATGGGCCTGGGCGCGCGGGATGACAGCGTGGCGATGCAGTTCCTGATTCCGGGATGGCGCTTCAACAACAAGCAGCCTTGCCTGGTGCGGTGAAACGGCTTTATGCAGGAGCGAGCGTGCTCGTTCCTGCCAATGGCATGTCTGGCATCAAGGTCTGTGGGCCTTTTTGCTCACAATCGGCTGCACCGTCAGCTCCACCCCCAACGCCACCATCAACTTCTGGATCGTCTCATAGCGCGTCTTGGACCCGCCCTTAAGGGTTTTATAAAGACTTTCCCGATTAACCCCCGCCGCTTCGGCCACTTTGTTCACACCCTGGGCCTTGGCGACTTCAGCCAGTGCTTTCATAAGGATCTGCGGGTCTTGGGCCTTCATGCTCTGCGCAAGATAGGCACTGATGGTCTCCGGGCTGTCGAGAAAGCGCGAAGCTTCGTAGACGCGTGTACCGGATGTATCAAGGTCGAGGATTGGCATGTCCTCGGGTTTGAATGTCGATTCGCTCATTTCATCTACCTCTCAGGGCATCAAGGATTTCTTTTGCCCGTTTGATTGCTCTTTTTTGATCGGTTTTATCGCCGCCCCATAACATCAGGTAAGCGGTGATGCCCGTGCGTACAAAATAAATCCTGTAGCCTGGCCCGATAAAAACACGCATTTCGCTCAGGCCGTCGCCGACAGGCGCGCAATCGCCAAAATTGTTCTCTTCGGCTCGATCCAGACGCGCCAGCACCGCCGTTTTCCCGCAAATATCCTTCATGCCGTCGAGCCATGCATCGAACTCAGGCGTCCTGCCGATCGTATTGGTCACAGATTCAAATGTAGCCTACTGGCTACTCCTTGTAGATGCCAGTGAATTTTTATTCCGTTGAGAACCGCAAGAAAAAATCCTAGACCAGCATCCGCGCAGGCAGCCGGACGATACTATTAGCGCTTGTTTCGCTGCGCTCCCTCCAAACAATCCGACCTGAAGCCCAATCAGGCGACGCATCGCGATAGGGCCATAGGAATCTACACAACGTTGTAGCGCCCAACGCTAACCCGCTAACCCGCTAACCACGATGCGCAGCGAGTCGCTCTTGATCTTGATCTGCTTTTGATCTCAGGCGCCCCGTTAAACCACGCTGGCCGAACGCAGGCTTGAATCCGTGGGTAACCCGGCAGGACGCCGGGTTAGCCGCACTGGGCCAGGGATGGCCCATTGCGGCGGCCCACGGATTCAAGCCGGAGAGAGGGCACACCGAGCCTAGGCGAGGTGCCGAGTGGTGGGGCAAGAGCGTTTTGCTTACTTTTGCGCTTTTCAAAAGTGAGCCGCTGTAAAAGCGGAACCATTAGCAGCCGTTTACCGCAGAAACGGATATGTACTCGGTCCAATCCAACATCCCGGCCAGCCCAGAGGCCGCCATCGGGGGCAAGCCCCCTCCCACACCGCGCGCCATTAGCCAAATCCGGGGCAGACCATTATAAGATATGGCCTGAGCCCGCCTTCTCACGCACCGGAAAAATTCTCCATGAAGCTTCCCGAGATCAGCACATTCATCACTCAATGGCCCTCGCTTGGACTGGGCACAGCCGCCGCCTGGCAGGTGGCCCAGGACTGCGAAAACCACGTCCTGACGTTGCTTTCACGCCTCGGCGCAGGCTACCGCCGTCACGCAAACTGCGCCATCCATGAAAGCGCCACCGTCGAAGAAGGCGCTGTGCTGAAGGGGCCGATCATCATCGGTGAAGGCTCGTTCGTCGCCGCAGGCGCCTACCTGCGTGGCGGCGTTTATCTGGGCAAACACTGCATCGTGGGCCCAAGCTGCGAGTTGAAAAGCAGCTTCATGCTTGATGCAAGCAAGCTGGCGCATTTCAACTTTGTCGGCGATTCGCTGATCGGCGCAGGCGTCAATATTGAAGCCGGTGCAATCATCGCCAACTACCGTAACGAACTGGATGGCGCGCATATCAGAATCCGCTATGCCGATGCCGTCATTGAGACGGGCGTGAACAAATTCGGCGCCCTGGTAGGCGATGGCTGCAAGATTGGCGCAAACGCAGTGATAGCTCCCGGCGCACTCTTGCAGCCCAACAGCCGTATCCCGCGCTTGGGGTTGATTGATCAGTTCGCCTACGACTAAGCAGCGGCAGCGCGGAACAGTGATCACGCCACTTGCGCGCTACCCAAACCACCCGTTTCAGATCATGCTGCGCCTCTCACTTCAAGGACGATAAAAACCAGTGAAAATCACCCTCGCCGCCTTGCTCCTGATTGGTCTGATCACTCCCGCATTCGCCAACGACAACCCCATCGGTTTCAAAACCACCACCCTGCCCGACGCACGCAACCAGCGCGCGCTGGAAATGGCCGTCTGGTACCCCACGGCAATCAGGACCGCTCCCCGGTTGATCCGAGACGACGCGGTGTTCTTCGGCGCCCTCGCCGTGCCCGATGCGCCGCCGACCGGTGGTGAGTACCCGTTGGTGGTGCTCTCCCACGGCTATCGCGGCAATTGGGGCAATCAGATGTGGCTGGCGAGTGCGCTGGCTCGGCGGGGTTATATTGTGGCGGCGGTGAATCATCCGGGCACCACCACCAAGGATCGCAGTGCAGACGCAGCGGCGCAGTTATGGCAACGGCCCAAAGACCTGAGCCGCGCCATCGATGCGGTGCTTGCGCAGCCAACGCAATTTGGCGCGGTGGCGCAACACCGGATTGCGGCGGTGGGCCATTCTCTCGGTGGCTGGACGGTGCTGGAAATCGCCGGTGCGCGTTTCGATGCGGATCTGTTCGCCCGGGACTGCCTGGCCCATCCCAAGTTGGGCGGTTGCATCGGCTACGCGCAGATGAACCCTACCGGCGTTGCCGATGGCAAAGCCCAACTGGCCGCTGACTTGATCGACAAGCGCGTCGCCGCCGTGGTGTCTTTGGACCTGGGCCTGTCGCGGGGCATGACCGATGCCAGCCTGGCCGCGCTGCCCGTGCCGGCACTGGTGATTGCTGGAGGTGTGCCCTCGGAGGACATGGCTGTGGGGCTGGAGTCTGCCGACTTGGCCAGACGGCTGCCGAAAGCCTCCACGCAGTACGTGGAGATCAGCGACGCGAGCCACTTCAGCTTTATGGCGCAGTGCAAACCCGGCGCGGCGGCGATACTCGACGAGGATATGCCCGGTGACAGCATGATTTGCCGAGACGGCGAGGCCGGGCGGACCAGGGCGCAGATTCAGCAACAGGTGATCACGCTGATCAGCGCGTTCCTCGCGCATTGATCGTTGGCCTCCTCGGCAGGTAAACCTTTCAATCCACGGTTTTTTAACTGGTATCATTCGCGCCTTTACCTGCCAGGCCCACGCACATGAACCGCCAGAAAAAACTCCAGCAGCTTTTCAAGGCCAAGGCCAAAAAGGCCAACGCCAAACTGGCGCCGAAAAGCAAAGATAAATACATCAGCAAGGCGGACCGTTTGAAGCTGGAAGCCGAGGCGGCCCAAGCCCCAATCACGCCTGTCGAGGCGCCTGTTCAATAAGGCGCATTGCCGATGGCGTGCCCGCTTCATATTTGCCCCAGATACGCCGCAGATGACGCGCCGAACCAAAGCCTGCGCGCTCGGCCACCGTTTCGATGTCCAGGCTCGACGCCACCAGCAGCTCGCGGGCCACGGCCAGGCGCAGACGGTGCAGGTAATCCAGCGGGCTGATGCCGACATGCTCGTGGAACAGGCGCGCCAGATGGCGGCTGCCGGTGCAGGCCAGGTTCGCCATGCGGGTCACGGTCCAGGCGTCACACGGGGCGGCGGCAATGGCGTCCTGTACGCGATGGACGGCCGGGTGCAGGTGGTTGCGCCCGGTGATCCACGGCGATAGCTGCGGGTCAGCGCCGCTGCGGCGCAGGTACACCACCATATCCCGCGCGACGGCGCATGCCAGTCTGGGCCCGGCACGCTCGGCGACCAGGTGCAGCATCATATCGATACCGGCGGTGATCCCGGCGCTGCAGCTGACCGGGCCATCGGTGACGTACAGGCGGTTTTCCAGGACCCGTGCCTTGGGTGCCAGGGCCTGGAGGGTAGCGCACAGCGCGTGGTGGGTGGTGCATTGGCGCCCGTCAAGCAGCCCGGCGCGGGCGGCCGTCAGTGCGCCGGCGCACACGCATATCAAATGCTCGGCAGAGGGCGCAAACACCGTTTGCAGCCACTGCACCAGGCTGTCGCTGGCGGACTCGAAAACGCGCAGGCCGGCTTCGTCTGCCTTCATGCTCGAGCCCACCAACACCACCAGGGTGCCGGGCGCCAAACTGGCCGGCAAAGGTGCCAGGCCCGTCAACGGCAAGCCGATGGAGGTGTGCAGGGACGGCACCGGGCTGACGTAGTGCAGCTCGAAATCCACCGCCGCCGGGTCATCCATCTGCGCGGCCAGGCGCAATACTTCGGCAGGCCCGGCCAGATCCAGCATCAGCACATTGGGCAACAACACGAACAGCACCGGCACGCTCATTGATTCACCCCGCCAATGCCTGGGCGACGGTGACGATGCGCGCAAACCGGCCTTCCAGCACCAGCTCCGTACGCTCGCGAATCTCGGCCGGGGTGTACACCCGGCCGCTGCGGGCGTGGGTCATCGGGAACGTCAGCGTGGCCTCACTGACGAAGTCGACGTTGAACCCGCTGTCCGAGGCCTGCCGCGTGGTGGTCTCGCAGCACTGTTCGGTACGAATACCACTGATGATCAAACGGGTGACGCCCATCTCGATGAGACGCGCGCCCAGCGGCGTACCGGCGAAGGCGCTGTGGTAGTGCTTATGGATGACCAGCTGCGGATCGATCGAAAGCTCGCTCAATACCCTGACGTTACCCGATGCCGGCGAAAAGGCGCCCTGGTCCTCCACATGAAACACCTGCACCACCGGGATGCCTTGTTGAACGCAGCCATCAATAAGCGCCTGCTGGTTTTCCAGGTAGCTCGACAGGTCGTTTTCGGACCAGTAGGGTGCATGCCGGAATGAATGCTGGGCATCGATTACGATCAGGGCTGTGCGGCTCATGGTAGGTCCTTCAGGCTTGGGTTAGGGGCTGATGCTGCAAATCATGGTAAAGCCCTCTTCAGGATCGCAACAGGCGCAAGGCGGACCGTCTCGGGACGGATTCGGACATGCCAGGCAAACCTGGAGCCGCTCGCTCAGCAACCGTTCAAGGCCACTTGAGGCCGTTCGCCGGCGAAGAAAAACGGTCGCAGCCGCACGCCCACGCTGTTGCCGATGAACGCAGCCACCAGCCACAGCCAGCCATGCAGGCTGCCCGAAGCGATGCCGCTGAAATAGGCGCCGATATTGCAGCCATACGCCAGGCGCGAGCCATAGCCGAGCAACAGGCCACCGATGACCGCCGCGATCAACGAGCGCGCCGGTATCTTCAAGCTCGGCGCAAACCGTCCGGCAAGACCCGCGGCCAGCAGCGCGCCAAGCACGATGCCGATGTCCATGACGCTGGTGATGTCTTCCCAGACCGGTGCCGCCAGGGCCTTGGCGTTGGCCGGCATCTGCCAGAACGCCCAACTGGCCACGTCTACCCCCAGCCCACTCGCCACCTTGGCGCCCCACAGCGCAAACGCTGAAGTAATCCCCCACGGCCGCCCGGCCAGCGCCAGCGTGGCATAGTTGAGCAAGGCCAGGCCGATCGCCCCCCACACCAACGGCCAAGGCCCACGCAGGAAGCGGCGCAGCCCTTGATGCTCGCTGGTGACGCCGGTTTCAAGTTGGCCATGGCGGGCCTTCTCCAGGCGCACGCTGACCAGCGCGATGACCGCGAACACCGCCAGGCTCAGGAGCAACGCCGGCAGTACGCCGAAACTTTTGACGATTGAAACCGGCGCAAACGACGGCAAGGCAAACCACCAGTCGACGTGATGGGTGGCAATCAACGAACCGCAGATAAAGAACAACAGGGTCACGAGCATCCGCGCATTGCCGCCACCTACGGTGAACAGGGTGCCCGACGCGCAACCGCCGCCCAGCTGCATGCCGATGCCGAAGATAAACGCGCCAAAGACCACCGACACCCCGGCCGGCGCCACCAGCCCGACCACCGGCTGGCCGAACAAGGTCCCCGCGCCCAGCGCCGGGAAAAACAGCACCACCGCCACCGCCAGCATCACCATCTGCGCGCGCAACCCGGCGCCACGCCGATCCTTGATAAACACACGCCAGGCCGAGGTGAAACCGAACGCGGCGTGATACAGCGTCAGGCCCAAGGCGGCGCCGACGATCAGCAACACAACCTGGCGCATGCCCACCGCGCTTTGCAGGAACAGGGCGCCTGCCACCAGGATGAGAAAGGCCACCAGGGGCGCGACCGGCTTGCGTGCCGGCGTCAGGGAAACAGAGGTGCTCATGGGAATCTCGACGTGTTTGAAGGTGGTCAGTATAAACCCGACGGGATAGCGGTCGGGCGATAAGCCCCGAGAACGCCCGCGTGGCGGATGCGCTGATCTGGGATATAGGCGTGGCGACGCGGTGCACAGGAAAGCCCAGCCTGCACGCTGAACCGAAATTACCGGCCGAGCGCGAGTTGTTATTGAGTCGTTAAGGGCCTATGTTAAATTCAGCCCAGTGGTTAATGGATATTTCGGTTATGGAGAACGCATCATGTTTGCAGTAGGCGTGACAATGATCGCCGTAGGCCTGGGCACCGCAAACCCTGCCTTTTGGATACCCGGTTGTGTCTTCATGGCGATAGGGTGCTCCCAAAGAGGCAATCGTCGAGGCTGATGGCTGGGGTTAAGTGAGGGTGCATTAGCACTGGATCAAATTGATGATCGTCGCCGTGCACTTGCTTGCCGCGGCAAATCCCACGCAAAAAAAAGCCTGCATCTCTGCAGGCTTTTCTCTATCTGGCTCCACGACCTGGACTCGAACCAGGGACCCAATGATTACCAGTTATTTGCCAACGCCACCAACGCAAAACGTTACACCCCCCCCAAACCGCCTTTAAAAACCCTCTGCCTGAGCCTGCGGGTCAATCCAATCATGCCTTCCGACAATCGGAACTGAATGTGGCTACGTAAGGGGTCGCCCGCCGCTTACGGAAATACCTGAACGATTTCTGCAAGATCAAACTTCAACTGATCGAGTGGGAGATAGCGCCTCCAAACACGACCCATCCGGGCTGTGCCGTTCCTTGATGGCCGATCCATTTATCCACTTTTTTTATACATATAAAATATGCATAATGAAAACATTCATGGTTCAATTCGACAATGCAAAAAGCCTCTCCAACGAGCGCAAGCACAGAGGCATAAGCCTTGCTGATGCAGAGCCGGTGTTTTATGACGAGGCAGCCCTGACCATGCAAGACCGCGATCACGCAGAAGAACGCTGGGTGATTATGGGCACAGATGCAAAGGGGCGCGTATTGGTGGTGGCCTACACCTATCGCGACCCCAACTGCGTACGCATTATCAGTGCACGGCTTGCATCCAAAAATGAACGGCGCCAGTACCTGGAAGTTTGAACCATGAAAGACGAATACGACTTCAGCAGCGCCAAACGCGGCGCCATCGCCAGCAATAAAGGAAAGACCCGCATCACGATTATGCTGGACGATGCGGTGATCGAAGCCGCGCGTGCGCGTGCGGAAAATGCCGGCACCGGCTATCAGACTGTGATCAACAACCTGCTGCGACAGGCGTTGGTTTGCCCGGACGCACATGACCTCGCGCCTGTTTCGAACAAACAAGCCAAAACCCTGCAAGTCATCAGCAATGGCATCAGCGTCTCAGAGGTCGAAGCACTGGAGCAACAGCTGATAGCGCTCGCCGGTGAATTGAATCGAATGCTTGCTACCCCAAAGCCAACCAAGCCAAAAGGCAAATCTGTCCCATAACCATCATCGCCCTGCTTTAACGCCGGTTAATTCGTCAAATCCCACGCAAAAAAAAGCCTGCATCGCTGCAGGCTTTTCTCTATCTGGCTCCACGACCTGGACTCGAACCAGGGACCCAATGATTAACAGTCATTTGCTCTACCAACTGAGCTATCGCGGAATGCGCCGTATGTTACTGATTAAAAAGAAGAAGTCAAGCCTCCTCTAACATTTTTCACGACTGCAAAGGCTGACCGGTCGAAACCGCCTGCTCCCTGGCCAGTTCCAGCCACGCCCGGGCTGCCGGTGGCAAGTGGGCGCTGGCGCGCCAGGCCAGGGCGATGTGCCAGTCGGTGTGGGGTTCGTCCAGGGGGATCAGGGCAATGCCGGCGTGCTGGTGTTTGTGCGCCAGCATCCGCGGCAGGAAGGCCACGCCCAGGCCGGCGGCGACCAGGTCGACGATAAAGTCGATCTGCCCACTGCGGGCCGTCACCTTTGGCACGACGCCCTTGCGTTCGCAGGCCGCGAGGATTTTCGCGTTGAGGGCGAAACCGGCTTCGAACAGGATGAACGCAGAGTCCGCCAGGTCGGTGAAGTCGATGCGTTCGCGGCGTGCCAGCGGGTGGTGGATGGGCAGCACGGCGATCAGCGGCTCATTGCGCACCGGCTGGTAGTCGAAACACTCATCCACCGGTAGCAGCAATGCCGCCAGGTCGACCTCCCCCGCTTCCAGGCATTCGCGCAGTTTTTTGCTGCCGTACTCGGTGAGTTCGATGTCGATGTCGGGGTAACGCGTGCGGTAGGTGGCAAACATTGCGGCAAACAGTACGCCGCAACCCACCGGCGGCAGGCCGATGCGCAGCACGCCGCGCTTGAGGCCGCGCAGGTCGTTGATCTCGGCTATCAGGTCGTTGCGTTCAGCCAGCATCACCAAGGCCCGACGGTAGGCAATTTCGCCAGCGGCGGTGAGTTCGTTCCGGTGGCCAAGACGATTAAGCAGTGGGGTGCCCAGTTCCTCCTCCAGCGTCCTGACCGCTTTGCTGACCGTGGACTGGGTCAGGGACACCACGTCAGCCGCCTGGGAAAACCCGCCCTGGCGCACCACTTCAACAAACGCCCGCAGGGTTCGCAGATTCATCAGTATTCCCTTTGCGACTCGATTGCAGCGATAAAAGTTGTTTTTATCATGCCAGAATTTTGCTTATCGTGGAGCGCTTCGCCGAGTGGAGCCCCTCTACATGATCATTTCGTCCGCATCCGATTACCGCGCTGCCGCCAAGCGCAAGTTGCCGCGTTTTCTGTTCGACTATATCGATGGCGGCGCCTACGCCGAGCACACGCTGCGCGCCAACAGTTCGGACCTGGCCGAGATAAGCCTGCGCCAGCGCATCTTGCGCAATGTCGACAACCTGAGCCTGAAAACCTCGTTGTTCGGCCAGGAGCAGGCCATGCCGGTCATCCTCAGCCCGGTCGGCTTGACGGGCATGTATGCCCGGCGCGGTGAAGTGCAAGCGGCCAAGGCGGCGGCGAACAAAGGTGTGCCGTTCTGTTTGTCGACGGTGTCGGTGTGCTCGATTGAAGAGGTGGCATCGCAAAGTCCGCAGTCGATATGGTTTCAGTTGTACGTTCTCAAGGATCGCGGCTTCATGCGCAATGCGCTGGAGCGCGCGCAGGCGGCGGGGGTGACGACACTGGTGTTTACCGTCGATATGCCGACCCCGGGCGCCCGTTATCGTGATGCCCACTCCGGCATGTCCGGCCCCTATGCGGCGCAACGGCGGATGCTGCAAGCGGTGACCAAGCCGCAATGGGCGTTCGATGTGGGGTTGATGGGCCGTCCCCATGATCTGGGCAATATTTCCACGTACCTGGGCAAACCCACGCATCTGGAGGACTACATCGGCTGGCTGGCCAATAACTTCGATCCCTCGATCAGTTGGAAAGATCTGGAGTGGATTCGCGACTTCTGGAAGGGCCCGATGATCATCAAGGGCATCCTTGACCCACAGGATGCCAAGGATGCCGTGAGCTTCGGAGCCGACGGCATCGTGGTCTCCAACCATGGCGGCCGCCAGCTGGATGGCGTGTTGTCTACCGCCAAGGCGTTGCCACCGATTGCCGAGGCCGTCGGCGATGACCTCACCGTGCTGGTGGATTCCGGCATTCGTTCCGGGCTCGACGTGGTGCGCATGCTTGCCCTGGGGGCCAAGGCCTGCCTGCTCGGGCGCGCCAGCGTGTATGCGTTGGCCGCCGACGGGCAGAACGGTGTGGAAAACCTGCTGGATATCTTCGCCAGGGAAATGCGCGTGGCGATGACGCTGACCGGTGTCACGTCGATCGAACAAATCGACGGTTCCACGCTGGTAGCCCCGTAATCCTTTGACTGCCCAGCCAGATAAATGACGCCATGTGCTGCTGGCTGTTTTTCGAGCCAGGGCAGTCAATTGATTCATATAGCTATTTATTAAATAAAACGATTTGGCACGAATCTGGCTCTAACACCCTTCAAGCAGGTCAAGCGATGACAAGACGTGTGGCAGTGCCCCGGGCTTATAACCCGGCGTAAAGCGATTTAAACTGATCCTTACTGTTTTACGGAACTGAAGGACCAGTAAGACGCCTGGCACTTGCCACTCTCATCCGCCTGTAAGACAGTCATGTGCTTAGAGGCCGCGCACCTATGAAAACACCCACCCAGACCAACGCAATTGACTTTGACAGTGCCAAATTGCAACGCCTGGGATTTGGTCAGCCATCCCTGCGTTCACCTCGCCCCGCCACCCTCGGCCAGCTCCGCCAGCAACTTAACCAGCAATTGCAAACCAGCCTCGAGCCGGAACGCATCCTTGGCCTGTTCTTTCGCGAAACCCAGCGCCTGGTGCCGCTGGATGCCTTGCAATACCGCCACGTCACCACGGACCTGCGCCTGGAGTTCGGCCAACGCGGCCATCATTCGATGAGCTACACCTTGAGCCATGATGGCGAGCACCTGGGCGAGTTGGTGTTCCGCCGCAACCAGCGTTTTATGGAAGAGGAGCTGGGCCAACTCGAATCCCTGTTGGCGGCCCTGCTGTATCCGATGCGCAATGCCCTGCTCTACCGCGCCGCCACCCGCAGCGCCTTGCGCGATCCGTTGACCGAAACCGGCAACCGCATCGCCATGGACCAGACGCTGCAACGGGAAATCGACATGGCGCGGCGGCACATGCACCCACTGTCTCTGTTGATGCTGGACATCGACCACTTCAAGCGCATCAATGACACCCATGGCCATACCGCCGGCGACAGCGTATTGCGCGCCGTGGCGGCGGCGATCAAGGGCCAGCTGCGCAACGTGGACATGGTGTTTCGGTTTGGCGGGGAAGAATTTCTGATCCTGCTGTCCAACACCGGCCGTGATGCGGCGCGGATGGTCGGCGAACGCCTGCGCCAGGCGGCGCAAGCCCAGGACTACTGGGTAGAAGGGACGCGAATCGAATTGACGGTAAGCCTCGGCTGCTCGACGTTACTGGCGGCTGAGTCGGCTGAAAGCCTGCTGCGCCGAGCCGACAATGCCTTGTACGTGGCCAAGCGCGCAGGCCGTAATCGTCTGGCAATGGCGGGGTAATACCCCCCCGCCATTGCCTGTGCATCACGCCTCGCTGGCGACTCGGGCATGGCGCTCACGCACGAGCGCCGGCGCCTTTTCCTTCTCTTGTTCCAGGTGCATGCAACTTTCCAGGAACAGATACATGTAGTCGTAGCTCTTGCACACGGCCTGTCGCAACTCAACCTGCAGGGCTTTGCTCGGGTTCGTGCCGGCGAGGGTGCAGATGATTTCCAGGGCTTCCCAAGGGTGCGCGTCGTCATACTGGGCGTGCATCTTCAGCCACTTCATCGCGCGCTTGCGTTCTTCCTCGGGGAAGGCGGCGGCATACACGCCGGTGGAACAGACCACGGCGGACCACTCCCCCGTCGCGCCCTCGATGGCGTAGTTGGTGGCGGCAATCGCGACGATCAACGAGTCAGCCGAGCTGGTGTGCCAGCACCAATGGCTCAGTGCGTGCAACTCCGGTGGCACGTCCTGGGCCTGCAGGTCTTCAAGACTGACGCCATGGGCACGCGCCCAATTCACCCAATAATCGGCGTGGTTCAGTTCCACGCGAATATTGCGCATCAGCCAGCGTCGCGCCATGTCCTCCCCGGGATGGCGGGCAAACTTGGTCTTGGTGAGGTTCTGTGCCATGTACAAGGCAAACTGCTCCACCACAGGCCAGCCGCCGATCAGGTAGTGGCGCATGGTCCTGGCGCTGAGCGTGTTATCACGCATGCGGTGGTACAGTTCGTGTTCGACAACCCGACGCTTGCTCTCGCTACAGTCCTGGATCAATTGCTGGGCCCAGGCGGGGTAACTTGAGGCTTCCATAAGCGGGCCGGTTCTGTTGAATGTGTCGATCACTGTAGGGCTCCTTTTTAAGTGTGATGTACAGACCGGCAAGTTTCAGCGGAAGGTGCCGGGCGCCTTGAATAACAGAGGCTGCGGCCGCACGGGTCGGCATTGCAGGCGGTCACAGGTAAACAATTGCGGGCGTTCGATCAGATAGCCTTGAGCGTAGTCCACACCTATCTCAAGTAACGCCTGTTCTATCTGCGACGTTTCAACAAACTCGGCAATTGTGCGTTTACCCATGACATGGCCGATGTGATTGATCACTTCGACCATGGCGCGGTTAATCGGGTCGTCCAGCATATCCTTTACGAAACTTCCATCGATCTTCAAGAAGTCTACAGGTAAATGTTTGAGATAGGCGAATGAGGACATTCCGGCGCAAAAATCATCAAGTGAAAAGTGGCAACCTAACGCCTTGAGTTCATTAATAAAACGAATTGCACTGCCTAAATTGGCGATAGCGCTGGTCTCAGTTATTTCAAAACAAATCATTTCCGGGGGAATGCTGTAAGTGTCGAATTTCTCACGCAAAAACCCGAGAAAATCATCATCGCCAATGGTTATGCCTGACAGATTAATCGCACACATGGCCATGGGTCGGCCCGGATGCTCATGCATGCAACGGGCGATGATCTTGAATACGTTTTCCACCACCCAACGGTCCAGGGACGTCATCAAGCCGTAACGTTCGGCCGCCGGAATAAAACTGTCGGGCAGGATGGTTCGGCCTGATTCGTCATGCAGGCGCAAGAGTATTTCAATGTGACCGGTGCCCGCTTCGGTATGGCCCAGAGGGGAAATTTCCTGGGAATAAAGGCAAAAGCGGTCTTCTTCAAGGGCCATGTGCAGGCGTTGCACCCACGCCATCTCGCCAAAGCGTATGGACAGCTCCGAGTCATCGGCGTGATACACCTGCACCCGATTACGCCCCTTCTCCTTGGCCATGTAGCACGCCATGTCGGCGGCGCGCAGCGACGTTTCCAGGGTGGTGGGCGTTTGCGAGATATGCACCAGGCCGATGCTGACGGTGGTCATGAACGGCCGGCCCTTCCATACAAAGTGCAGGCTTTGCACGGTGTGGCGCAGGCTCTCGGCGATCTTTTCGGCTACCGCTGCCGGGCAGTTTTCCAGGAGGATGCCAAATTCATCGCCGCCCAGGCGCGCCAGGGTATCGCCTTCGCGCAAGTCCGATTGCAGCAGCGCGCAAATGTGCCGCAGCAACTCGTCGCCCGCGGCGTGGCCGCAAGTGTCATTGACCAGCTTGAACTGGTCCAGGTCGAGGAACATCAAGGCATGCCGGCCGTTTGGCTGACGTGCCACCTGCTGCAGCACTTGCTCCAGGCGGTATTCGAATTCACGCCGGTTGGCCAGGCCGGTCAAGGCATCGTGGGTCGCCTGCCAGGAAAGATTGGCGATGTACTGGCGCTCCTGGGTCATGTCATGCAGCACCAGCACCGCGCCACTGACCTTGCCTGCGCTGCGAATCGGCGCGCCCACCAGGGTCACGGAAACGGTGCTGCCGTCCAGGCGCTGGATCAGCTTGGAATGGTCACTGCCGCCACTGAGTTCGCCCTTGATGATGTGCTCGATCAGGGTGAAGCCGTCCGGCTCGGCGTTCTCATCCAGCAATTTGAACAACGCCGCCAGCGGCAGGCCCTGGGCCTGGGCCGAATTCCAGTGGGTCAGCGCTTCGGCGGCGGGGTTCATATAGGCAATCGCACCGTCCACGTCGGTGGTGATGACCCCGTCACCAATCGACTCCAGAGTGATCTGCGCCCGCTCTTTCTCCGCCTGCAGGGCGTCGGCAAACGCATGGCGCTGGGCCAGCAACTTGTGCGTGCGCAGCAGCGCCAGGACGATCAGGCCCAGGGCCGTGGCCAGGTTGGTGATCAACAGCAGGCGCAGGATCATCCGCGAACCTTCGCCCAAGGCATCGCTGAACGCCTTGGCCGCCGGTGTCACACCTTCGTTGATCGCCGTGATACGCGCCTTCCACAGCCGCACATCGTCGGCATCGACCCGATCGGCAGCAATGGCGTCATGCATCTGGCGAGCAAGCTCGTCCAGTTGCAACAGGTAGCCGTCGCCCACCGTCCAGAGTTCGATGGCCTTTTCCAGGTAGCTGAAATGACGAAAGTTGAGGTACAGCCAGATCAGGCTGGAGACGTCGTCCGGGTGGTTGCCGCCCTTGATGATACCCAGGCGCGCAGCCGGAATATCAGGGGTGGGGCTGTCCAGGGCGATGCGCAACTCATGCCCGCCCTGAGGCACCGCAATGGCTTGCTGATACTTGAGGTAGGTGGCGGCTTCGCGATTATCGGCGTAGAGGGTCAGGTAGTAGATGGCGTCTTTCTGGCCCTTGGACCACAGACTTTCACCTGCCACATAGCCACGCACCGCCGAGAGCACGTAGAGACTGACGCAGCCTAACAATGCCTGGAACAGCACAACGGCAATAAAGGGCCAGACAATGCCCAGCAGCCGTGGCGTTCCGAGAGTCCGCTTTTGCTTCATGAAGTCCCTTGCACATGCACAGCTCAATACGCACGCGAAAATCCGCTCCCGATAGCACAGCCTAAGCTAAATCAACGCACTTGTTGCAGGTGTCCATACAATTTGGCGTACAACCCGCCATCGGCAATCAACTGCTGATGGTCGCCATCCTCGGCGATATGCCCGCCATCGAACACCAATACACGGTCAGCCTGTTTCACTGCCGAGAGCCGGTGGGCGATGATCAGTGTAGTACGCCCACTGAGAAAACGCGCCAGCGCCTGATGCAGGTTGTACTCGGTGGCCGCGTCCAGCGCCGAGGTGGCTTCATCCAGAATCACCACCTTGGGCTCGGCCAGGACCATGCGCGCAATGGCCAGGCGTTGCCGTTGACCACCGGAAAAACGCACGCCGGAACGCCCCACTACGCTGTCCAGGCCCAACGGCAATGCCTTGACGGTAGCATCCAGCTGGGCGATTTCCAGTGCCTGCCAGCAGGCCTGGTCCGTGCGCTCGCGGCCCATCGTCAGGTTGGCGCGCACGGTATCGTTGAACAGCGCCGGGTGCTGCAGCACCACCGCGACGTTTTCACGGATGGTCGCCAGGCCGATTTCCTGCTGGCTCGCGCCGCCAAAACGAATGCTGCCGGCCTGCGGTGTATAGAGGCCCAGCAACAGTTGCACCAGGGTACTTTTGCCGCCGCCGCTGGCGCCGACAATCGCGACTTTCTCCCCCGGTGCGATGGCCAGGTTCAGTTGGTCGAGCACCAGGTCGTCACCGTAGCCGAAGTCCAGGCCGCGCACTTCGATACCGACGGTCGCACGCCCGCTGAAGGGATCGGCACCTCCGGCGTATTGCGGCTCGTCGGCGCGGGCCAGCAGCTCGTTGATGCGCGTCAGCGCGCCGCCTGCCGCGTAGTAGGCGTATTGCAGGTTGAGCAACTGCTCCACCGGGCCGATCATGAACCACAGGTAACTGAACACCGCGAGCATCTGGCCGATGGACAGGTCGGAAAACAGCACGGTCAACATGGCAGCGGCGCGGAAGATGTCGATACCGAACTGGAACAGCAAACCACTGGCGCGGCTGGACGCGTCGGTTTTCCATTGCGAGTGAATGGCGTAGTCCCGCACTTCCCTTGCACGCTGGCCCAGCCGCCCGAGGAAAAAGCCCTGGCGGTTGCCGGCGCGCACTTCCTGGATGGCATCCAGGGTTTCGGTGAGCGCCTGGGTAAACCGCGAGGTACTGTCGTTTTCGAGTTTTTTCAGGTGCTTGACGCGCTTGCCCAACTGCACCGTGGCGTAGATCACCAAGGGGTTAAACAGCAGGATCAGCAGCGCCAGCTGCCAGTGCATCCACACCAGAATCGCCGAAGTGCCGACCAGGGTGAGCATCGCCACCAGGAAGCGGCTGAGGGTTTCGCCGACGAATTTGTCCAGGGTGTCCAGGTCGGTGACCAGGTGGGTCGTCACCGTGCCGCTGCCCAGGCTTTCATATTCGCCCAGGGAGATGCGCTTGAGCCGCTCGATCAGGCGCACGCGGATGCGGTAGACAATGTCTTTGGCCAGCCGCGCAAACAGCCGCGCCTGCACCACGTTGAACACCAGTGCGCCGCAGCGCAGGGCCAGGGTCATCAAGAGCATCAGGCCGATATAACCGGCGGCTTTCTGCCAGCCCAGGGGCAGCGCGTGGTTCATCACCTTGAGCGCGGCATCGCCATGGCCCAGCAGCACTTCGTCGACCAGCAGCGGCAACAGCAACGGGATGGGTACGCTGCATAAGGTCGCCAGCACGGCGACGCTGTTGGCGATCCACAGGGATTTGCGGTGACGCAGGGCCAGGCGGCGGATTTCCGCCCAGGTCAGGCGGTCGCTGATGGTTGACTCATCCCGCACAGGTAGCGCGCTCCAGCCATCGGGCGAGCAACGGTGACAGCTCGTCCAGCGGCTGGTAGCCATTGGTGAGCAGCGCCAATTGGCCGTTGCGCTCGGCCAGCAAGGTCGGGAAACCGGCAATGCCCAAATCCTGCACCCAGGTGAAATCCGCTGCCGTGGCCGCGTGCTGCTCGGCGCGGTCGAACTCGCCGGCAAACTCGATCCGCGGAATACCGGCCTGCTCGGCCAGTTCCACCAGCACGTGGGCAGAGGTGACGTCGCGGCCTTCTACATAAAATGCATGCTGGATCAGCCCCAGCAGCGTCCAGGCGCAATCGGGCGCCAGGCTGCGCGCAGTGACAAGGGCGCGGCACGCAGGCTCGGTGTCATAGACAAACCCCTCGGGCAACGCACCCTCGCGCTTGAACGGCTGGCCGGTGGCGTCGGTCACCGCCTGCCAGTGCTCCAGGATATAGCGCCGCGTAGTCGGTTCCAGCGCCGCGCCACTGCCGGTGCGCAAGCCGCCCACCACCAGGTGCAACTCCACGCCGGCCGCCCGGGCCTGCTCAACCATCGCCTGCGCCACCGGGGCAAAGCCCCAGCACCAGGAACACATCGGGTCCATTACATAGAGCAGGCGCGCGGACATGGTTCAAGCCTCGGAAGGGGTTTGCTTGTAGTTGAAACCAATCGGGTGCGGCATGTTACGGGCCTTCGCCAGTTCGATCTGCTTCTGCCGGTCGATGGCGCTGCGACGGGTTTTCTCCGGCAGCTTATCCCAGCAATGGGGGCAACTGATGCCGGCCACGTAGTGCTCGGACGCGCGGTCTTCTACGCTGACCGGTGTGCGGCAGGCATGGCATTGATCGTAGTCGCCTTCGCTCAAATCGTGGCGCACGGTGACGCGATTGTCGAACACGAAGCAGTCGCCCTGCCACTTGGTCTCCTCCTGCGGCACCTCTTCGAGGTATTTAAGGATACCGCCCTTGAGATGATAGACCTCGCCGAAGCCTTCGCTGAGCATATAGCTCGAGGCTTTCTCGCAACGAATGCCGCCGGTGCAGAACATGGCGACCTTCTTGTGCCTGGCCGGGTCGAAGTTGGCTTTGATGTAGTCGGGGAATTCGCGAAAACTGGTGGTCTTCGGGTCGATCGCGCCTTCAAAGGTGCCGATCGACACTTCGTAGTCGTTGCGCGTGTCGATCAGCAGCACTTCGGGGTCGCTGATCAGCGCGTTCCAATCCTTGGGGTCGACGTAGGTACCGACTTTTTTGTTCGGGTCCACGCCTTCCACGCCCAGGGTCACGATCTCTTTCTTGAGCTTGACCTTGGTGCGGTAGAACGGCTGGTCGTCGCAGTACGACTCCTTGTGGTCAATGTCGACCATGCGCGGGTCTTGCTTGAGCCACGCCATCAGGCCGTCGATGCCCTCGCGGCTGCCGGAAACGGTGCCATTGATGCCTTCTTCGGCGATCAGCAGGGTGCCTTTGATGCCGTTGTCGACCATCGCCTGCAACAGTGGCTCACGCAGGGCGACGTAATCTTCAAGGGTGACGAACTTGTACAGTGCCGCCACGACGATAGGTTGAGTCATGGGTAATCTCTCCAGGTGGCTACCCTCGTAAGGGGTGAACCGGATGCAAAATGACGCCGACCAGGCGACGCGGCGGGCATTCTAGCAAAACCATGCCGCCACCGCATCGACACGCCGCCGCTGATGTGCCCTCAGCGGTGTGGGTTGCGTACGCCCTCCACTCGGTACCGCTGGCCGCCGAGATGGCTGAACATCAAGCGATAGGCACCGCGTCCGCGAGCAGCGGCATAACCGTGCAAGTCAGCGGACCACAGTTGGTCGCGATGAACATGCCAATGAACCGCGCCGAAACGCCCTTGACGCAAGTGGCTGAGGGTAAGGGCAATGCTGCGGCGTTCCCGGCCCGAGAGTTGGGTATCCACCAGCGCTGTGGTGTCCAACTCCACCTGCGGGGCAGCGGCTCTCGCCGCAGACGACGCCACCAACGGTACCTGCGCCTGTGCTCGCCGGGCACGGCGTGCGCGGCTTGTGCCGACAACCTGTGTCGTCTCCCCCACCTCGAACTCGCTCACCCCTGCCTGCTGGCCACTCGCGCCAGCCGGATCACGGCTCGGACTTCGCAGCAAAATCGCGCCGTAGCCCATGCGCTTGAGCTCCGGCATCGGGTTACGCTGCCCCGCGAGTACGCTTTCGACTTCCCCCGGTTGGTCCACCGGCCCCGCATAGCCGTAGATGGCCCCCTGAGTTGTATAAACATAAAGCGACATGCCGCCTTCAGCAGGACGGCGCCCATAGGCGAAATTCACCAGCCGCTCCGTTTCTTCGTGGCTCAATTGCGCCTGCTGTGCCAAATTGATCGCCAATTCCGAGATATTCCTGGCGAACTGTTCTTCGATTCCTTCCGCGGCCCCGGCCACCGCCTGGGGTTGCATATATCGATAGGCACTGAGGCGGCTGGCACCAAACAACACGCCTCCCACCAGAGCGCCCACGGAGGCCCCCAACCGCGCATTGCCCAGCAGTGCTCCCGCTCCCAGGCCCAGCACGACCAGAAGCAGCATGATGATGATTCCGCCCTGTATCCGAGTATTTTCCACGTCGGCAGGCTGCAACCCCATTGAATCAACGAACGTGAGCGGGTTGTTGGACGTCATCAGATAAGCATTCAACTGCGCCCCGCCGCCTGCGGGGTCCGGGCTTATCCAGCGCTGCAACCACGGGGCGTAATAGCGAAAGCCGTAGTAATACAAACCGCTGACGTCACGCTCCTTGCCTGAATACCGGCGGGTTTTGTCGCGACCCTGCACCGCGTTGCGCGACGCCCACCACGCGGTGCCCCCGTACGGAAAATAGCTCTCCTGGCTCAATAACTCGGCCTCTTCGCCCAGCTCCAGTCCATGACTCGATTGCTGATCCTTCAGGCAGTAACGCAGGGTCTCCTGCGCAGCGCCGTCATCGAGTCCCAGCTCCCATTGCAGGACCTCAACCGTGCAACGCGCCACCTCTAGGCGCACGACATTCAGCCGACGCATCGGCCGGTGGCGCAGCTCCAGGCCTGGCAGGTAATACACCCGCGCCGTTTGCCGGCTACCGGCGACCTGCTGATGAGTGAGTTTGAGCGCACGCTGGCCGTCGCCGGCATACACATAGGTCTCTTCGTCGGCATCCTCCCCGTCACGCTCGATGGAGGTGACCCTGGCCAGTTGATTACGCAGGTTCCACACCATTGGCTGGCCGCGCCCGAGCTGTTTCTGATTGCCATTGGCGTCAAAGCCTTGCGCGCCTTCGGTTAGCGCAAGCTCGCTCGACAACGCACGGTTACTGCCCCTCGCCACCTGCATGGCGCGGGTGTAGCCGACACCACTGGACGGCACATGGCGCAGCCGGGTCAGGTTACCCCCCTCGTCATAGGCATAGTGCTGGGTGTAGTTGCGCCATAGAGCGGCATCGGTCGAACCGAACGAAATACGCGCAGGCAGCGCCGGGCCAATGGTGGCGCCGGCACTTTCCCGCCCCGTCGCCTGGGTCAGTTGGTACAGCGAGTCGTATTCATAGCGGCAGGCAGACTGCACTTGCGTGTTGTGGCTCCATTTCGTCGGTTGCGCCTGATCGAGCAGGTTTGAAACATTGCCCACGGGATCATAGGCGTAGCTCAGGTCCTGCAAGGGGGCCGCCAGCGCGTTTTTGCGGTACGCCATCAGCCGGCGCATGCGGCCGTCCTCGGGCCGATAGGTGGCCAGGCTGCTCACGCCATTGCCCAACAGGGCCTTCTCCACCTGGCCGGCGGCATTGTAGTCGTAGCGTTCGATGACGGTCTTGCGCGCGCCACTTTTCAAGGTGAGGTGAATATGCGTGGCCTGTCCGTCCAGACCATAGGCAAAGTGCCGACCGTTTCCCTTGGCATCGATCTGTTCCAGGGTGCCGCCAAGGGCATCAAACATCCAGCGCGTGGTGTAAACCGCGCTTTCCAGCTGCTGGTTCTGCTCGGCCAGGGCAAGCGGCCAGTCCACCTCACCGGGCGCGTCGCGAAACCGCCGCGTTTGCTGCAGCACTTGCCCGGTAACCCCGTACGCGTCGTACACCTGCGTACCCGCCGGGTCGGCATGCCGTACCAACTGGCCGCAGCGGTTAAGCGCGCGGTGTTCGGAGGTTGGCGGGGCATACGCCAGGCTTTCGACACAGCGGGGCCGCGCTTCGTTGGCCGCTTGTTCGAACACTGCCACCGGACGCTGCAAGGCGTCGTAGTCGTGGCGCTGGTAGGCACCCCGCCCATCCCAGGCATGCAACAGTTGCCCGGATGGCGCTGCCAGCAACAGCCGCATACCGGCGTCCACATCGTTGCGGCGCACCAGCGCACCGGACAGGCTGTACACCGACACCTGGTTGGCCTCGGTGGCGGGCTCGCCCAATTTAAGCGCATGCAGGCGCGCGTCCCACTGCTGCAGCAGCAGGCCGCTGGCCCCAAACACCTGGCGCATGACACGGGCCGTTGGCGCCGCCTCGGGGGTGGCGCGCAGGTAAGCGACGTTGCGCACGGTCAACCCACGGGGGTCGAATGCCGCGAGGGAGGGCGTATTTCGATGAAGCGAAGCAGACATGATCACATGACCTCAATGGCACAAAGGTCGGCCAAGCCTGGGCTTGATGCGGTGGATAAAGGTGGTATCGGCGTATGGGTGCCGGCGACGCCTGTAAATACCTATGCCTGGCCCCGTAAATCTGCGTGATAGCGTTTTTCATTGCCCGCCGGACCCATCGGCGGGCGTGAAGGAACGTACGAATATGCAAGCCGACAGCAGCTCCTTGCTCGCTCAATTGATTGATCACTCACGCCCTCCCGCCCCCGGTCGGGACGATTTCAACACCGCGCTGCAGCGCCTCGCCATTCACTCGGTATTCGACATTGTGCGACTCGGCGAAAAGGCCTTTGCAGAGCAACTGGCCACCTGCAACGACGACGATGCCCACACGGTGTACCTCAAGGCTCGCAGCGCTGCTGCGCAACTGGAAAGCGTGTTTCGCGAACAGCAAGTCTCGTCGGACCGCCCTTCCCGGCGCGATAAACGCGATGTCGCCGCTCAAGACGGTGCCACCTACCAGGCGTTGTTCAAGGAAAACCGCGGACAGTTCTGCGCCAGCTCATCCATTGCAGCCATCGATTCGCCGGCCGCCTACCTGCGCGCGCTTTATCTGTTCGCCCTGCAACTGGAACAGAATGCCAAGGGGGCGGACGCGGTCAAGCTGGCCGAGCGCCGTGCGGACCTGAAGGATCTGTTGATCGACCCACACAGCGTCGCAGGCCAGGTGCCCATGCTGTCGATCATCAATCACACCTTGCTGCGCAATATCGCCGGTGCCAACGACAACGACACCTACACACGACTGAGCAAAACCTGGTATCCCTTTTCATTGCCGTATCATTTTCACCACCAGCAATGCCGGCTGGGCTTGTCGGGCGACAGGCCAATGTTGGGTGAGTTGAACTATCGCATCAGTCGCCAGTTGCCCCTGGCCGCAGAAACCAGCACTTACGGGCAAGTCGTTACCCACAATCACGAGGTTCAATGTCTGTTATCGGGGCTGAGCCCTGAACAACAGGCGCTGCTCAAAAGTGACTTGGCCTCGGCGCAGGATGCCCAGACGTTCTATCGGACGTACTTCAACTGGACGGCCGCACAGGGCCCGGAAAACGTCACTGACTTTCTGCACCCTACGCAACTGGACGCCGAACAACTCCAAGCGCTGCTGGCACAACAGACACAGACACCGCGCAAATCGCCTTACTGCAAGCAGGACACCGGGCTCACTTACGGGGCCTGTTACATCAATGGCGCGACGGCCTCCACACCCGCGATCAGCCTGGACAACAAGGCCCCCGCCAGGCTGGTCAACGTGAGCATAGAGCGCTTCGACAGGCTGCAACGGATGATTCGCCTGCAGCGCTGGCTGGGCCTGCCGTTCGCACAATTGGACACGTTACTGGTCAGCGCCATGCGCTGCGAAGGCACCAGCAACCGCGCGCTGCTGATCACCCATAACACCCTGCGAGCGCTGGGGGTGTTTTGCCATCTGAACAAGCGCTACAACTTGCAAGCCGAAGAGTTTGCCGCCTGGCTCCATCAGTTGCCCGTTCACGCCTCGGGGGAGCGCGTGTCACTGTTCGACCAGGTATTCAACCGTGCAGGTTCCGCCTTGCCGCCCCTGTATCTGGACGGCAAGGCGTTCGACGCAACCACTGCGCAACAACTCTGCGCCGGGCTGGGCCTGCAAGACACCCAGGATTCGCTGCAACTGCTGATCGCCGGTGGGCCTGCAACGCGTACGATCGAGACCGTCAGCGCACTGTATCGACAAGCGCGAATCGCCCGCCTGTTCGGCTTGTCGGTCATGGAATGCCAGCAACTGGCGCAGTTGCTCGGCAGAGCCAACGTTCTCACGCAACTGCGCAACCCGACGCTGCGTCGCAAGCCCAAGGGCGCGACTGACTTTCTCGACGTGCTCATGCACCTGGAATGGGCCAGCCGCTGGCTCAAGGAAAACGGCAACAGCCTGTCACTGTTCAGGCATCAGCTATTGCTTGATCAGCAGGTCCTGGACCCCGCCATCAACCTGCTGTTGAAAGAGTTCGTCGCCTATGATCAGGCTTCCGTCTCCACAAAGTTGAACCTGCTTGAACTGCCTCAACAACCCACTGACGAAACACCTCGCTTGCCCGCCGTTGACTGGCGATCCCTGACCCATCAGGTACTGCAACGGATGCGCTCGAACACGACCATCGAGGTGGCGCTCGACCAAGTGCTGGCTGGCGTTGCGATCAGCACGAACGCCACACGCACAGCCTTCTTCATCGAACAAACCAAACCCATGCTTCGTAACCTGGTGAGCACGATACGTGACGAATTCTGGGCGCTGTACGGGCGCCTCAAAGATATCATCCACGCCGTCCCCCAACTGCCAGGCAACGCCAACGGGCATCAGAAATATGACCATCATGGGCATTTCCTGCGTTTGTACGCGCCCGGCGCCCCACCGCTGCAAACCCTCGGCTATCTGATCTTGCTGCTCCCTCACGCCGTCGATGTTCTGCAATGGCCGATCAGCCGCCAGGCGCTGGATCAATTCCTGATAAACCCGCACTGGCTGGACAGCGATCATCAACCGTCCTCGTTACTGGAACTGACGCCGCACACCCTCTACCTCATGCAGCAGTTCAACCATTGCATCGACCGCTTCGGCCTGACCGAAGGACAGATTCTCGATTACTTCAGACTGGCCAATACACCGCCCGGTAGCACGGCACTGAACACCAGTGACGAAACCAACGAGCATCTCGCCCGACTCTGTGGCTGGAGTGCCAGCGAAATAGGCGTTTTCAGCGGCCAGCTGAGCCCGCCCCGCATTACCTCAATGGATCGCCTGGACTGGTTGCTGCGCTGCCGCCACGCCAGCAGCGCCACCGGACTGTCCGCCACGCAGCTGATTGCCGCCAGCCAACTTAAAACCGACTCGACGTTCGCTCAATGGAAGGCCGTCGGCGAGGCGCTCACCAGTACGCATGCCTCTGCCGTTGACACCCTGTCCCCTTTTGACCTGCTCAAGGACTGATCATGTCGCATTCGCTTGACCACCAGCTTAATGAAAGCCTGCGCGACGCCATGCTCGCGTACTACCTTGCCCATAAAGTACCTCGCGCCCTCAAAGCCAGAATCAGCACGGCCGATGACCTTTACGCGTATTGGTTACTCGACGTGCAAGTCAGCCAGGCCGTGCCGACCAGCCCGGTCGCCTGTGCCGTTTCCAGCCTGCAGCAATACATCACCCGTATTCAACTGGGCCTTGAGCCGGGTTATGAACATCAAGGTATGACCGCGCAACAGAGCAAGGCCTGGCGCGAACAATTGCACAGCTACCCGCTCTGGAATGCCAGCCAGCAATTGCGCTACCACCCGGCCAACTATCTGGACCCGACGTTACGGCGTGACAAGACCGACAGTTTTCAACAGTTGGAAAACGATCTCAGCCAATACCGAATTCAAGCCGACGCCGTCGTCACGGCGGTGCAGAGTTACCTGGCCAGGTTTGAGGAAACCGCCAACATACGCACGATCAACGGCTATATCGACGCAGACTTGAGCAACCTGCATCGCGGCACTTATTACTTCATCGGCAAATCGAGCTCAGGGAACACCTATTACTGGCGCTCCCTGGACCTGTCCAGGCGCGCCGGCGCGGTGCTGTTGCAGGACGCCTGGTCGGACTGGAAAAAAATCAACCTGTCGGTCTCCGACGCTACCGCCGAGCAAAGCATCCGACCGGTGTATTTCAATAGCCGACTATTTTTCATCTGGGCCGAGTGCATCAAACCCACCCCAAGCAGTTCATTCAAGCCGGCGCGATGGGATTCAGAGAAAAAGGAACTTCTGGCCGATTGGATCAATACCCACTACGTCCAATTCCGGCTCAATTTCTCGTATGAAAAACACGATGGCAGCTGGAGCGCGCCCCAGGCGTGCATTGAGAAATACTGCGCGACAGAAGACGTCAACGCCTCGACCTCCGAGCTCCTCAAAAGCATTACGCAAACGGTGGCGATCGTCGATGACAACAGCACCCCAGCGCTTTTTTTAAGTGTGCTCGCCACCAGCCGCAAAGATCCCAAACAGCAGGATAATTTCATCGGCAAATTCTTCCAGGCCGTGCACATCGACCAGTCTTTCAACATCACCACCGTCGCCGATGGCGGTAGCCCCGAGCGCTACAGCGTGCTGCCCGACTCAGACGTGGACGAAGAAATAAACCGACTGCTGGAACCCTTCGATCCGTCCCAGAAGACCAAAGTGCAGGCCATACTCAGGGGCCAGACGCACAGTCCCAACGGGTATTACAGCGAACTGCTGCCTGACAGCGCCCGACACTTTCTCGCGCTCTTTGCGCACAAGAACCAGGGCAACTTGCAGTTCAAGATAACGCCGACGCCCGACTACACTATTTCCATAGCATCGCAGAAAATTTTCCAGGACAAGGCGCATTGGAACCATGAAAACAACCAGGCAAAAATAAAAGACACCGACCGCACTCAGGTTTTTTTTGATTCAAACACCCATGAACTCGTGTTCTCTTCGACGCTCAGTGACCGCTTCCAGCAGCCGTACACCGTTACATTAACCAAACCGCAGGGTGCGACCATCACGCTGGTTACCCACGATGCGCTGGATGACCCGACGAAGACTCAGCTTAAACTGAGCAAGGGCTCGACCATCACCGGTGTCTCGACAGAGTTTAAAACCGACTTTTACGCCCTGTATTTCAGAAACCCGATCACGCAGGAAGAGTTCCCCAACGCTGTACATCATGCTGACAGCGCACTGTTTGCCCCTGTAACAACCGCAAAAGAACCAGACATCCTTTTGTTGGAAAATCATTTCATCGAAAAAAACGCCTTCGTCAATTTATACACAAACAAACTCTTCCATTTCACCCTTAACCGTTACGGCGCTTTTTCCGAGCCCGAGAATAAAATCAACAAGCTGCATTCACAGAATGTTTTGCTGACCAAAAAGGCAAAAGTGACCACGCCCCACTTGCGCGCCTTTAAACACGTCATCATGAGTGCGAACTTCAAAGACTACCCCTTTACCGAGACCATCAACGCCAACTCTCATCGCATCATCAACTTCCAGGACACGGCGCACGAAAGCCTCACCGGATCGAGTGCCGAATTACCGGCCGGGCATCGGGTCACGACGCGCATTCCGGTGACACAGGAGCAGATGACCTCCGGCCTCACCCTGATCCATGGCGTGGTCACCCTTGAGCCCGAGAAAGACGGCACGAAAATCCTCGGCTATGCGTTGAATACGGCGGTCCTGAAACTGACAACATCGGCTTCTGAGCCCATGCTCAACCCGCAACTGGCGCCGACGATCAGGAGGCTTGAGTCGGACAGAATCGGCACCGCTGAATTCATCGACTTCTCCAATAGCGGGGCAAGCCTGCCCGCCGGCCTGCCCGCCACCCTGCGCATGAATACCTGCTTTGCCGCAAAGCTGGTGCAGGCGGCAAATGTCAGCCTTGAACACCTATTCTCGTTAACGCCGGAAACCTGGCAAGAACCTCCGCTCACACCCGAGGGTAAAGCGCAAGGCATTGACTTCCGGGGGGCCAACGGCAAGTACTTCTGGGAGCTGTTCCTGTACGTGCCCTGGCTGATCGCCCATCGCCTGAATCAGGAGCAGCAGTATGTCGAAGCGCAGGCCTGGATCAGCTACCTGTTCGATCCGGGGCGAGCAGCCGATGCCTCCAACGACCGGCCCGCCTTTTGGGGATTGCGCGAACTCGCCCGTGAAGAACGCCTTCCCGGTCACACCAGCCACGATCCCCACGAACTGGCGACACGCGCCCCCGTGTATTTTCGCAAGGCGATCTACCTGTTTTACCTGGACATCCTGATCAATCGCGGCGATGCGGACTATCGCCAGCTCACCCCGGACAGCCTGACCCAAGCCAAGCTCTGGTACACCCGAGCCCACCATTTCCTTGGCCCACGCCCCAGGGTCACCACCGCTGAACCCTGGGCGCAAATCACCCTTGCCACGTTGGCAACGGAGGGTTCTCAAGCCCTGAAAAAACTTGAGCAAACCCACCCCGCCGTCGACATCCACCTGTCGATCGAAGGCGATGCACCGGCTTCGCTGACAGACACCGACAACCTGTGCCTGCCTTTCAACACCGAGCTGGTGGCGCGCTGGGACAAGCTCGAAAGCCGTCTGCATAACCTGCGGCACAATCTTGACATCACCGGCAGACCCTTGCGCCTGGCGCTCTACGCGGCGCCGCTGTCGCCTCTCAAGTTATTGGCCAGCCAGGGCAAAGGGGCTTTCAGCGAAAGCGCGGCAGCGCCGTTCATGGACGCGCAGGTCGGCCATTATCGCTTCCAGGTCATGTTGGGCCACGCACTCACGGCCACCGAAGCGGTGATCCAACTCGGCAATACGGTGCTGAGCCTGATTGAACGCAAGGAACAGGCCGAATATCTGGAGTTGCAGCAACAACAAGCGTGGGACCTGGCCAACATCGTCGTGACCCAGCAGACCCAGGCGCTGCAGATCGACGGGAAGAACCGGGAGGCACTCAACGCCAGTCGCCGCATGATCGAGTCGCGGATGCACTACTACGCACACCAGCTCACCGAAGGCATCAGCGCCGGGGAGTCCCACGCCGGCTGGCTCTACCTGCTCAGCAACGGGTTCGACACCGCTGCTTCGGCCGCCGCCGTAGGGGCCGGCATCGCGATGGTGGCGCCGAATATCTTCGGCACCAGTGTCGGCGGCTCGCGCTGGGAAGGGCCGTTCTATGCCGCCCAAGCCCTGGCCCAGGGCGTTGCCACCGCGCTGCGTGGCGACGCCGCCGACCTGGATCGCTCCGAGCAATTCAACCGCCGGGCGCAGGAGTGGGCCCATGCCCAGGATCAGGCCCGACTCGAACTGGCCCAGGTCGATGCCCAACTACAAGCCTATGCCGAGCAGGAAAAAGCCACGCGCCTGCAATTGAGACTGGCCGAGACCTCCCTGGCCCAGGCCTGGTCGACCTATCAATTGCTGGCCAGGCGCTTTTCCAAGGCACAGCTGTATGACTGGCTCAATGCCCAGTTGAGCAAGTTCTACTATCAGGTCTATGACCTTGGCCTCTCCCTGTGCCGCACCGCCCAGGCGTGCTGGCAGTACGAGATAGCGGACCATGAGCGCACGTTTATCCAGCCCGGCGCCTGGAACAACAACTACCGTGGCTATCTGGCGGGCGAAGCGCTGAAGCTGTCGTTGTTGAACATGAATTCGGCCTATTTGAACCACAACGTGCGGGATCTGGAGATCGTCAAAACCATTTCACTGCGTCACCGCGTAAACGAGTGCGAGGTCACCTCCCCCGCAACCGGCGCCTTCCAGACGCCGCCCTCCGGTCCTGAGGACAAATGGACGCGTCTCAAACTGCAACTGGTCAGCAAAGGCAGGCTCTGCTTCAAATTGCCCGCTGCCCTGTTTGAGGAGGATTACCCCCGGCACATCCTGCGCCGGATCAAAGGCATCAGCGTATCGTTGCCCGCGACGCTGGGCCCCTATGAAGACATCAAGGCGATACTGACCCAGACCCGCAACGACATCGAACTGCCCACGGGCGAGCTGCGCACGGACATGCGTGCCCACCAGCAAATCGCCCTTTCCACCGGGCTGGACGACAACGGCCTGTTCACCCTCACGTTCGACAGCAACGAGCGTTACTTGCCGTTCGAATACACCGGGGCCATTTCCGACTGGACCCTGGACTTTCCCAACCCGGACCGGCAGAAAGCCGTGCTGGAATCGATCAACGATATTGTCATTCACCTGCGCTACACCGCCAGGGTGGCCGCTGCCGGCGGGGGCCAGGCATGAGCGACGATACTCACAACCTGCAGGTCAATACCCCGGCAATGCCCAAGGGCGGTGCCGCTATCCAGGGCACCGGCAAGGGCTGGGGCGATATCGGCTCCAGTGGTACGGCAAGCCTTGAGATTGGGTTGCCTATCTCGTCCGCGCGCGGCTACACGCCAGCCCTGTCGCTGACCTACCAGAGCGGCGCCGGTAACGGTCCCTTCGGCCTGGGCTGGGGCGTGCACCTGGGCGCCGTCAGCCGACGCACCGCCCATGGCGTGCCGGGGTACACGGTGGACGATGCATTGGTGGGCCCCGACGGGCAAATCTGGCTGCCGGAACGCGACGCGGAGGGGGCGATCATCAGCAGCCCCCTTGCATCCTTCAATGGCTTGCCACTGCCGCGCGCGTATACGGTTACCCGCCACTTCCCCAGGGTCGAGACCCGCCTGGACCTTATCGAACACTGGCAATCGGCAGACGACACGGCAGGCTTCTGGTTGCTGCGCGGTGCCGATGGCAGCCAGCACTTCTACGGAAAAACCCCGCTGGCGCGGATTGCCGATCCGGACCAGGCGCACCATGTGGCGCAATGGTTGTTGCAGGAAAGCCTGAATGCCCACGGCGAGCACATTTATTATCACTACGCCAAAGAAACCGACACCACGCGCTACCCCAGGGACTGCCGTGCCCGGCATTACCTGGAAAGTGTCTGCTATGCCAACTTCAGCGCCAGGGAGCAGGAGCAGCTTTACCTCTGGCAGACCGACGATAAACCGGACATGGGCTGGCACTTTCAATTGCTGTTCGATTACGGCGAACGCGCCCTCGAACTGGATCAGCGGCCGACGTATCGCAAAATCCGCGACTGGCCGGTACGACCCGACCCTTGCTCGGATTTTGCCTACGGATTTGAGTTACGTACCCTGCGCCGTTGCAGCCAGATCCTGATGTTTCACCACTTCCCCAAAGAAGCGCGAATGGGCGCCGACCCGGTGCTGGTCAAGCGCCTGCTCCTGGAATACCGCACATCCAGCCATGTCAGCCTGTTGAGCGCCGTGCATGAGCAGGCCTACGACAGCGCGGGCAATAGCGTGAGCCGCCCGCCGCTGGAGTGCTTTTACCAGACGAGCCAGCTCAAGGTCGATCCGAGCCGCTACCAGGCATTCAGTGCATTGCCCAGGCTGCATGACGGCGCGCGTTATCAACTGGTGGACCTGTATGGCGAAGGCCTGCCCGGTGTGTTGTACCACATAGACAAAAGCTGGTATTACCATGAGCCGCTGAGACCGCAGCAGCCACGCACCGGCGACGAGGTGAGCTACGGCGCGGCCCTGGAGTTGACCCGCGTGCCGGTCGCCGACAGCACCCGGCCCGTGCACCAGGCGCTGGCCGATGTGGATGGCGATGGGCGTCTGGACTGGCTGGTGGCGGGGCCCGGAATGCATGGTTTTTTCAGCCTGGACGAGCAGCGCAACTGGTCAGCCTATACGCCGTTCGATGCCTTCCCTTCGGAGTTCTTCCACGCCCAGGGCCTGCTCGCCGACCTGATGGGGGCAGGCCGTCATGACTTTGCGATGATCGGCCCGCGCAGCGTGCGCCTGTATGAAAATCGCCGTCCTTCCGGCTTCGCCCCGCCCACCGAAGTGGCCCACAGGCCTGACGATAGTTTGCCGGTCATTTCCACCTCGCCCAACGAAGTGGTGGCGTTCAGCGATGTACTCGCCACGGGTCAACAGCATCTGGTGCGAATCCGCCACAACGAAGTCAAATGCTGGCCGAACCTGGGGCGCGGCCGTTTTGGCCAGGGGTTTGTATTGGCCACATTGCCGTTGCGGTATCAGACGTTCAACGCGGCGCATGTACTGCTCGTCGACCTCAACGGCGGCGGCGCGGCAGACTTGCTGTACCTGAGCGCCACTCACCTGAATATTTTCCTCAACAAGGGCGGCAACGGTTTCGAGACACAGGCGATCAAAGTCCCGTGGCCAAAAGGCGTGCAATACGACGATCACTGCCAGGTCAGCGTCGTCGATGTGCTCGGCCTGGGCTGTCCGAGCCTGATCCTGACGGCTGTCCATCAGACCGCGGTTCATTGGCGCTACGACTTTTTCAACCACAAGCCCTGGCTGCTCACGCGCACCGACAACAACATGGGCGCCCAGGCGTCGATCAAATATCGCAGCAGTGCCCAGGAGTGGCTGGACGAAAAACGCGAGCTGCAGGCCCAGGGCCAACCCGCGATCAGCCAGTTACCCTTTGCACTGCTGCTGGCCAGCCAACACACCCAGCGCGATGAAATTACCGGCAACCAGTTGACCCGCCGCATGAGCTACCGCCAGGCGTATTACGACCGTGTGGACCGCGAGTTCCGTGGCTTCGGGCTGTTGCTGCAAACCGACACCGACAACCCCAAGGACGCCCCCCTGACGCCGGGTTCCAGCGCACCCTTGCTCAGCAAGACCTGGTTCCATACCGGACGCTCCCTTGACATGCCCTGCCTCGGCCGCAGCACGCACGACCCACACGCCAATCCCCTCGGCCGCACGCTGGTCAGCCGCTACAGGGGAACGGCCCAGGCACGGCCGCTGGATCATCATGACGATGTAGTCGGCGATCCTGCGCCGGCGCTGGCACGCGAGGCGGCCCGCGCACTCAGTGGCGTGGTGCTGCGGGTCGAGGTGATGGCGGCGGGCGGGGCGCACGATGCAGTGCCCTATTCCATCAAACACCAGCGCTACCTGGTGCGCGAACTGGCGCCGCCCAGCGCCCATACGCCCTACGCGCGGTTGCTGCCATTGGCCCTGGAGTCGGTCAGCTATCAATATGAAGGCGTGGCGGACGATCCGGTCTGCCAGCACCAGATCAACCTGCGCTGGGATGCCTATGGTTGCCTGGTGCATGGCGTGACCCTGCATTACGCCCGCCGCACCACCGCCGCCAGCCCGCCGCCCGCCGTGCTGGCGGATGAGCACCAGCAGCGCTGGTGGCGCGATACCCATGACGACGCGCAACAGTCCTATTACCTGAGCGAAACCCTGGCGGAGCCGATTCATCTGGACCACACACAGCAGTGGCGCCTGGCCTTGCCCTACCGCCAACGACATAACGCCCTGGTGCTCGGCAAGGCGCCGGCGCCTGGCGGGCTGGACCCAGCGCGTATCGCCTATGAGGTGTTCATCGACACCCGCGACGGGCCGTTGGCGGCAGGCGCCGGGCGCACGCTGAGCGGCTTGTCGCGCCAGCACTACCGGCAGGCCGGTGGCTTCGGCAAAACCCTGGAACCCGGCGTCGCCACGGCCCAGGCATTGCCTGACTACCTGGAAACCGCCGAGCTGGATGACCAGGCCCTGAGCGTCTACAACGACATTCCGAGCATGCCCAACCAACCCAGGGTGGACCTGGTGCAAAAGCTCACCGACAGTGGCTATCACACCATGGCGATGTTTTTCCTGTTCGATGGCGAGGTGGCGCCCGCGCAAACCCGCCTGTGGTCGATACGCCGCCACTTTCCCCGCTATGACAAGCCCAGCCGGTTTTGTCGGTTGAGGGCGCTGCGGGCCACCGAGGCTCACGGCGAAACGACACTCCAGTATGACCCCTACTCACTGCAGACCCTGCTGGTAAAAACACCCGACGGCTGTGTGACCACCGCCGAATACGACTATCAATTGCTGCTGCCGATAAAAATCGTCGACCCCAATGGCACTGTTCAAGAGGCGCGTTATGACGGTTTCGGGCAGTTGCTCGCCAGCAGTTTCCACGGCCATGAACAGAACCTCAGGGTGGGCTTCGCCGACCTGCAAAGCGACCGCCCGCGCCATGATGTCACGCCCGGGTCGGCCATCGAACAGGCGCACAGCGTGTTGCAGGACATGGCCAGCGCGCACTGCTACGCCCCGTTCAGTTGGATGGGCAGTATCGACCTGGCCCTGGTCAAGCCCGAGTGGATCAGCAAGGCCTACCTGCTCCCCGGCGGGCATATCCGCATGGGCGCGCGGGCGCGCCTGAGTGCTGCTCGCCACACCCTCGGCGACAGCGAAAAACAACTCAAGGCGTTGATCGACAAGGCCAGCCGCACGCCGGTCCATGGGCTCATGTTGCAAGCCGACCGTTACCCCGGCGATGCCGAACGCCAGATTCGCATGACCCTGACCTGCTGGGATGGCTTCGGTCGTTCGTTGCAGACCCGGCAGAAGACCGAACCGGGCCCGGCCCACGCGGTCGACGCCAAGGGCAATCTGTTGGTCGACGACCTGCCGGATGCCGCCGGCACTTTGAAGAAACAGCTGCGCCATGTGCAGGCCGACCCCCGCTGGCGCGTCAGCGAGCGTGTCGAATACAACAACAAGGGCCTGGTCATACGGGTCTACCGCGCCTACTTCACCAACAGCCACACCTATGTCAATGATCACGCCATGCGCGAACTGGGCCACAGCGACCGGCAATGGTACGACCCCCTGGGACGCCCGACCCGGACATTGACGGCAGGAGGGTTCATGCGGCGTACCACCTATTGGGCCTGGTACACCGTCAATGAGGACGAAAACGACACCTATGAAGAGCTGAACTGACTGATCGTTCCCACGCAGAGCGTGGGAACGATCGTCTGCCTGATGGTGCTCCCGTCAGGATCGCGGGGCGGCGCGCCAGTTCGACGCCAGGTGTGTGTACCCGCGCCGGGCAAACGCCACGACGAAGCCGCGCCATTCGGTCAATGATGCAATCACGCCGCGGGCCACCATCACAATCGTTCGCGTGGTACGGCTTTGCGCGGCCTGGGGCAGGCCCGTCAGCGCCACGGCCACTGCCTCGACCCCGGTTGCCGCCCAATACGTCCATACCTGATTGAACATTCTGCTCAGCCCGCCGTGCATCAACCCAACAGGGTCCGGTGTCTGCACGGTCAGCCCATGGTGATCGTGGACCGCCGTGAGATGACCACTGCGCGTAAGCGTTCCCATGGCTGCATCGTAGGCTTCAATCGCGGGTGACACATTGGGTTGCATCAGCGCAGGCACTTCCCCGCCGTAGACGGCGTTGGCGATCGTTGCAACGGCGTATGCCGCCGTCGCGCCGGCGGTACGTCCGACCCTGGCCCGCAGAGGCGTGCTGCCCCAGGAGGCGCCGGTGCCGTGCCCACGCATGATCTGCTGCACCAGTTCCCTGGAGAGCGAGCGGATATGCCCGCTCAATCGCTGCACCGCCACGGGGTCCCAGCGTTCCCCGGTTTGAGCACTCGGCGTATCAGCGTGATAGGCGTAACCAATACCCGCCACAGCTGCCGAAATAACCCCGATCTGTGGTGCAAGACGGGTCCAGTTACCGACGACACCGGTGCTCATATGCATCGTGGTCAGGGCATCCAGCGACGCGACGGTATAGCGCACAATCTGATTGCGCTGCGGCGTGGGCTCAAGGTTGCCGAATACCGCCAGATCAACGCCCGTTGCGATGACATTGGCGATATAGGTGGATAAACCATCGCGAATCGCGGCCGACGACGCGGCCTGTATCCTCGGGCGGATAATCCGCCCCATCGTCGCGAGCCTGCGGCTGAAGGAGAGCCTGCGTATTTGTTTATCCTGGGGCGCCTCCAGCGCCGATGCGCCCACCAGCCCTTGCGCGTCGACGTGGGTGACCGGGTTACCGCCGACCATCGCGTACAGATTCAAGCCATCGGCATCGCCGATCGGGTCAGGGCTGATCCAACGGCCTAACCACGCTGCGTAATACCTGAAGCCGTAGTAGGACAGCCCGCTGGCATCGCGCTCCTTACCCGAATAACGGATGAAGCTGTAGCTCGCCTCGCTGGCATTTCTCGCCGCCCGCCACGCAGTCCCGCCGTAGGGGTAATAACTTTCCTGACTGAGCAATTGCGCCTGCTCGCCCAGTTCCAGGCAATTGCTGCCCAAGTGGTCCGACAAGCCATAACGGATCTGCGTGGCCTGACTCACTCCCGAAGGGTGGCGATCCCACAGCAGAACGCGGACGGTGGTCGTACCGGCATCGAGGTTGAGAACATTCAGTTGCTCACCCGTTGCGCTGTCATGGCGGATTTCCAGTCCCGGCAGGTAGCGCACCTCGGCGGTATGCATCACGCCACGGGCCTGGGAGACCCGGCGCTTGAGAATGCGCTGGCCCGTGGCATCGTAGGCGTAGTGCTCTTGATCGTCATTGCTCCCCTCGCGCCGCACCTGCGTCAGGCGCACCAGTTGATTGCGCACATCCCAGTGCATCTTCTGCTCGCCTGCCAACACTTGCAGGTTGCCATTACGGTCAAAGCCCTGCCCCAACCCCGGTGCGGTCTTGCCATCGGCCTGCGGCAGAAAATGATTGCTGCCCGCGGCCACGCTCATCTGCCGCGTGAAGCCTGTGCCGCTGCTGGGCACGTGCTGCATCTCGAGCAAATTGCCGGCGGCGTCATAGCGCAACTGCTGGGTGTAGCGACGCCATACGCTGTCGTCAGTCGAGCCAAACGCCACCGTTGCCGGTAACGCCGGGCCGCCCGTGTTGCCGGCGGTTTCGCGGCCGGTGGCCGTGATCAGTTGCGATAACGTGTCGTACGCGTAGAGGCTGGCCGAACTGATGCGCGTGTTGCTGGACCATTGCGTCGGCTGGGCAAGGTCGTCGATGCGCACCACGTTGCCCACGTTGTCATACTCATAGCGCAGGTCTTGCAGCGCTGCGCCTGCGTGCAAACGGGCCGTCATTTGCCGCAGGCGACCATCGAACTCACGGTATTGCATGGCGCGCACCACGCCGTTGCCGGCGCGTTCGCTGAGCACCTGGCCCGCCGCATTGTAACGGCGCTGGCCCAGCACCTGCGTACGCACGCCGGCCCTGGGCGTTACAAAGATACTCGCCGGTTGGCCGTCAATGCCGTAGGTGTAGTCGAAGCGATTGCCCTTGGCGTCCGTGTGATGCAGGCGCTCACCCAGCGCATTGAACCCAATGGTGGTGTGGAACCTGTCGGCCTCCAGGCGCGCCTCGCGCTGTGCATCGGGCTGCGGCCAATCCAGCGCAGCGCCCGCCTGTCGAAAACGTCGCGCCTGCTGCGTGACCTCCGCGTGCAGCCCATAGGCCTCGTGGAACAGCGAGCCGCCGCCGTCATCGTGGCGAACCACCCGGCCACAGCGATTGCGTGACGCCTCTTCACTGGAAGATGAAGCATAGGCAAGACGCTCGACGCACAGCGCTTGCCCGTCAGTGGCCGCCTGCTCGAAGACAGCAACCGGTCGCAGATATCGATCGTAGTGATGAGCCTGGTGAGCGCCCCGTCCATCCCATTCGTCCAGTACCTGCCCGGCCTGCCCTATAAGCGTCAGCCGCCGGCCGGCATCCACGCTGTCGGTGCGCAACGCGTGCCCGCCAAGGCTGTAAACCGTGCGTTGATTGGGCGCAGTGCCAGGTTGTGAATGCGACAACTGCAACAGGCGGGGATCCCATTGTTCAATCATCAGGCCCGTACTGCCAAAGACCTGACGATGAATGCGCACCTGCGCTTGATCCTCCGCGCTGGCGCGGTGGTAATCGATGTTGCGCACGATCAACCCGCGCGGGTCGATGGCCGCCAGGGACGGTGTGTGTCGATGGATGGAATAAGACATGACCTCAAGACCTTATTGCTGAATAAGTAGTCCTGAAAGCCTAGGGATACGGGGGGTAGCGAGGTGGTGCTGGAGGATGTTTTGTGTGTCCGGGTACTGGCATCGCCCCGACCCGCTCGCGCGGGTCGAGGCGGCGCTCAATGCCCGCCGGCGCAGGTCGGCGAAGCCGGTGCCGCGTCGACCTTCGCCCATTCATCAGGCGTGTAGGTATGCAGCGCCAGCGCATGAAACTCGCTCATCAGGTCACCCAGGGTGGCATAGACCTTCTGGTGGCGCTTGACGCGATTAAGCCCCTCGAACTGCTGGCTGACCAGCACGGCCTTGAAGTGGGTCTGCAACCCACGGCTGTGCATGTGGCTCTCGTCCAGCACACTCAAGTGATCCGGGGTCAGGGCGGCAAGCGCCGTTTCGATACGCTGTTGCATAGTCATTGCTGCTTACTTCTTCTTGGCCGGTGCGGCGGCTTTTGGCGCCAGCTCGTTGGTCATGTCTTCCAACAGCTTGTTCACCACCGGTACTGCGCTTTCCAGCTTGGCCTGGGTCATCTGGGCCGATTGCTGGGTCAACTGCGGCATTTTTTCCAGGACTTTCTTGCCCAGAGGCGACTGGTAGAACGCCACCAGGTCCTTGAGCTCCGATTCGCTGAAGTTGGTGGTGTAGAGCTTGACCATGTCCGGTTTCAGCTTCGGCCAGCCGATGGCCTGGTCCAGGGCGGCGTTGGCCTTGGCCTGGTAGCTGTCGAGTACGGACTGTTTGGCGGCAGGCGCCTTGGTCTGCTCGAAACGCTGGGCGAACATTTGTTGCACTTGCATGTACACCGGGGTACCCAGCTTGTCAGCGTGGGCCAGGGTAAGGAAGGCTTCGGCACTGGCGTTGTGGCTGGCGGTATCGGCAAAAACCTGGCCGCTGGCGCAAACCAGAGCAACCGCGGTACAGATGGCACGAAGACGAGTCATCGAGTTTCCTTTTCTAGCTGGCGAGGTAAGACCCCAAGGGCGCCCATTCTGCGCCTAAAAAACCTCGCGGCTCAACCCCGGGCCGCGTCGGGTGTGGTTTGATCGATGAAACGTCTTTTAGGGAACCCCCTTGGCCAATCACAGCCTAAACTGCGCAAACGAACCTGAAGGAGTGTGCCCGATGAGCCGTATCGAAACCGACAGCCTGGGAGAAGTCCACGTCCCGGATGACGCTTACTGGGGCGCCCAGACCCAACGTTCGCTGGTGAATTTTGCCATCGGCGAGCAGCGCATGCCGCTGGCGGTGCTGCATGCCCTGGCGTTGATCAAGAAGGCTGCCGCCCGGGTCAACGACCGCAACGGCGACCTGCCGGCCGATATCGCCCGCCTGATCGAACAGGCTGCCGACGAAATTCTCGACGGCCAGCATGACGACCAGTTCCCCCTGGTGGTATGGCAAACCGGCAGCGGCACCCAGAGCAACATGAACGCCAACGAAGTGATCGCCGGCCGCGCCAATGAACTGGCCGGCGGCAACCGCGGCGGCAAGAGCCCGGTGCACCCCAACGACCACGTCAACCGTTCCCAGAGTTCCAACGACTGCTTCCCCACCGCCATGAGCATTGCCACCGTCAAGGCCGTGCACGAGCAACTGTTGCCGGCCATCACCGTGCTGTCCGGCGGCCTCGCGGAGCTGGCGGCGCGGCACATGAAGCTGGTCAAGACCGGCCGCACCCACATGATGGATGCCACGCCGATCACCTTCGGCCAGGAACTCTCGGCGTTCATCGCCCAACTCGACTACGCCGAACGCGCCATCCGCAGCGCCCTGCCCGCCGTGTGCGAGCTGGCCCAGGGCGGCACCGCCGTGGGCACCGGGCTCAATTCCCCCCATGGCTTTGGCGAAGCGATTGCCGCCGAACTGGCCGCGCTGTCGGGACTGCCGTTCGTCACCGCGCCGAACAAATTCGCCGCCCTCTCCGGCCATGAACCGCTGGTAACCTTGCACGGCGCGCTGAAAACCCTCGCCGTGGCCCTGATGAAGCTCGCCAACGACCTGCGCCTGCTCGGCTCCGGCCCGCGCGCGGGGTTGGCAGAAGTCAAATTGCCAGCCAACGAACCGGGCAGTTCGATCATGCCCGGCAAGGTCAACCCGACCCAGTGCGAAGCCCTGTCGATGCTGGCCTGCCAGGTACTCGGCAATGACGTGACCATCGGCATCGCCGCAAGCCAGGGGCATTTGCAGTTGAACGTGTACAAGCCGGTGATCATCCACAACCTGCTGGAATCGGTCCGCCTGCTGGCTGATGGCTGCAACAACTTCCAGGAACACTGCATCGCCGGCCTGGAGCCTGACGCCGAACAGATGGCCGAACACCTGGAACGTGGGCTGATGCTGGTGACCGCCCTCAACCCGCATATCGGCTATGACAAATCCGCACAGATCGCCAAGAAAGCCTATGCCGAAGGGCTGACCCTGCGGGAAGCGGCGCTGGAACTGGGCTACCTCACCGACGCAGAGTTCGACCAGTGGGTACGCCCGGAAAACATGCTGGAGGCCGGGCACTGAGAACCCAAGGTTGGCAGAGAGGCTTGCCCTAATCCCCATTGTAGGAGCGAGCTTGCTCGCGAAAAACGCATAGACACCGCGTTCATCCAGAAAACACGCGTTATCGTTGACGTTTTTCGCGAGCAAGCTCGCTCCTACAGAAGGCGGTGTACGCTTAACTGACCGGCATTAAAGCTTGCCCCCACTCCACGATGCGAAGCGAGCCGCTCTTGATCTTGATCTTAGGCGCCCCGTTAAACCACGCTGGCCGAACGCAGGCTTGAATCCGTGCGTAACCCGGCAGGACGCCGGGTTAGCCGCACTGGGCCATGGATGGCCCATTGCGGCGGCCCACGGATTCAAGCCGGAGAGAGGGAACACCGAGCCCAGGCGAGGTGCCGAGTGGTGGGGCAAGAGCGTTTTGCTTACTTTTGCGCTTTTCAAAAGTGAGCCGCCGTTGGGCGGAACCCTAAGTGGCCGTTACCACAAAAACGGATATGTACTCGGTCCAATCCAACATCCCGGCCAGCCCCGAGGCCGCCATCGGGGGCAAGCCCCCTCCCACATTTGGATCGCGGACTGGCAAATGATGCCGGTCGGCTCTAAGGCCGCCGCGCTTTTGCTTTTGATCTTAGGCGCCCCGTTAAACCACGCTGGCCGAACGCAGGCTTGAATCCGTGGGTAACCCGGCAGGACGCCGGGTTAGCCCCGATGCCACCATCGGGGGCAAGCCCCCTCCCACAGTTGGCTCTTCATACCCCTAGACCAACCGCGCACGCCGAGCCTTGAGCCCCGCCACCAGCGACGGCGCCAGCGCCACCATCGCCGAGCCCATCACCACCACCAGCGCGCCAAAATACCCCAACGCGTTGATCGCTTCGGCCTGCACAAACTCCGGCCACAACCACGCCGCCAGTGCCACCGCCACAAAGGTCACCAATGGCGTCAGGGCCAGGGTCGCACTGACCCGCGACGCCTCCCAATGCGCCAGCGCCTCGGCAAAAGCGCCGTAGGCCACCAGAGTATTCATGCAACACGCCAGCAGCAGCCAGCCTTGCAGCGGGCTCAGTTGCAGCGCCTCCAACGGGTGCGCCCAGGGCGTCAGCAATACGGCACATGAGAGATAGATCACCATCATCACCTGCAGCGAATTCCACACCGTCAGCAACTGCTTCTGCCCCAAGGCGTAAAACATCCAGATGGTGGTCGCCAGCAGCACCGTCAGCACCCCGGCGGTGTAAGTACCCATCGATGTCAGCAATTCCACCAGGCGCTGGTTGAAAAACAGCCCGAAGCCGATGATCAACACCACCAACCCCACGCCCTGCCCAAGGCTGAAACGCTCCTTGAACACAAACACGCTGGCGATCATCAGGAAAATCGGCCCCATCTGCACCACCAGTTGCGCGGTACCGGGGCTGAGCATCTTCAAACCCACCAGATACAACACGTAGTTGCCCACCAGCCCGCACACGGCCATCGCCACCAGCCAGCCACCCCTGGGGCCAAGTACCCGGCGGCTGGGCAAGCGCCGCGTGAACGCCAGGTAGATGAACAGGCAACTGCCCGCGACGATCAGGCGAAACCAGGTCACCGTGATCGGGTCCATCACCTGCAGTACCTGTTTGAGCTTGATCGGCAGAATGCCCCAGAGCAGCGCGGTCAACAGGGTCAGGAGAAAACCGTAGACCCAGCGGCCCGAAGAGATGTGCATGAGTGCCCCAGATGCCAGAGGAAGTGGAACCGGCATTCTAGGGGCATGCGGTGCGCTTTGGGTATCACGCTGTGTTCAGGGCACCCCCATCACCAGTACCCCGCTGCCGCTGATGGCGCCGGCGGACGGCAGCGAGCCGGCTCGACGTACCAGGGAAAACGTCACGTCATCGGCGCCCGAGCTGTTGGTGATGCGGGTCAGGAACGAACCGTTGACCGGTACGGCAGCCCCGTTACGCACCAGGGCCGTGCCCACATCGGCATTGGTCATCAGCAGCAGGCGCGAATCGAACCCGGTACGGGTGCCTTTGTACGTGATGGTGATGGGTGTATTGATACCGCCTTGCGGGCAGGAATACGTGAGCCTGCGGTTGCTGACGATGGATGTTGTCAGCGGGTCAGTCCCGATGGCTCGCTGGTTGACGGTGCCGAAGTCGATATTGATCGGATTGTTGTTATTGATCGTGCAGGTGGACGGAGAGATGGAAAAATTGTTGGCCGCCGTGTAGGTCAGCGCCAGCGTTGAACTCCCCGAACTGTAATTGTTTGTCTGCTCCAGATTCAATCTGCCGAGGACGTCCCCTATTCGAACATCAATAGCGTTCGACGGATCGTTGCGTAGCAAAATATAAGGCGTTACATCGACAGGCACACCGATGAGGTTATTTGGCATGGTCGAGATTCGGATAGCGTTCGGAACTGGAGAATTTTGATAGCTTCCGTTTATTCGCAAACCGGTACCTTCGCGGGTGAATTTCGGACCCGGCACCCAAGCCGGGCCGACTCTTGCCGACGTTGCCCAGTAGTCTGTCCACCAAGGTTGGCTACCGCCAAAGCCGGAGAATCGGCACTCCAATCTCACGCCCTCGAGCATGATGCGGGTTCTGTCCGAACTCAGTTGGACTGTAACGGGGACTTGCAGGTTTAGCGTTCCTCCATCCCCTACAAATATCCAACCGCCGCCATTCACCCGACAATCCGTTGCTCTCGCGGTTGTAGTCACAGCCAGTAAAACAAGAAACACCATAGCGCCAAACAGTCGTTTCATCTTGATTTCTCGTTGCTCTGCTCTACCCAGCCAAAGCCTATGGATAGTCCAGCGTAAAAGTTGAGGTCACCGTGTAGGCACCGTGCCCGATGGTTTGATCCTTGATGGCGGTCGGCTCGCCCTGCACGTACGCCTTGAGTTCGATGGCATTGCTGCCGTCGCTCAACACCTGTTTGTCGCTGACGGTATTCAAGGGCAAGGGTTTGTCGCTCAGGGTTTCCATGCCGACGCCAATGCCCGAGGCGCCGCTGCCACCGTCCAGCGCGAGCAAGCCGCGAAGCTCTCTGTTCTCCGTACCGCCGAAGGTGATGGTCACCGAGTTGCCGATCGTGGTATCGCAGTCTTCCAGGTGCAGCTTGAAACGCTTTCCCACCGAGCGCGTGTTGATATAGAGGTACTTGCTGGTGAGGTCCCAGAGTTCCAGCGTGATGGCCTCGTCGCCGGGGCGCAGGGTGCAGGCCTCTTCAACCAGATTGCCTTTGAAACGCAGATTGTCCGCCGCCTGCCCCACGGGGGTCAGGCCGACGGCGAGCAGAACGGCCAGGCCTGCCTGTTGAACCCTTTGATATCGCATCGATTCAGCTCCTACTGGTATTCGGCCAACAACGTGGCCACCGCCGTGAACCTGGCGGGAGGCAACGTTGCTCCGGGCTGTTGCACCGGCACGACCTCAAGGGTCGGCGGTGACGACAAGGTGATGTCCATGGGCGTATTGAGTGCAAATGGCAGGCTGTTCTGAAAAACCCGGATGCCCAGCGCCGGCACGCTGGTCTGCACCGCTGAAACGTCGAACGCCGTGGGCGTGCCGTTGACGCTCAGCTTCAATGTCCACGGCAGGGTGTCGGCGCCGCAATTGATGACGTAGCCGACCCCTCTGCGATACCTCACCCCATCGACGCGTTTTACCCCGACATCGCCAAAGTCGATCTCGATGGTGTTGCCCGCATCGATCGTGCAGGGAGGCGGTTCGTTCAGCGTTCCGCTGAACGTCAAGTTGGCCGACGCGCCACTGCACAGGCCGATGGCACACAGGGCGAGTAGCGCTCGCGGCTGCCAAGCTGTCATGGGTCGTTCCTCTCTTTATCGGTAACCGTCATTGGTAATCGACCACCAGGGTCGCAGTCGCGTCGAAGACCCCGCCGGTCAGCTGGCTGCCCGCACGTTTGACCGGCACCGCCTGCACCACGGGAAAATTGGGGTAGGTAAAATTCACCGCGGTATTGAGCGGCCAGTCAGCGCCATTCACGAACAGCCGCACGCCCAGGTCCGCCTTGCGGGTGGCGAGCGCGCGGTTGTCAAACGCCGCCGCCGTGCCCTTGAGCTCCAGGCTCAACGCATTGTTGAAAGGCGAATTGCAGGTGACGGTATACGGCACCCCTCGCCGGTAATTGACCCCATCGACCCGTGACGTCAGCAGGTCATTGCCGAACGGTACGTCGAGCGTGCTGCCACCGTTGATGACGCACGGCGGGGGCGCGATGATCACCGCGCGAATGGTCAAATTGGTGTCGGCCTGCAGGCCCTGGCTGACCGCCAGCAACACGCCGGTGGCGATCAAGCCGATTGATTTAGCCATCGTTGCACCCTTACTCATAAGTGAGCCTGAAATCCACCACCGCCCTGAATGCCCCGCTGGTCAACGGCGCAGCGGTGCGCGTGGGCCGTACATGCCAGGTCTGGGTATTGCGGCCCACGGGCAAAAACAGCGGCTGGCCCCTCGAGCCCAACTGCACGTCGCGGCCGAGGGCATCGGTCAACTGCAGGCCCATGCCGGTAATGCCCTGCACTCTGACCAGGCGTGAATCGTCGGCATCGGCCGGCGCCTCGAACGTGACCGACAGCACCGGCTGGTAAGCGCTCCAGGTCAGGTTGCCCGTACGCTCATTGCGTATACGACCGGCGGTGCGCAGGCAGTCGGTGAAGCGCAGTTGAAACGCCTTGGGCGTCGCCTGGTCACCGGGCCGTTGCAACTGGCTGGTCGACACGGCCTCCAGATCGACGGTCTGGTGCAGCGAGGTCATTTCCAGGCTGCACGGCGACTCATGCATGGACCCGAGCACATTGAGCATGCCGCTCATGCCTTCGACATCCTCCTCGTCCGCGGCCTGTGCGCCCATGGCCAAGGCCCATAACAGGCCGCCCAGCACTTTCACTTTTTGCGACGTCATGACGTTCTCCCGCACCATTACTCATTCGCCGGCGCGGCCTGCCGGTTCACTGTGCAAGTGTCCCCCGTGCAGGTGAAGGCCAGGAGCGGGCGACCGCCGTAGTCGTTCACATAGGCCAGATAGGGGCTGGTGCCCAACGCCTTGGCGGTGGTGCCCAAGGCCAGGGTGCCTTTGGGAGGAACCATCAGTGGCACGAAACCCGGTACGGTTTTGCCGTCCTTGCTGTCACGCGCATCCACCAGCGTCACGTAATACGGCGTAGGGTTATTCACCCGGTATTGATCGCCTTCACGGGTCAGGGTCAGTTTTTCCTGCCACGGGTTGGACAAGTCCTGTTGGCTCGGCTCGATGGCTTGCGGGCGGTAGAACAACTTGATGCGGGTCTGCAGTGCGATCTGCAGGGTGTTGGACTTATCGCTGCGCGGTGGAATTTCCCTCAAGTTGAAGTAGTAGACCGTCTCGCGATCCTGCGGCAGCGCCTTGGCCGCCGGCAACGCCTGGACCTTCACCTGGCTTTGTTTACCCGGCTCCAGGCGTTGAACCGGTGGCAGCACAATCAACGGCGAGGTGATTTTCTTGCCGGTTTCATCCTCGATCCAGCCCTGGGCCAGATAGGGCAACTGGGTATTGTTGTTGGTGATATTCACGCTGGTGGCGTCTTTGCCACCGTCGAAAATCACACGGGTACGGTCCAGGCCCACGGCAGCGTTGGCGTTCTGGCTCAAGGCCAGGGCCAACAGCGCGAAGGCTGGGAAGAGGCGACGTGTAGTGGGCATCATGAGGCGGTGTTCTCCGTATCGATAGGCGTGCCGGACAGCCCGGCGGGCTCGGGCAGGGATGGATCGGCGGCTACCGGCTGGCAGCGCAGTTGCAGGGCATCGGTCAAACCGTCGTCAGGCAAGGTGGCCGGCAGCGTGAGCAGGCACCGCGCGTCTCCGCCCCAACTGACGGTCATCTGCTCGCCGGCCTGAATGCCGCTCAAGTAGACTTCGCCGCCGTCATTCACGATGCCGGTGTCCTGTTGCTTGAGGTTCTGCACCGTCGCGCCGAAAGGCGGCGAACTGCCATCCGCCAGGCGCAGCACCGCCATGGCCTTTTCACCGGCAATCACATCCAGCGAGCGATAACCGATCGCGCCTTCGGTGAGGGTCAATTGCGTGACGGATTGAGTGGCTTCGACATTGCTCGGCAAACGCTCCAGATCGACACTGGCGGCAGTGCGCTGATAGCTGCTGATGTCCGAGATCACGGCTTTGCCGAAGGCATTGCTGCGAGTCGGCGCGCCATAACCGCGCACCGGCACATCGGGCACACCGGCGGTGTCGACCATCAGGCGGGTGCCGCCTGTACTGGTGGTTCGATGGAGCGCCGCACCCTGGGCCGTGAGCGTGGCACCGCCGCGTGCGGAGACGCCGAGGCTGCTGGAACCGCCTTGCTGCCTGGTGGCGCTCACATCGAGGTCGACGTTGTCGCCCATATGGCTCAGGTATCCGCTGGCGGAGGTGTTGCTGGCACTGAGCTGGTAGCTGTTGCGCTCATCGAGACGATCGCTGTAGCGCGAGGTAAAGCCGTTTTTGCCGGCGGCTCGATTGGCGTCCAGCGACAGCGTGCCGGTACGCCCCAGCGGCAGGCTGACCGTCAGCGCCATGCCATTGTCCTTGTAGTTATATTCCTGGGTGCGGTACATGTTCAGGGACAGGCTCATGTTCTTGACCGTGCCCACATTGAAGTAGCGCGACAGCGACACGTTCCAGCGATGCGTGTCCGGCCGGTCCCAGTAGGTTTGCTTGTTGTAGCTGGCGTAGACGGTGGCGCCCAGGTCACGAAACTGCTTGTTGACCGTCACCGTGTACAGCGCCTTGCTGCCGCCGATAGGCTTCCAACCCTCGTTGGGGTCGCGATAATCCCCTCGCCCGCCGAGTTCGCCGTTCAACCCGTAATGGCGGGCATCCAGGTACTCACTCATGCTCAGGAAGTTCTTCTCGGAAAAGCGGTAGCCGGCGAAGGTCACCTGGCTGTCGTACTCTTCGAAGTTCTTCGAATATTGAAGACGGTAGGATTTGCCCGAGAGCGTCTCGTTCCATACGTTGGCACGCGACTGCGTGACATCCAGCGAGACGGCGCCGAACGCCAGCAAGTCCCGCCCGGCGCCCACGGATAACGCCCGATAGTTGTTATCGGTGATACCGCCACCGAACAACGACCAGCCATTGCTCACGCCCCAGGAAAACTCTCCGGTACCGAAGACGGCACCATCGGAGCCCGTCTGAAGGTTGGACGGTCGCCCGCTCGCCAGCTTGTAACGGACCTGGCCCGGGCGCGTCAGGTAAGGCACACCGGCGGTATTGAGTTGGAAGGTATGCACCGAACCGTCCTGTTCTTCCACCCGCACATCCAGCTTGCCGGTCACCGCATCATTGAGGTCCTGAATGCGAAAGGGGCCCGCCGCAACCAGGGTTTCGTAGAGCACACGGCCCTGCTGGCTGACGATGACTTTGGCGTTGGTCCTGGCCACACCGACCACTTCCGGCGCGTAACCGCGCAGGTTGGGGGGCAGTTGGCTTTGATCCGAGTTGAGCGCGGCGCCGGTAAAGCGGAAGCTGTCGAACAGGTCCGAATACAGATAGTTCTCGCCCACCACCAGGCGCGCCTGCAACGCCGGAATGGCGCGATACGCGTAGTAGCGGCTCCATTCCAGCTTTTGCGGGCCGGCGGCCTCCTGCCGGCCCTTCTCCACGCGCCCCTGCCAATCCGCCCTGAGCCGCCAGGCACCGGCATTGGCGCCCACGGTGCCATTGCCGCTGAGGTTTTGCCGCCGGCCATCGTTGCGCTGGTAATTGGACTGCGCCGTCAGGCTGTAGTCCACCAGCAGCCCCGGTACTCCTTCATCCCATCGGGAAGGCGGGTCCCAATTGATAGCGTTGTATTCAAGGTAGGCCTGGGGCACGTTGATGCTCAGGGTAGAGGTGGCCAAATCACCCCTGACCTCCATGCCGGGCAAGCTGGTTATATCCAGGCACTCGCCGTCCTTCCACCACAGCCGTTGGCCGGCTGCGGACACTTTCAGCCCCAGTTGTTCGACCAGACTGCTCGACAAACAGGCCTGGCTGCCCTTGGGGTCGTTATCGGGGGGATAGAACGCCACCGATTGCTCAGCAATAGGCTGGGCATTGAGGTGCACGGCCATCGAGTAAGTGCCCGGCAGAATGAATCCACTGCGCGCAAATTGAGACAAGTCAATATTGGCGCGATCGTTCAGGTCGAGAACGTCGGTATTGAACTCGATATCCCCAGCGCCCATCGCCGTGCCTGCCAGTGACATCAACCCGCCGAACAGCCCGGGACGCAGCGTTTTTTTGATCTTCGACGTATTCAACATGCAAGCCTGTCCATCACTGTTCAAAAGTATTCCAACTTGAACCGCACTGCGGCACTGTGAGCCCCGACCACCAATGGCAAGCCGTTGCCGACCAGGAAAAACCGGTAGTTGAGTGTCATGTCACCTTCGGCCAGCGGAACCGGCGCCATGCGTTGCCCCGGCAGGCTCTCCTGGCCTGCGGCGTCGATGATGTGCAAGGCCACCCCCTGGGAGTCGCCAAACACTGCGAAGGAGAGCCCTGCCCTGTCGGTAGGGCCTTCGAACGTCACGCGCATATGTTCCCAATCCGGCAGGCTTGCACCTGGGCGCGAAGGGTCCGGGCGGCTCAACGAGCAATTGACCAGACGCAGTTGAAACGGATGGTCTTCGCCCCGCGTGTTGCGCAACAGCCGACCCACCGGCTCGGGCGGCATCTCGATGGTTTGATCGATACTGGCAAGCTCCAGCCCGCAGGCGGAATCAACCACTTCCCCTCCCAGCAGCACGACCCCATCGCCTTGCGCAGTCGCCTGGGCGACAGCACAAGGGCTGATGAATGTCGTTAATGAAGAGGCGATAGCCAGACGTATGAATGTGTTCACCTGGATCTCCCGTCAGCGTCCCCCGCCACACTGGGTGGCGGGGGTGAAACTTACTGATAAGCCAAAGTGAAATTGGTGACCGCGCTGAAGTCGCCGGGAATGATGTCCCCAGTGGCGGCGCCTTGTACGTAGGCTCCAAACTCCAGCGTGTTGTCACCCACGCTGATGACTTGCGGGGCGGTAGGCACACCCAACTTAACGAGATCACCGCCATGGGTCATCATGATGCCCAGGTTGCCTGCACCGCCGACCGTACCGATCGCACCGGGCACTACCGTGGAGGGCGCGCCGGTGAAGGTCGTGGTGACGGTGTTGTCAGTGAGGCCGGCCAGGTCGCAACCTTCCAGTTCGATCAGCACGCGTCGAGCTTCCGATTTGCCACCCGCTTGCAACTGATGCTTTGCAATCGCACCCAGGCGAACGGTTTGGTCGACGGAGTCAGGCTTGATTGAGCAGGCACCCGAGTGGACCGACCCGATAAACGTCACCGTTCCATCCGCCGCGTGCGCCATCGACATCGAACCCGCCAGCAGACCGACAGACAACAGCACAGTTTTCATTTTGGTTTTCATCTACAGATTCCCACTTACAAGTGTCATTAAGGAGCCTTGCCACCGATCGGCGCAGGGCTGATTGAAAGAGCGGTTTGACCTATGCGTCGAGGGGAATTCCTGAAGTGCTTTTCCAACTTCTTGTATTGCATTTCAGGATCACGTTCAACGCCGGGCAAGTATCCACTTCACACTTGAAGTCGTAAGCCAGCTCTTTCCCTTAATGACGTAGCCCTTGTATATCAAGGCTTGCGGGAAAATTATGGCCATTTGCCAAAACTTTAAAAACAGCTGAAGGAATAGGACTACATCTCAGTTAGATGAGAATTATTTAACAACGGAGAGAGCTGTAAGAATAAGGCTACATGCACTTTAAAACAATAAACTTCACGGCGGTTTTGCAACTAACTATTTGACCGGCGAGCCAAGAGTTCCCTGAACGACAGATGCAAAAAAGGGGGAGCAAAGCTCCCCCTGTCAGCGTGTGTTGCAAGGTCGAGCAAGGCCTAGCGCACGGCCTCAAACAACCCGGTTGCGCCCATTCCACCGCCCACGCACATGGTGACGATGCCGTAACGCAGGTTGCGCCGCTGCAACTCGCGCACCAGGTGTCCCACCTGCCGCGAGCCGGTCATGCCGAACGGGTGGCCGATGGAGATCGAACCGCCGTTGACGTTGTATCTGGCGTTGTCGATGTGCAGGCGGTTACGCGCATACAGGCACTGCGAGGCAAACGCTTCGTTGAGCTCCCACAGGTCGATATCCGCTACCTGCAAGCCTTTGGCCTTGAGCAGCCTGGGTACCGAGAACACCGGACCGATGCCCATCTCGTCGGGCTCACAACCGGCCACGGTAAAACCGCGAAAGAACGCCTTGGGCTTGAGCCCCAGCGCCAGGGCTTTTTCCAGGCTCATCACCAGGGTCATCGAGGCGCCGTCGGACAACTGTGACGAATTACCCGCCGTCACCGAACCGTCTTCGGCAAACACCGGCTTCAAGCCACTGAGGCTGGCCAGGGTGGTGTCGGGGCGGTTGCAGTCGTCGCGGTCGACCACGCCATCGAGCACCTGCACTTCACCGGTATTCTTGTCTTCAACCTTGTACTTGACCGCCATCGGCACGATTTCATCGTTGAACACCCCATCCGCCTGCGCCTGCGCGGTGCGCTGCTGGCTTTGCAGGGCGTACAAGTCCTGATCCTCGCGGCTGACGTTATAGCGACGCGCAACGATTTCGGCGGTCTGGCCCATGGGGAAATAAATGCCGGGTACCTGCTCCTTGAGCAGCGGGTTGATCAGGTGGTCGGTGTTGACGCTTTTCATGGTCAGGCTGATGGACTCCACGCCGCCGGCGACAATGATGTCGCTGCAACCCGACGCGATCTGGTTGGCGGCAATGGCAATCGCCTGCAAGCCTGACGAGCAGAAACGGTTGAGGGTCATGCCTGCGGTACCGGTGCCCAATTGCGAGAGCACCGCCACGTTGCGCCCGATGTTGTAGCCCTGGGCACCCTCGTTGGAACCGGCACCAACAATGCAGTCCTCCACCGTGGCCGGGTCGATGCCGGTGCGGGCCAGCAGCGCGTTGACGCAATGGGCCGCCATGTCATCGGGCCGGGTCTGGTTGAACTTGCCGCGAAAGGACTTGGCCAGGCCGGTTCGCACACTGTCGACAATCACTACTTCACGCATGGGGCTACCTCGATCTTGTGGTTGTGGATCGAGAATAGAGCCGGGCCCGGCTGCCCGCGATGATCATTCACTGCATGGATGCAAAAGCATGGAGGCCGGGAAGACCGGTCTATCTGGCTTGTGGAGATCAAATGTGGGAGGGGGCTTGCCCCCGATAGCGGTGGGTCAGTTAAAAATCTATCTACTGACACTCCGCCATCGGGGGCAAGCCCCCTCCCACAGTTGGACCGGGTCAGGCCCAGGTTATTTCTTTTTCTTCTTGTCGTGCTTGTCGGTTTCGGCGAATGCAGTCTATCTGGTGTGCACAAATCAAATGTGGGAGGGGGGCTTGCCCCCGATGGCGGTGGGTCAGTTAAAAACCTATCTACTGACACTCCGCCATCGGGGGCAAGCCCCCTCCCACAGGTGGACCGAGTCAGGCTCAGGCTATTTCTTTTTCTTCTTGTCGTGCTTGTCGGTCTTCTCGAATGCGTCTTCCAGCGCCCGGTTGATGGTGCGCAATACCTTGACCCGCGCCCAGCGCTTGTCGTTGGCTTCCACCAGGGTCCAGGGCGCCACCTCGGTGCTGGTGCGATCCACCATGTCGCCCACCGCCGCACGGTAGTCGTCCCACTTGTCGCGGTTGCGCCAGTCGTCTTCGGTAATCTTGAAGCGCTTGAACGGGATCTCCTCGCGGGCCTTGAAGCGTTCCAGCTGAGTGTCCTTGTCGATGGCCAGCCAGAACTTGACCACGATCACACCGGCATCGCGCAGTTGCTCTTCGAAATCATTGATCTCGCCATAGGCGCGCATCCAGTCCGCCGGGGTGCAGAAGCCTTCGATGCGCTCGACCAGTACGCGGCCGTACCAGGAGCGATCGAACACCGTGAACATGCCCCGCGCCGGGATCTTCTGCCAGAACCGCCACAGGTACGGCTGGGCGCGCTCGTCTTCGCTGGGCGCGGCAATCGGCACGATGTGGTACTGGCGCGGGTCCAGCGCGGCCGCCACACGGCGGATCGCTCCGCCCTTGCCCGCCGCGTCGTTGCCTTCAAAGACGGTGACCAGCGCGTGCCTGCGCATGCGTTTGTCGCGCATCAGGCCGGAAAAGCGCGCCTGTTCGGTAATCAGCTGTTCTTCGTAATCGTCCTTGTCCAGGCGCAGGCTCATGTCGAGGCTGTTGAGCAGGCTCATCTGGTCCACCGACGACGGCAGCGGTGCCGGGTTCATGCCACTGGCCTTGACCCTGGCCTGCTTCAACGCGCTTTGCAGGCCTTCGAGCAGGATCTTGCCCACGGTCAGCCCACGGTAATGCGGGTCGACGCCCTCGATCACATGCCACGGTGCGTAGTCGCGGCTGGTGCGGCGCAGCACGCGTTCACCAAAATGCACGAACTTGTCGTAGGTCTTGGACTGCTGCCAGTCCAGCGGGCTGATGCGCCAGCTGTGCAGCGGGTCATCGGCCAGGGCCTTGAGCCGGGCTTTCATCTGTTTCTTGGACAGGTGAAACCAGAATTTGAAGATCAGCGCGCCTTCGTCGCACAGCATCTTTTCCAGGCGCTCGGCACCGGCGATGGCCTGGTCCAGCCGCGCGTCCTTGATCTGCCCATGCACCCGGCCCTGCAGCATCTGGCTGTACCAGTTGCCGAAGAAAATGCCCATGCGGCCTTTGGCGGGCAACTGCCGCCAGTAGCGCCAGGCCGGCGGGCGCGCCAGTTCTTCGTCGGTCTGTTGGTCGAAGGTGCGCACTTCGATCAGGCGCGGGTCCATCCACTCGTTGAGCAGCTTGACGGTTTCGCCCTTGCCCGCGCCTTCGATGCCGTTGATCAGAATGATCACCGGAAAACGCTTCTGCTGTTGCAGCTCGTACTGCACCTCGAGCAAGGCCTCACGCAGGGCCGGCACTTCGGCGTCATAGGTGTCTTTGTCGATGGCGTGACCGATTTCGGCGGATTCGAACATGGGCAGCTCCGTTTCAAGATGGCTCAAGACTAGCGGATTGGGCAACGACACGCGGGAGGAAATTCAACCGCCGCTTGCCGTGGATCAATTCAACACCGGTTGATCGGCTAGAATGGCCGCCTTGTCGTTACCTGCCGTTATCTATACGAGCCCCCCATGACCCCGATCACCCACGCCCAGCTCGACTGGGACGACCAAGGCCGCCCGCACTCGCGGGTGTTCGATGACGTGTACTTCTCCGACCAGTCGGGCCTGGAAGAAACCCGTTATGTATTCCTTGAACAGAACCGCCTGCAGGCGCGTTTTGCGGCCTTGCCGGCCGACGGGCGCCTGGTGATCGGCGAAACCGGATTCGGTACGGGCTTGAATTTCCTGTGTGCCTGGCAGTTATTCGACCAACAGGCGGTGGCCGGGGCACGCCTGCATTTCGTCAGCGTGGAAAAATACCCGCTCAGCCATGCCGACCTGCAACGCGCCCTCGCCCTCTGGCCCGAGCTGCAACCTTACGCCGAACAGTTGCTGGCCCAATACATCGCTATCCATCAGGGCTTTCAGCGCCTGGTGCTGGACGCCGGTCGCGTCACCCTGACCCTGTTGATCGGCGACGCCCTGGAGCAACTGCCGCAGCTGGACGCGCAAATAGATGCGTGGTTTCTCGACGGCTTTGCCCCGGCGAAAAACCCGGACATGTGGACCGCCGAGCTGTTCGCCGAACTCGCGCGCCTGGCCGCACCGGGCTCGACCATCAGCACCTTCACCAGCACCGGTTGGGTACGCCGGCTGATCAATGCCGCCGGGTTCAAGATGAAACGCACGCCCGGCATTGGCCACAAGTGGGAGATCCTGCGCGGGGAGTTCCTGGGGTGGCCCGAAGACCGTCCGGCGCCCGCCCGCGCCAAGCCCTGGTTCGCACGGCCGGCGCCGGTCCCCGGTG
>NZ_CVTN01000023.1:0-1487 GCF_900004915.1 Pseudomonas sp. 31 R 17
CCGTAGGCGCGGTAGTGGGCGGACCAGACGATTTCGCCGTAGGGCGTTGTAAGTTCCTGCGGTGTGCCGAGGTGGTCGAGTTGGTAGTGGTAGGGCTTTACGTCTTCTGGACCGAAGCCTTCCAGCAGTGCCAGCGGGCGGAAGCTGTCCGGTTCGTAGAGGTAGCTGCGATGGTGATCGGCATGGTGTTCGGCGATGAGCTTGTCGCCTTGCCAGAAGAACTCTGTGGTTTTCTCTTCGATGGTTTTGCTGATGCGTCGACCAAATGGGTCATAGCGATAACTGGCGGTCTGGCCGTTGGGTTGGGTGACTTCGATCAGCCGGTGCTGGCAGTCGTAGCGGTATTCGGTGACGAGTTGCTGGCCCTTGCCACGCTGTTCGCGGATCAGGTTGCCGAAGGCGTCGTAGTCGTAATGGTGGTCGCCCTGGATCATCAGGCGATTACCCGCCACGATGTCCGGGCCCGGCCTGTCCTGCATGAGTAAATTGCCGGCGGGGTCGTGGCCGAAACGCTCCTGCACATCCTGCGAGTGATCGGCGCGAGTCAGGCGCTGGAGCGGGTCGTAGCGGTAACGGTGTTCGCCCTTGCGGGTGTCGAGCAGGCGGGTGAGGTTGCCGGCTTTGTCGTAGTCGTATTGGCGTTGGTAGAGGTGGTTTTGCTGTTGGGTGACAGCGTGGGCGTGCAGGCGGTTTTGGTCGTCGTAGTGGTAGTGACTGAGCAGTTGGCCTTGTTGGCGTTGGTGTTCGCGGCCGGCGTTGAATAGATGCGAGGTGAGCACGTCACCGTTGAGTTCGACGGTGGAGAGGTGGCCGCCTTTGTCGTGGTTGAAGGTGACGCGGTTGTTGTCCGGCAGGCATAAATGCTGAAGTTGCCCGCAGGCATCGTAGCCGTAGCGCAAAGTGCCCCAGCCTTGATGTTCTGCAGTGAGACGGTTTTGTTTGTCGTACTCGTAGGCCAGCGCCCAGTGGCCATCTTCGACGCTGAGCAGGTTGCCTTGGCGGTCGTAGATGTAGTCGACCGTGTTGCCATCGGGCAAGGTTTTTCTTACAAGATGACCGGCATGATCGCGCTCGTAACGGGTAACAAGCTGACTGCCATCGTCGCCGTGTTCGGTCTTTTCCTGCAGGTTGCCGTTGAGGTCGTAGGCGTAGGCGGTGCGTTGGCCGTCGAAGCCGGTTTCCTGTCGGATCAGGCCGTTGGGGTGGTAGTCCAGTTGGTAGGTTTCGCCGACTTCGTTTTCGATGGCGGTCAGCAATAATCGAGCGTTGTCGTAGCGATACTTGACCTGAGTACCATCGGCGTTGATGCGGCGGCTGATCAGGTGCAGGCCGTCGGCGTATTCGTAGCGGGTGACGTGGCCGAGTTCATCGCGTTCGGCGATGATTTTTCCGTAGGGGTTGTAGCTGAATTCCCGTGTAGCGCCGTCCGGCAGTACCCAGCGAGCCAAACGTCCTACCGCGTCCCATTGATACTGAGTCAGCGCGCC
>NZ_CVTN01000062.1:0-88683 GCF_900004915.1 Pseudomonas sp. 31 R 17
CCCGTCCAGCAGCGGCAAGTCACTGGCGGCGGCGTCCTGGGGGCGGAAACCAAATAGCTTGAGTAACGCTTCCACACATTTCTGTTCGCGCTGGCGCACCGCGTTGCGTAAATCACTGATGGCTTGGGGTTCATCTTCAGTCACCACACTGCGACGGCAGGCCGCGCAGTCGATCAACAGTTCGGCGATCAAGCGCGCGGCGCTTTGCTGGCGGGCCTGGCGCTGGGCTTCCTGATCGGCAATCAGCCGCTCCAACTGTGGCCGTGCAGTTTCCAGCAGCAGGGCCAGGCTTTCATACAATCGGCGCTCGCCGTCTTCGGGCGGCGCCACACTGTCGAAACGCACCAGCGCATGCAGGCCGAGGCGGGCCAGGGCTTCGCGCCAGTCCGGTTCGCGGTGGTCGGCGCTGCTGACGAAATTGAGCACCGGCAGCAACGGTTTGCCGCAACTGGCCAGCACTTGCAGCTCGTCACGGTATTTGGCCAGCACCGGCTCGCGGGCATCGATCACATACAGACCGGCGTCCGAGGCCAGCAGTTGGCGCAGTACCTTGGCTTCCTGTTCAAAGCGTTGGCGCGCCTCGCTGCCCTCCAGGAACCGCGCCAGGCGTGCCGGACCATCGAGGCGTTCGCCGGGGCGGTCCAGGCGCTCCAGGTAGTCGAGCAGGGCGATGGCATCTTCCAGGCCGGGCGTGTCGTACAACTCCAGCAAGGCTTGGCCATCCACCGACAAGCGTGCGCCCTCCACATGCCGCGTGGTGCTGGGGCGATGGGAGACTTCGCCAAAGCCGACATCGCGGGTCAGGGTGCGCAGCAGCGAGGTCTTGCCCACATTGGTATGGCCGACCACGGCGAGCTTCAGCGGTTTAGTCATGACCGGTCTCCAGCCAGTTCAGCGGCGCGCAATCGGCGAAGGGCAGCTCAAGCTGTTGCAGCGCGCTGTGCCAGTCGCCCAGGCGCTCGGCGTCCAGCGCCTGGCCGGGCGGCGCCTGCAGCAGCCATACGCGGGTGGCGGTGGCGCTGCGTGCCAGTTCGGCGATCAGCGCCAGGCTGCCACGGTCGGGCGAGCGGCGCGGGTCGCAGACGATGGTCAGGCGCGCGGGGGGGAATCGGCTGAGTTGTTCCAGCAGTTTGTTGCGCGATTCGCGGCTGTCGAGGACGCCGGCGTTCTTCACATTGGCGGGCAGTTTGGGCGGCCAGGGGTGCTGATCATCGAGTTCGATGGCCACCAGCAAGGCGCCGTCGCTTTGCATCTCGCTGACGCCGCCGCTGACGTGATGCAACTGTTCGGGGGCGGCATCGTTGACCCCAAGCCGTTCGCTGCTGGGCATCAGGCGTTCGCGCAGTTGGGCGTAGCCGGGCAGGTTGAGGTCCAGGCGCAATGCCGCACGTCCGATTTTCCAGCGCCACAGGCAGAACAGGGCAAGGACCGCTCGGGGCAACAGGCCGTAGACCAGCAGCACGCCCACCAGCCAGGCGGCCCAGGCTTGGCGGGCGTTTTCGATATTCAGGGCGGAATCGCCGCTGGCGCGGATCATGTCGACGGTCGGCACGTTGAAGCCCAGCAAAGCGGGCAGGGTGCCGAGGGCCTGGGTGACGGCGATGAAGGTGTCGGCACCGAGGATGGTGGTTTCCCACACAAAGCCGTAACGTCGGGTGGCGAGCAGCATCAGCAACATCAGCATGGCGCTGAGCAACGCCAGTGACCACAGGCTGTTGACCAGCACGCCGACTGCCCAGCGATTGAGCTTCTGGCGCTGTAGCAACAGCAGCAGTGCCGGCGCCAGTTGCGCGGCCTTGGCGTCGCGGGCGAGTTTTTCACTGAGCCACAGCCACAGGCGACCGAGGCTGGCACTGTGTTCGCCGGCAAACACCAGCCCCAGGGCCCAACCGAGCAGCAGGATCAGGTTCAGGCCGAGCAGGCTGCCCAGGGCCCAGAACACATTGACCGGGGCGAGGCCGTTGCCCAGGGCGGCAAACGCCAGGCCGGCGCCGCTGATAATCGCGACGATCGCCAGCAGCACCAGGGCCAGGCGTGCGCCTTGCAGCCAGCGTGTGAGGGCGCCGGTCAGGCCATCGCGTTCGGCCAGGTGCAGCGCGCGATGCACGATGCGCGTCGGCAGGTCGCCACCGGCCGTGCGGGCCAGGCGGTTGGCTTCGAGATCTTCCAGAGGGCCTGCGTGTTCTTCGCGCAGGCGTACGGTTTCGGTCAGCCAGAGGTTGTGCAGCGGGTTCAGTGCAGTCACGCGCCATCCTGTTGTGTTCGTGAGGTTGGAGCATAACTGCTGACTCGCAGCTCTGGTATTCTCGTGACCATGAAAAAAACTCTCCCTTTAAGCCTGATCGCAGCCCTCGGTGAAAACCGCGTGATCGGCGTCGACAACAGCATGCCCTGGCATTTGCCGGGGGATTTCAAGTATTTCAAGGCCACCACCCTGGGCAAGCCGATCATCATGGGGCGCAAGACCTGGGATTCCCTGGGCCGACCGTTGCCGGGGCGGCTGAACATTGTGGTCAGTCGTCAGACCGACCTAGTGCTCGAAGGTGCGCAAGTATTTGCGTCACTGGAGGCGGCGATAGCGCGCGCGGAGGAGTGGGCCAAGGCCCAGGGCGTGGACGAGCTGATGTTGATCGGCGGCGCGCAGTTGTATGCCCAGGGGCTGGAGCAGGCGGATCGCCTGTACCTGACCCGGGTGGCGTTGAGCCCGGAGGGAGATGCGTGGTTTCCGGCGTTTGATGCGAACCAGTGGAGGCTGGTGTCGAATGTGGAGAACCCAGCCGAAGGGGATAAACCGGCTTACAACTTTGAAGTCTGGGAGAAAGCTTAAAAGCATCGGGGGCAGGCCCCCTCCCACACTTGAATGTATTCACACATCAACATGTGGGAGGGGGCTTGCCCCCGATAGCGCTCTATCAGACCTGCGCTAACTCAGCATGCTCATCGGCCTCGAGCAGCGCCTTGTCCGTCTGCCCCATGATCTGGCTGGTAATCGCCCCCGCCGTCATCGAGCCATTCACGTTCAGCGCCGTACGGCCCATGTCGATCAGCGGCTCCACGGAAATCAGCAGCGCCACCAGTGACACCGGCAAGCCCATGGCCGGCAGCACGATCAATGCCGCGAAAGTCGCACCACCGCCCACACCCGCCACACCGGCCGAGCTCAGGGTCACAATCGCTACCAGTGTCGCGATCCACAGCGGGTCCAGCGGGTTGATGCCGACAGTCGGCGCGACCATCACCGCCAACATCGCCGGATAGAGCCCTGCACAGCCGTTCTGGCCGATGGTCGCGCCAAACGAAGCGGCGAAACCGGCAATGGACTGCGGGATACCCAGGCGGCGGGTCTGCGCTTCAATACTCAAGGGGATCGAGGCGGCGCTGGAGCGGCTGGTGAAGGCAAAGGTCAGTACCGGCCAGACCTTGCGGAAGAAGCGCAGCGGATTGACCCCGGCCAGCGACAGCAACAGGCCATGTACCACAAACATCAGGCCCAGGGCCAGGTACGACACCACGACAAAGCTGCCGAGCTTGATGATGTCCTGCAGGTTGGAGCTGGCAACCACCTTGGTCATCAGCGCCAGGACACCGTACGGGGTCAGTTTCATGACCAGGCGCACCAGGCGCATCACCCAGGCTTGCAGGGTGTCGATGGCGTTGAGCACCTTCTGGCCTTTTTCCACGTCGTCCTTGAGCAGTTGCAGCGCGGCAACCCCCAGGAACGCGGCGAAAATCACCACGCTGATGATCGACGTCGGCTTGGCCCGGGCCAGGTCGGCGAACGGGTTGGCCGGCACGAACGACAGCAGCAATTGCGGGATATTCAGGTCGGCGACCTTGCCCGCGTAATCGTTCTGGATCACTTGCAGGCGCGCCATTTCCTGGGTGCCGGCGACCAGCCCTTCGGCGGTGAGGCCGAACAGGTTGGTCAGGCCGATACCGATCAGCGCCGCGATCGCGGTGGTGAACAGCAAAGTGCCGATGGTCAGGAAGCTGATCTTGCCCAGGGACGAGGCGTTGTGCAGGCGCGCCACGGCACTGAGGATCGAGGCGAACACCAGCGGGATCACGATCATTTGCAGCAGTTGCACATAGCCGTTGCCGACCAGGTCAAACCAGCCGATGGAGGCCTTGAGTACCGGGTGACCGGCCCCGTAGATGGCGTGCAGCACCACACCGAACACCACGCCAAGCACCAGGGCGAACAGGACCTTCTTGGCCAGGCTCCAGTTCGTACGGCGGGTTTGTGCCAGGCCCAGCAACAGGGCCACGAACACCAGTAAGTTGAGAATCAGGGGAAGATTCATTGAAGCTCCGTTGAGAAGGCAGCCAATCGCGCGAGCCTGCGATTGCGAACCGGGAAGCCTAACAGCTTGAAATATATTGATTTAATACCGATATGGAATGGTGACTGTCGTTTTTGGAATAAGCGCTTGACGCTCTGACGTACGACCGTGGCGGGATCAGGATGCACACGGTCGGGCTCGACACGGGAACTGTCACAGGGATTTGTTAGCGTCGATGTTTTTCACTCAGGAAGAAACGCTTATGAAGCTTGCGCCGAAATTGCTTGCCGCCGCGCTTTGCCTCGGACTCGCCAGCCAGGTATTCGCCGCCACCGAGTTGAAACACTGGCCGGCGCCTGCCGCCAAACAGTTGAACGAGATGATCGCCGCCAACGCCAACAAGGGTAACTTCGCGGTGTTCGACATGGACAACACCAGCTACCGCTACGACCTTGAAGAGTCCTTGCTGCCGTACATGGAACACAAGGGCCTGATCACCCGCGACAGCCTCGATCCGTCGCTCAAGCTGATGCCGTTCAAAGACACCGCCGACCATAAGGAAAGCCTGTTCAGTTACTACTATCGCCTCTGCGAAGTGGACGACATGGTGTGCTACCCGTGGGTGGCCCAGGTGTTTTCCGGGTTTACGCTCAAGGAACTCAAGGTCCAGGTCGACGAATTGATGGCCTCCGGCAAACCCGTTCCCGTCAGCTATTTTGAAGGCGATACGGTGAAAAAGTCCGAGGTGCAGCCACCGAAAATCTTCACCGGCCAGGCCGAGCTGTACAACAAGCTGATGGAAAACGGCATCGAGGTGTACGTGATGACCGCCGCCTCCGAGGAACTGGTGCGCATGGTCGCCGCCGATCCGAAGTACGGCTACAACGTCAAACCCGAGAATGTGATCGGCGTAACCACCCTGCTCAAGGACCGCAACACAGGCGAACTGACCACCGCGCGCAAACAGATTGCCGCCGGCAAGTATGACGAGAAGGCCAACCTCGGCCTGGAACTGACCCCGTATCTGTGGACCCCGGCGACCTGGATGGCCGGCAAGCACGCGGCGATCCTCACCTATATCGACGAATGGAAAAAACCAGTGATCGTCGGCGGCGACACGCCCACCAGCGACGGCTACATGCTGTTTCATGACGTGGATGTGGCCAAGGGCGGCATTCACCTGTGGATCAACCGCAAGGACAAATACATGACCCAGCTTAATGGCATGATCGCCAAGCACGCGGCGGCGCAGGCCAAGGAAGGGTTGCCGGTGACGGCGGACAAGAACTGGGTGATCGTCAAGCCGGAAGATATCCAGTAACAGGCTGGATGCAGTAAAAAATGTGGGAGGGGGCTTGCCCTGATAACGCTTTTGTAGGAGCGAGGGGGGGTGCCTAGCTCTTGCTCGCGAAAAGCTCACAGGCACCGCGTTCAGTCAGGAAGCGCGCGTTGTCGTTGACGTCTTTCGCGAGCAAGCTCGCTCCTACAGATGGCGGTTTACGTCCTTCCCTGATTTTTCAGGCAATTCAGTGTTGGGGATTTAAAAAGTATCTATAAAATCAATGCCCCGAGCGTGAAGTGTTCAACAATTTGCAGGCATCAAGCACTCTTTGATAAGCGTATTCTACTGCGGCGGCGTTATATTGGTCCGCGCCTGCCAGTTGATTAAACAATAGAGGCGTGAAGTTTTTTTGATCGTTATACGAAAACACCGTATAGGCTTCGTTAAGCGAGTGGCCTCCGCTGAAGGTGAGATAGGCCGCCGTCAGGGTTTTCGCATGCTCCATGGAAAATACCTTGCCTTCCTCGGTCAGACTTTTAAATAAATAGTTCAACACGTTGGTGCTGCCGGACATGCCGGTGCCTATTGCACGCTCAGCGTGCAGCGCGGCTCGATTGTGTGGAGTTATTTTCTGTGTGGTAAGTTGGTAGCAGTCAATCGGCCTGATGCCCTTGGTGCCCAGCAGGCGGGTCGGTTGCTGTGGTGCTGACTGATAAGGTAGCAATAGCCCGTATCGATCGCTGCGAAAGTTGCTGTTTTCGAGAGATTCAATCCGCTCTCGCTGGTTCTCGATGACATCGATATAGTGCTGCGTTGCCACCTCCGCCAGTGGCCGTAAATTCGGGGCCACCAACATATATTTCACTGCCAGCGACAAGGTCAATGGAATCGCATAAGGGTCGCGACTTTGCAGCATGGCGGTAAATTTTTGCGTATCGAAGGCTCGCAGGAATTCTTGAGTTTCCTTGATCTGTTCGCGCCATCCGGGTGGGTCGTCGCGCATCCTCTGATGGATTTCCGCGCACAGCGCGAGTTGCATGGCAGGTGGGTAACTATTGAAGTCCGCTAGAAGTTTTTGCGTCAGCAATTCGTTGATGTGGTGCGATTGTGCCGTGGGATTGTTAATTACATATTCTGAAAACGCAGTGTCGAAAAGCCGTCCATAGTAATTGTCATTGCGTTTGGTAATATAAAATTCCTTCTCCAGGGTGTTTGATATGTCCTCTATTCTCGACAGTAACGCCTGGTTTTTTTCCGGTTCGAATGACAGGTCGCGCTGAAGCTGCGTTATAAGGTTTTGCGTAATGTCTCTTGAACTCCTGTTATCCAGCCAGCTTACTTTAAGGCGCTCGATGATGGGCGTTTTGATCGAGGTATCCAGCTCCGACTCTGCAATCGCAAGGGTCAACGCCAACAGCACTTCCTTGGGCGTCCTTATCAGCTCTTGCGCAGGCTGTGGTCGCTGAGTCAGTGGCGCGGTGATTGAATTGGAGATGTCTGTAAAGTTGCTGTTGGACAAGTGCCTGGGTTGAACTTTAGTGATCATGCCTCGGCTGTCCACCGTGACCATTTCCCTCATCCGAAACGCAGTTTCAGGGCTTATGGTTTTGCCGAGCAAGGTATTGGCCATTTCGTCAGGACGTAAACGCCTGGTGCTGTTTTCAGAGCGCTGAGGTGCAGAGGGGGCATAGTCCCGGGCCCGAAATTCTGCTGGAGGAATGCCGTCCGATATCTTCATCGCACCACCCTTTGGTTAAATCGATCGTCTCGCTTGGTGGGCGATTCGGTAAAAGGGTTCCAGATGGCAGTGCAAGGGACGCGGCGCGTCAGGCGGGGTAAAAAAATGCCCCGTGGGTACGGGGCATTTTTCAAGGGCAGCGATAGAGCGAAGGCAGATTAGACTTACAGCCCATCCAGCATCGCCTTGTTACGCACGGCGCCCTTGTCGGCACTGGTCGCCAGCAGCGCATACGCCTTCAACGCAGTGGTCACCTTGCGTGGACGTTTCTCCACCGGTTTCCAGCCCTTCTTGTCCTGCTCGACCCGACGTGCCGCCAGTTCTTCATCGCTGACCAACAGGTTGATCGAGCGGTTCGGGATGTCGATCAGCACCTTGTCGCCATCCTGTACCAGACCAATCGCGCCACCGGCAGCAGCTTCCGGCGAAGCGTGGCCGATGGACAGGCCCGATGTGCCGCCGGAGAAGCGGCCGTCGGTGAGCAGGGCGCAGGCCTTGCCCAGGCCTTTGGACTTGAGGTACGACGTGGGGTAGAGCATTTCCTGCATACCCGGGCCGCCTTTCGGGCCTTCGTAGCGGATGATCACGATGTCGCCTTCTTTCACTTCGTCGGCGAGGATGCCGCGTACCGAGCTGTCCTGGCTTTCGTAGATCTTGGCGCGGCCTTCGAAGACGTGGATGGATTCATCCACACCGGCGGTTTTCACCACGCAACCGTCGAGGGCGATGTTGCCGTACAGCACGGCCAGGCCGCCTTCTTGCGAGTAGGCGTGCTCGACGCTGCGGATGCAGCCGTTTTCACGGTCGTCGTCCAGAGTGTCCCAACGGGTCGACTGGCTGAACGCGGTCTGGGTCGGGATACCCGCCGGGCCGGCTTTGAAGAAGTGATGCACCGCTTCGTCGTCAGTCTGGGTGATGTCCCACTTGGCGATGCCTTCGGCCAGGGATTTGCTGTGCACGGTCGGCAGGTCAGTGTGCAACAGGCCGCCACGCGCCAGGGAGCCGAGGATCGAGAAGATCCCGCCGGCGCGGTGCACGTCTTCCATGTGGTACTTCTGGATGTTCGGCGCGACCTTGCACAGCTGCGGCACGTGGCGTGACAGGCGGTCGATGTCGCGCAGGTCGAAGTCGATCTCGGCTTCCTGGGCGGCGGCCAGCAAATGCAGGATGGTATTGGTGGAACCGCCCATGGCGATGTCCAGGGTCATGGCGTTCTCGAACGCCTTGAAGTTGGCGATATTGCGCGGCAACACCGACTCATCATTCTCGGTGTAGTAACGCTTGCACAGCTCGACGATGGTGCGGCCGGCCTGCAGGAACAGCTGCTCGCGGTCGCTGTGGGTGGCCAGTGTGGAACCGTTGCCCGGCAAGGCCAGGCCCAGGGCTTCCACCAGGCAGTTCATCGAGTTGGCGGTGAACATGCCGGAGCACGAACCGCAGGTCGGGCAAGCGCTGCGCTCGTATTCCGCGACCTTCTCGTCAGACGCGCTGGAATCGGCGGCGATGACCATGGCGTCGACCAGGTCCAGGCCATGTGAGGCAAGCTTGGTCTTGCCGGCTTCCATCGGGCCGCCGGAGACGAAGATCACCGGAATGTTCAGGCGCAGGGCGGCCATCAGCATGCCGGGGGTGATCTTGTCGCAGTTGGAGATGCACACAATGGCGTCGGCGCAGTGGGCGTTGACCATGTACTCCACGGAGTCGGCGATGATCTCGCGGCTCGGCAGCGAATACAGCATGCCGTCATGGCCCATGGCGATGCCGTCATCCACGGCGATGGTATTGAATTCCTTGGCCACGCCGCCGGCGCGTTCGATCTCGCGGGCGACCAGTTGGCCCAGGTCCTTGAGGTGGACGTGGCCGGGTACGAACTGGGTAAACGAGTTGGCAATCGCGATGATCGGCTTCTTGAAGTCGTCATCTTTCATCCCCGTGGCACGCCACAATGCGCGCGCGCCGGCCATGTTGCGGCCGTGGGTGGATGTTTTCGAGCGGTAATCAGGCATTGGAGCACTCCGGGCGGCTAATCACTTACTAATCAGGTGCTAAAGGGGAGTGAGCTTCTATTGACGTCTGGAACACTCAGAAAATGGCCGTGTGTCCGGAAGTTGCCACTCGCGTCGCGGGATCGCCGCGTGCTTGGGCCTCGAGCTCATAAACCCGCCGGGGGATGACTGGCGATGAATAGGGCCGATTCTACACCGCTGGCGGCTGGAGGGAATGGCCGTCTACCTGTAGGAGCGAGCTTGCTCGTGAAGATCGTCAACGATAACGCGGCGCTATCAGGTAGCCGGTGGCGTCTATTTGTTTTTCGCGAGCAAGCTCGCTCCTACAAGGACGGACATATCCAGAACAATTGTTTGAGGGCTGATTGGCGTTTCAGCTCCTACCGTTTCTCTTCCAATCACAGAAGAGGACGAAGGAATGTCCACTCAGCAAAATGCTTATCGGCTGCGCAAGGCGCGCTATTCAGAGTCGGGTCGTATCTACTTGCTAACGGCTGTTACCCATCAACGGCAACGCATTTTTCAAGACTGGCTTATCGGTCGCTTGCTGGTCCGCGAATTCAGAAAGGCTGAGGAAGATGGAGATGCAACGTCACTGGCCTGGGTGGTCATGCCCGACCATTTCCACTGGCTGGTGGAGTTGCACAACGGCGATTTGCCCAGGCTCATGCAGCGAACCAAATCGCGAAGTGCCCGTGCAGTCAATAAGGCAAGACAGTCCTTCGGAGTGCTTTGGCAAAAAGGCTATTTCGACAGGGCGCTGCGTCGTGAGGAGGACTTGAAGGCAATGGCTCGCTACATCGTCGCAAACCCACTGCGCGCGGGCTTGGTCGAGCACATTGGCCAATACCCGCTATGGGACGCCATCTGGCTATAAGACACCTCTACCTGTAGGAGCGAGCTTGCTCGCGAAGAACGTCAACGATAACGCAGCGCTATCAGGTAGCCCGTGGCGTCTATTCGTTCTTCGCGAGCAAGCTCGCTCCTACAAGGTGGTCGGTTTAGCTATTGGGCAACAAACGGCACGTAATGCTCTTGATATACCGCGTCTCGACAATCGCCGGGTGCACCGGATGATCCGGGCCCTGGCCGCCGCGTTCGAGCATCTGGATGTTGCGGTCCAGGTGGCGAGCGCTGGTGAGCAGGATGTTTTGCAGGTCGTCTTCGGGCAGGTGCATGGAGCACGAGGCGCTGACGAGGATGCCGTCCTTGCTGAGCAGGCGCATGGCCTGCTCGTTCAGGCGGCGGTAGGCGCCTTCGCCGTTTTTCATGTCTTTTTTGCGTTTGATGAAGGCCGGTGGGTCGGCGACGATCACGTCAAAGCGTTCTTCGCTGGCTTTCAGTTCTTTCAACGCTTCGAAGACGTCGCCTTCGATGCAGGTCATCTTCTCGGCCACGCCGTTGAGCGCGGCGTTGCGCTCCACGCCGTCGAGGGCGAAGGCCGACGCGTCGACGCAGAACACTTCACTGGCGCCGAAAGCGGCGGCTTGCACGCCCCAGCCGCCGATGTAGCTGTACAGGTCCAGAACGCGCTTGCCTTTGGCATACGGCGCCAGGCGTGCGCGGTTCATGCGGTGGTCGTAGAACCAGCCGGTTTTCTGGCCCTGGATCACCGGGGCTTCGAATTTCACGCCGTTTTCTTCCAGCGCCACCCATTCCGGCACCAGGCCGAATACGGTTTCGACATAGCGGTTGAGGCCTTCGGCGTCGCGCGCGGCGGAGTCGTTCTTGAACAGGATGCCGCTGGGCTTGAGCACCTGGGTCAGGGCAGCGATCACGTCTTCTTTATGGGCTTCCATGGTCGCCGAGGCGATCTGCACCACCAGGATATCGCCGAAACGGTCGACCACCAGGCCCGGCAGCAGGTCGGAATCGCCATAGACCAGGCGGTAGAACGGCTTGTCGAACAGGCGCTCGCGCAGGGACAGGGCGACGTTCAGGCGGTGCACCAGCAGCGACTTGTCCAACGGCAACTTGATGTCGCGCGACAGCAGGCGGGCGCAGATCAGGTTGTTCGGGCTCATGGCCACGATGCCCAGGGTCTTGCCGCCGGCCGCTTCCAGGATAGCCTGGTCGCCTGCCTGGAAGCCGTGGAGTGGGGTGGCGGCCACGTCGATTTCGTTGCTGTAGACCCACAGGTGGCCGTTGCGCAAACGACGATCGGCGTTGGCTTTGAGACGCAGGCTTGGCAGGGACATGACGTCGCTCCGGAAAAAAGAGCGGGAGTATACCGTGTTGTGCATTGCTTGGCGGCGCCGCCGGACATGTGGGAGGGGGCTTGCCCCCGATAGCGGTGGGTCAGTCAGCTCATCTTTCACTGATATACCGCAATCGGGGGCAAGCCCCCTCCCACATTTGATCGAGTTTCAATCGGGCATTTGGGTGTCGGCCCGGTCTGCTTAAAGGGTAGAATCCACACCTAGCCCAGAGTGTGTACTTATGTCCCAAGAGCTTTCCGCCGAACAGATCCAGCAGGTCCTGCAAGGCATCAGCGTACCGCCCCAGCCGCAAATCATGGTGGATTTGCAGATGGAGCAGTACATGCCCGACCCGGACCTGGAAGTGATCGCCCGGTTGATCGCCCAGGACCCGGGCCTGTCCGGCGCATTACTGAAGATCGTCAACTCGCCGTATTACGGCCTGAGCAACAAGATCGCCTCGATTCAGCGCGCGGTGAACCTGTTGGGCAGCCGCTCGGTCATCAACCTGATCAATGCGCTGTCGATCAAGGGCGAGATGAGCGACGACACCATCGTCACGCTCAACCGCTTCTGGGACACCGCCCAGGATGTGGCCATGACGTGCCTGAGCCTGGCCAAGCGCACCGGCTCCCAGACGGTTGACGAGGCCTATGCCCTGGGCCTGTTTCACGATTGCGGCGTGCCGCTGATGCTCAAGCGGTTCCCGAACTACATGACGGTGCTGGAGCAGGCGTACGCCAATGCCGGCCCGGATTGCCGCGTGGTCGACACCGAGAACAACGCGTTCAACACCAACCATGCCGTGGTGGGTTACTACACCGCCAAGTCCTGGCGCCTGCCGGAGCATGTCACTGACGCCATCGCCAATCACCACAACGCCCTGGCGATTTTCAGCGATGAGTCGTCGCGCAACCCCGTCCTCAAGAACCTGCTGGCGATCCTGAAAATGGCCGAACACATCTGTTCGTCCTATCGCGTGCTGGGCAACCAGGCCGTTGACCATGAGTGGGATGCGATCAGCCCTCTGGTGCTCGATTACGTGGGTCTGTCGGACTACGACTTCGAAAGCATGAAGTTGTCGATCCGCGAACTGGGCGCGCACTGAGCCTTTCTTCCCGAGGTACACATGCCTGAGTTACCAGAAGTCGAAACCACCCGGCGCGGGATTGCCCCTCACCTGGAGGGCCAGCGCGTCAGCCGTGTGGTGGTGCGTGAGCGTCGCCTGCGCTGGCCGATCCCCGAAGACCTTGATGTGCGCCTGTCCGGGCAGCGCATCGTGCTGGTGGAGCGGCGCGCCAAGTACCTGTTGATCAACGCCGAAGTGGGCACCTTGATCAGCCACCTGGGCATGTCGGGCAACCTGCGCCTGGTGGAAGTGGGCATGCCTGCGGCCAAGCATGAGCATGTGGACATCGAGCTGGAATCCGGCCTGGCCCTGCGCTACACCGACCCCCGGCGTTTCGGCGCAATGCTCTGGAGCCAGGACCCGCACAACCACGAGCTGCTGATCCGCCTGGGGCCCGAGCCGTTGACCGCGCTGTTTGATGGCGAACGCTTGTTCCAGCAGTCCCGTGGACGGTCGATGGCAGTGAAGCCGTTCATCATGGATAACGCCGTGGTGGTGGGCGTGGGCAATATCTATGCGACCGAAGCGCTGTTTGCGGCGGGGATCGATCCGCGTCGTGCGGCGGGCGGTATATCGCGGGCGCGCTACCTGAGGCTGGCGATCGAAATCAAGCGCGTGCTGGCTGCGGCGATCGAGCGGGGCGGTACCACCCTGCGCGATTTTATCGGCGGCGACGGGCAGCCGGGGTATTTCCAGCAGGAACTGTTCGTGTATGGCCGAGGCGGCGAGGCGTGCAAGGTCTGCGGGACCGAGTTGCGCAATGTGCTGCTGGGGCAGCGGGCGAGTGTGTTTTGTCCCAAGTGTCAGAGCTGATTACTGTGTAAGGGCTGCTATAGCCATCGGGGGCAAGTCGAATCGTCGCACCGCCCCTCCCACATTTTGAATGTATTCACAAATCAAAGTGTGGGAGGGGGCTTGCCCCCGATGAGGCCTTTACAGGCGCTAAAGAACCTCAATCCTTACCGGTAATCTTCCGATACTTCTCCATCAACTGCTCTTCAGTCTCCGGATGCGCCTCATCCAGCGGAATGCAATCCACCGGGCACACCTGCTGGCACTGGGGTTCGTCGTAGTGGCCGACACATTGCGTGCACAGGTTGGGATCGATCACATAGATCTCTTCACCCTGGGAAATCGCAGCGTTCGGGCACTCGGGTTCGCAGACGTCGCAATTGATGCAATCGTCGGTGATGATCAGGGACATGAAAACTCCTGCCAGGGCTGTCAGCCAGGGCATTGAAAACGAATGCGCGCAATTGTGCCGCATTGGCGCCCGCAGTGCGAGCGGGCGCCGAGTGAGCGGTCTTACTTCTTGAAGCGCAGGGTGAGCGCGTCCGCCACGGCCGGGTGCACGAACTTGGTGATATCTCCGCCCAAAGCGGCGATTTCGCGCACCAACGTCGAGGAAATGAACGAATAACGTTCCGACGGCGTGAGGAACAGGCTTTCCACGTCCGGCGCCAATTGGCGGTTCATGTTGGCCAGCTGGAATTCATATTCGAAATCCGACACCGCGCGCAGGCCACGCAGGAACACATTGGCGTTCTGCTCCTTGGCAAAGTGCGCCAGCAGTGTCGAAAAGCCCACCACTTCCACATTAGGCAGGTGCCGGGTGACTTCACGTGCCAGCTCCACGCGTTGCTCCAGGGGAAACAACGGGTTTTTCTTGGGGCTGGCGGCAACCGCGATGATCACATGGTCGAACAGGCGAGAGGCGCGTTCGACCAGATCGCCATGGCCTTTGGTAATCGGGTCGAAGGTACCTGGGTACAACACTCGGTTCATCGCGTCGTCCTGGCGGAGTCCGTTGGGGAATCGGATGGTATCGCAGCCATCCCGGTCGGCCAAGTCGACTTATGGAGATAAATGCCGTGAATCGAACGGTTTTTCACGCTGTTTTCAGACGTTCGGCCAAGGCTGACGCCAGTTGGGCGCTCAATCCATACACCGACAACTGGGGATTTGCCCCAATGCTGGTAGGAAACAGCGAGCCGTCGTGAATCGACAGGTTGCGCAATTGGTGGTGGCGCCCAAGGCTGTCGGCCACCGCGTTTTTCGGGTCTTCGCCCATGGCGCAACCGCCCATCACATGGGCGCTGCCCAGGGTAGTCCGATGCAATTGGAGGTTCAACCCATCAATTACGCTGCGCGCCTCGGCCAAGGTGTTCACGTAGCGGGCGTCGTGGTGCAGGGGCTTGACCGAGGTGGCACCCGCCGCGAACTGAATCTCGGCCATGCTGTGAAAGGCCCGGCGCAGGCCGTCCCAGGCATAGGGCGAGACCTGATAGTCGAGCACCGGCGTACCGTCACCGCGCAGTTCCACTGCGCCGCCAGGGCTGTCGGGGTGAAACCCGTCGCGCAACAGCGCGAGCATGGCGTGGGTGTGGGGCAATCGGCTCATGTCCAAGGCATTCTGCGCCCCGTAGCCGCCAAACAAGGTACTCGCCAGCCCTGGATGCAAGGGTGGTGCTTCTAGCTTGTAGGACATTTTGCCGGTAGTGCCGTCCTGCCACTGGAAGTGGTCGGAATAGATCGACTGCGGCGCCCCGTAGAATGGATTGATCACCTCGTCGAACACCCCGGCGGAGAAGTTCACCAGGTGCAGGAAGGTGCGCTTGCCCAGCCGTGAATGCGGGTCGGGCGCGTTCGAGCGCATCAGCAGTGCCGGGCTGTTGATGCCGCCGCCCGAGAGTACGTAATGCCTGGCTTTCACGGTGATCGTGCGGCCGGTAGGCGCTACGCAGCGTGCGTCCATGGCCACGCATTCCAGGCTGCTGATCGTGTCGCCGCTGTAGTTGAGGCGCTCGGCTCGGGCCAGGTAGAGCAGCTCGCCGCCTTTGTCCAGGGTGGCGGGGATGGTGGTCACCAGCATCGACTGCTTGGCGTTGACCGGGCAACCCATGCCGCAATAACCCAAATTAAAGCAGCCGCGCACATTGCGCGGGATCACGTGCCAGCTGTAGCCGAGCTTTTCGCAGCCTTTGCGGATCACGTCGTTGTTGGCGTTCGGCGGCAGGGCCCACGGCGCAATGCCCAGGCGCTGTTCCATGGTCTCGAACCACGGCGCCATTTCGGCGCTGCTATGGCCCTTCACCGCATATTCGCTGGCCCAGTGGGCGAGGGTGGCATCGGGGGTGCGGAAGCTGGAGGTCCAGTTGATCAGCGTGGTGCCGCCCACTGCCCGGCCCTGCAGGATGGTAATCGCACCGTCCTTGCTCATGCGCCCGATCCCTTCCTGGTACAGGCTGGCATAGGCTTCGTCTTCCAGCAGCTTGAAATCGCTGCTGGTCTTGAGTGGGCCTTCTTCGATCAACAGCACCTTGTAGCCGGCGGCGCTGAGAATTTCCGCGGTGGTGCCGCCACCGGCGCCGCTGCCGATGATGGCCACGTCGGCTTCCAGGGTCAGGTCGCTGTCGAGGGCGGCGCCATTGTGGGTTTTCCAGCCACGGGCCAGGCCGTCGCGGAACAGATCGGGTACGGGCATCAGGGTCGTCTCTTTTTTATTGTGAGGGATGCAGATCAGATCTTCGGCGGGCCGGGGTAGCCGCAATGGGCCCAGGACTCGGGCCGGAAGTACCAGGCCATGATCACCAGCTTGAGCAGCGAGCCCTGGCCCATGCGCAGCAGGTTCAGGTAGCTGTTTTCCCAGCGGTGCAGGAAGTTGCGGATCTGCTCGCTGCCGGCGTTTTCCCAACTGCCCCAGATGCCGGTCAACGGTCCTCGGGTAATGCCCAGGCTCAACACGTCGAACAGCTGTTGGGTGAGCTTGAACATCTCCGGCGACAGGTGCTGAAGGCTGTAGTCGAGCTTTTTCAGGGTGTCTTCCAACCCGGCGCTGACGACCTGCGCGCTGGCTGCGCCTTCCAGCAGCACCGGGATGACCGCGCGCAGGAACGGCAAGTCACTGGCGCGCAACATCGCAAAGCCGCTGGCCGGCGTGCTGCTCGAGCAACCGCTGAGGCTGGCGCCCAGCCCGGCGGTCGCCAGGAAGGCGCTGGCGCACAGGCCGATTTTCAAGACGCCGCGCCGCGACAGCGCAGGTGTTTCAGTCAGGCTGGGATTCATTGTCTTTATTGTCCCGGTGGTGGCGGTTTTCAGCGGATAAACAGCTTCTGGATCAACGTCTGGATGGATTTCCCGTAGGGCGGGTAGATCAACTTCGCCGCGTTCAGACGCTGTTTGACCAGTACGCCCTTGGCCTTGCTGAATGTCAGGAAACCTTCGCGACCGTGGTAATGGCCCATGCCGGAGGGGCCGATGCCACCAAACGGCAGGTCATCCTGGGCCACCTGCAGCAGGGTGTCGTTCAGGCACACGCCGCCGGAGTGGGTCTCGTGGAGCACACGGTCCTGTTCGCGCTTGTTGTAGCCGAAGTAATACAGGGCCAGTGGACGCGGGCGCTGGTTGATGTAGGCAAAGGCCTCATCAATGCCGCGATAGGGCACGATCGGCAACAGCGGACCAAAGATCTCATCCTGCATCACCTTCATCTCGTCACTCACGTTCAGCAGCAGGCTGTGAGGCATGCGCCGTGCCTGGCCCTGGTCGTGCAGCGCAATCAGGGTGGCGCCTTTGTCAGTGGCGTCCTTGGCGTAGGCATTGAGCCTGGCCAGTTGCCGCTCGTTGATGATGGCCGTGTAGTCCGGGTTGTCGGTCAGGGTCGGATAGAACCCGCGAATCGCCTCGGAGTAAGCCTCGACGAAGCCGTCCACACGATCCTCCGGTACCAGCACATAGTCGGGTGCCACGCAGGTTTGCCCGGCGTTCAACGCCTTGCCGAAGGCGATACGCTCGGCAGCATCCTTGAGCGGCACATCGGCGGAGACGATGGCTGGCGATTTGCCGCCCAGCTCCAGAGTGACCGGCGTGAGGTGTTCGGCGGCCGCACGCATCACATGCCTGCCGATGCTGGTGGCCCCGGTGAACAGCAAATGATCGAAGCGCAACGTGGAAAACGCCATGCCGACTTCGGCTTCGCCGAGCACAACGCACACCAGGTCCTCGGGGAAGATTTTCGCCAGCAATGCCTTGAGCAGTTCGCCGGTGGCCGGCGTGGACTCGCTGAGCTTGAGCATCACCCGGTTACCGGCGGCCAAGGCGCCGACCAGCGGGCCGACGGCCAGGTACAGCGGGTAGTTCCACGGCACGATGACGCCGACCACACCCAGCGGCTGGTAGATGACTTTGGCCGACGCGGGTTGAAAGGCAATGCCTACAGCGCGGCGGGAAGGTTTCATCCAACCTTTGAGGTGCTTGCTGGCGTAGTGAATACCCTGCAGGCTGGGCATCAGCTCGGCGAACAGGGTTTCGTCCGCGCTGCGATGGCTGAAGTCCTGACTGATCGCATTGATCAGCGCCTGGCGTTCGTTGCTGAGCACATCGCGCAGGGCCTTGAGCCATTGGCGGCGTTGCGCGGCCGGCGGCATCGGGTTGGCGGCGTAGGCGCGACGTTGCGCTTCGAACAGGTCCTGGAGATGATCCAGCGCCTGGGATTCTGGCAGGTAGGCAACGTTGGCAGACATGGCGCGATCCCGATTGTTATAGGTCTGCCTGGATTTTTAGAGTCATTACTCTAAATTGTCAAATAAACATTGCAGTAACATCTGGATTTAACCTGACCGGCATAGGCCGTAAGATGCCCCATCCCGTGTTTGGAAGCTGATCCCTATGGCACCACGAGTAAAGACCAGCGAGCGCATTGTGCAAACCAGCCTGGAGCTTTTTAACCAGCAGGGCGAGCGCAGTGTCAGCACGAACCATATCGCCGCCCATATGGAAATTTCCCCGGGCAACCTGTACTACCACTTCCCCAATAAGCAGGCGATCATCGCCGTGCTTTTCCGCGAATACGAAGCGTTGGTGGACAGTTTCCTGCGCCCGCCCCAAGGGCGCGCGATGAGGGTGCAAGACAAGCGTTTCTACCTGCAGGCCGTACTGGCCGGCATGTGGCGCTACCGCTTCCTGCACCGCGACCTCGAACACTTATTGGAAAGCGACCCGGAGCTGGCCACCGGCTATAGACGGTTTTCCCAGCGCTGCCTGATTCAGGGCGGGGCGATCTACCAGGGCTTTGTCGACGCCGGCATTCTCACAATGGACCCGGTGCAAACCGAAGCCCTGACCCTCAATGCCTGGATTATCCTCACCTCCTGGGTGCGGTTCCTGTGCACCACCAATGAAAACTCCACTCATTTGAGCGCCGAAGCGATAAAGCGTGGGGTATACCAGGTGCTGGTGTTGGAGGCGGGTTTTGTCACGCCCCAGGCCAAGGCGGCGGTGGATGCGTTGTTCAAAGAGTTTTACGTGCCATTGAATCAGGCACTGGAAGAAGTGAAGTAGGACCTTTCCCCTTTGTATGCACAGGAGTCAGTCATGCCGCTTGCCCAATTGATCAGCCCCCAGGCGTTGGCCGAGCGCCAGCAGTTGGCAGGGCTGGTGATCCTCGATTGCCGCTTTGCCCTGGAAGACCCGGATTACGGGCTGTGCAGCTATGCCGAAGGGCATATCGAAGGGGCGCAATATGCCGACCTGGAGCGCCACCTCAGCGGCAAGGTGATCAAGGGTGTGACCGGCCGTCATCCTTTGCCTGCGGCGGACACCTTCGCCGAACAGCTGCAAGCCTGGGGCATCAGCGCCAACACCGATGTGGTGCTGTATGACGACGGCCCCGGTGCCTATGCCGCCCGTGCCTGGTGGCTGCTGACCTGGCTGGGCAAGCGTGATGGCGTGTTTATTCTCGATGGTGGCCTCAAGGCCTGGCACAGCGCCGGTTTCCCCTTGAGCCTGGATGCGCCGGTGAATGAGCCGGGCACCTTCACAGGTACGCCGGATAACCGGCTGGTGCTGGATGCCGAGCATGTGCAAAAACGCCTGGGTCAGCCCGGCCTGACCTTGATCGACGCCCGCGCCCAGCCGCGTTTTCGTGGCGAAGTAGAGCCCATCGACCCGATTGCCGGGCATATTCCCGGTGCGCAGTGCGCGGCCTTCAATGAAAACCTGGGCAGTGATGGTCGTTTCTTGCCGGCCGAGCAGCTCAGGCAGCGTTTTGCCGCGCAGTTGCAGGGGCGCCCGCCGGAAGAATTGGTGGCGTATTGCGGTTCGGGGGTAACGGCGTGCCATAACCTGTTTGCGCTGAGCTTGGCGGGGTATCCGTTGGGCAAGTTGTATGCGGGGTCTTGGAGTGAGTGGATTACGGATCCCAAGCGGGAAGTGGCAACAGGCGACTGAGCAATCGGCCTGTGAACCCAATCAAAGTGTGGGAGGGGGCTTGCCCCCGATGGCGGTGGATCAGTGACAGATGTACTGACTGGCACACCGCTATCGGGGGCAAGCCCCCTCCCACATTTTACCTATGTTGTGCCAGTAACCACTGGGGGATGCGGCGTTCCAGATAGTAGCCGGGGCGTTTCAGCGAACCCTCTACAAACCCCACATGCCCACCCTTGGCCAACAGCTCAAACTCCGTACAGTCTGATAGCTCACTGGCTTCGGGCAGGCTGTGGGCAAACACAAACGGATCATCAGCCGCCTGGATGATCAGTGTTGGTGTGCGGATAGCGCCCAGGTAGTAGCGACTGGAGGCGCGGCGATAGTAATCCTCAGCACTCAAGAAACCATGCAACGGCGCAGTCACTCGCCCATCGAAGTCCCAGAACGTGCGCATCTTCTCCAGAGAGCCCAAAGCTTCCAGGGCTTTCAATCCGTCTTGCCGACCGTCCTGCAGAAACTGACGTTGCTTGACGCGGATATACGCCAGCATCTCGCGCATGAAATGCTTCTGATACACCCGCGAAAACCCCAGCCCGATACGATCCGCGCATTGGTCCAGGCGAAACGGCACCGACACTGCGGCCGCGCCTTGCAGCCCCGAAGCCGCACCGGTTTCTCCCAAATGCTTGAGCAACACATTGCCGCCCAGGGAATAACCCACCGCATACAGCGGCGCCAAAGGTCGCTTGGTGCGCAGATGAGCAATCGCTGCGGCCAGGTCTTCGCTGGCACCGGAGTGATAGCTGCGAGCCAACAGGTTCGGCTCGCCCGAACAGCCACGCCAGTTCAATGCCGCACTGGCCCAGCCTTGCGCGGCGAGCACTTTTTGCAGGCCGGCGACGTAAGGCGAATTGGACGAACCGGTCAGCCCGTGCAACACCAGCACCAGCGGCGCTTGCACGTCGTGGGGGCCATGCCAGTCGAGGTCGAGAAAGTCGCCGTCTTCCAGCCACAGACGTTCGCGTTGGCGCTCGATGTGGGTGGTCGGGCGCCACAGCGGCCCCCACAGTGTTTGCAGGTGGGGGTTGCCGAGGCCGAAGGCGGGTTTGAAGCGGTCCACAGAGGGAGTCATGAAATACTCGCTGCCGGACGAGCTTGCCATGCCCCCCGTAGGAGCGAGCTTGCTCGCGAAAAACGTTAACGATGACGCAGCGCTATCAGGCAGCCCGTGCCGCCTGCTCGACCTTGGCGAGCAAGCTCGCTCCTACAGGGCGCGGTGCCACAGCGCGTAATACACCCGCCCGGATTTCTGCTCCCGGTGCAGGCGCCAGCTGCCCGGCAGGCCGAGCGTCGACGGCGCGGTCTCGCTTTCAGTGTAGATCCACGCATCCGGCGCCAGCCATTGGCGTTCTTCCAGCAACGCACACACGGTCGGCAGCAGGTTCTGGTTGAACGGTGGGTCGAGGAACACCACGTCGTATTCGCTGGCGGCCTGGGTCTCCAGGTAGCGCAAGGCGTCGGCGGTCTGGACCTGGCCATTGGTGCAGCGCAAGGTACCCAAGTGTTCCTTGAGGCTGGACACCGCCACATTGCTCGCATCCAGCGCCTGTGCCTGGGCTGCGCCACGGGACAGCGCCTCCAGGAACAACGCGCCACTGCCGGCAAACGGGTCGAGTACCTTGGCGCCGCCGATGTACGGCGCCAGCCAGTTGAACAGGGTTTCGCGCACGCGATCCGGGGTCGGGCGCAGGCCCACGACATCGGGGAAGCTCAGCTTGCGGCTGCCCCATTCACCGCCAATGATGCGCAGTTGGCCCACACCGTTATGCACGTTGTGGACAGGTTTTTTCGGGCGAGATGAACTGGCCATTAATGCTCCGGAACCCCGAGCGGCTGCTCGGCGGGTTTATCAGTGGGGGGCGGTAGTGGCTTTTGCGCAATCGTCGGGCCGGCGGTCACGATGACCATCTTGTCGGCGCTCAAGTGTTTGTTCATTGCAGCCTTGACCTGCTCTACGGTCAGGGCCTGGGATTGTTTCATGAAATCTTCCAGATAGCTCAGCGGCAGGTTGTAGAAACCCATGGCCCCCAACTGCCCGACGATATCGGCGTTGCTGGCGGTGGACAGCGGAAAGCTGCCGGCCAGTTCGCGCTTGGCGTCATCCAGTTCTTTTTGGGTGGGGCCGTTTTTGAGGTAGTCAGCCACCACGTCTTCGACCAGGCGCAGGGTGCCGCCGCTCATTTCGGCGCGGGTCTGCAGGTTGATCATGAACGGGCCGCGCACCTGCATCGGCGAGAAACCGGAGTACACGCCGTAGGTCAGCCCGCGTTTTTCGCGCACTTCGCTCATCAAGCGGGTGCCGAAGCCTCCGCCGCCGAGAATCTGGTTGCCCAGGGACAAGGCTGCGTAATCCGGGTCTGCACGGTCGATGCCCAACTGGGCGAACAGCAGGTGGGTTTGCTTGGAGGGAAACTCGATACGGCTCAGGCCGGCCTTGGGCTCCGTCGGCTGGGCAATCTTCGCCAGGGCCGGGCCCTTGGGCAGCGCGGCAGAAACCTTGGCGGTCATGGCTTCGGCTTCGGCACGGGTCAGGTCGCCGACCACTGCGATCACCGCATTGCCCGCCGCGTAGGCCTTGGCGTGGAAGGCCTGCATCTGTTGCACGGTAATCGCCGGAACGCTTTCAGGCGTGCCTTCGCTTGGGTGTGCGTACGGGTGGTCGCCGTACAGGCGCTTGAACAGCTCGATGCTCGCCAGCTTGGCGGGGTTCTGTTTCTGGTATTCGAAGCCGGCCAGGATCTGGTTCTTGATGCGCGCCAGTGAATCGGCGGGGAACGTCGGCTTGCCGATCACGTCATCGAACAGCGCCAGTGCGGCCTCGCGCTTGTCGCTGTCGCTCAGGCTGCGCAGGGACACCAGGGCCATGTCGCGGTAGGCGCCATTGCCAAAGTCGGCGCCCAGGCCTTCAAAGCCGCTGGCGATCTGGCTGACGTCCTTGCCCGGCACGCCTTCGTTGAGCATGGCATTGGTCATCAAGGCCAGTCCCGGCACGTTGCCGTCCTGGCTGCTGCCGGCGGCGAACAGGATGCGCACGTCGAACATCGGCAATTCATGGGCTTCGACGAACAGCACCTTGGCGCCTTCGGCGGTGGTCCAGGTCTGCACATCGAGCTTGCGGTTGGTCGGTGCTTTACCGTCAAGCTCAGCCAGCGATTGCAGCTTGCTGGCCGATTGAGCCTTGTCCAGCGCCGGGCTGGCGACGGATTCGTTCGGGCGCAGGAAGTACACGGCACTGGCCGCGCACAGGGTAACGGCGATCAGGCCGGGCAGAATCAGGCGGCTGCTTTTGCGGTCACTCATGAGCGGTCTCCTCGGGCAAAACATGGGCGACGCTCAGACGTTCGCGGGTGAAATAGGTGCGCGCAGCCTTTTGGATATCTTCCGGGGTCACGCTTTGCAGGTCGGCAAGCTCAGTGTCCATCAGCTTCCACGACAGGCCGACGGTCTCCAGCGAGCCAATGGCCGTGGCCTGGCTGGTGATGGAATCGCGCTGGTAGACCACGCCTGCTATCACCTGGGCGCGGATGCGCTCGAGTTCTTCGGCGGTGGGCGGCTTGGCCTTGAGCTCTTCCAACAGGCGCCACAGGCCGGCTTCGGCTTGGGCGACGGTCTTTTTCTTCTGCTGGTTAGGCGTGGCGCTCAGCATGAACAGGGTATCGCCGCGGGTATAGGCGTCGTAATTGGTGGAGGCGGCGGAGACCAGTTCTTCACCGCGCTCCAGCTGCTCGGAGATACGCGCGCTGTAGCCGCCGTCAAGCAGGGCCGAGATCAGGCGCAGGGCTTGTACCGAGCGCTTGTCCTCGGCAGTTGCAAGGCCCGGCACGTTGAAACCGAGCATGACGCTTGGCAATTGGGTTTGCACGTGCAGGGTCAGCAGGCGCTCGCCGGGCTCGGCCAGCTCCAGCGGAATCTTGGCGGGCGGGACGTCGCGCTTGGGGATCGGGCCGAAGTAGCGCTGGGCCAGGGTTTTCACCTCGTCCGGCGTGACATCGCCGACCACCACCAGGGTCGCGTTGTTCGGTACGTACCAGGCCTGGTACCAGTGGCGCAGTTCCTCGACCTTCATGCGTTCCAGGTCGGCCATCCAGCCGATGGTTGGCGTGTGATAGCCGCTGGCCGGGAAGGCCATGGCCTTGAAACGTTCAAAGGCCTTGGACATCGGGTTGTCGTCGGTGCGCAGGCGGCGCTCTTCCTTGATCACCTCGATTTCGCGGCTGAACTCATCGGCCGGCAGGCGCAGGCTGGCCATGCGGTCGGCTTCCAGCTCGAAGGCCACGCCCAGGCGGTCGCGGGCCAGCACCTGATAGTAAGCGGTGTAGTCGTCACTGGTGAACGCGTTTTCTTCGGCGCCCAGGTCGCGCAGGATCAGCGAGGCTTCGCCGGGGCCGACCTTGGCGCTGCCCTTGAACATCATGTGTTCCAAGGCGTGGGACAAACCGGTCTGGCCCGGGGTTTCGTAGCTCGAGCCCACCTTGTACCAGACCTGGGAAACCACCACCGGCGCACGATGATCTTCGCGCACGACGACCTTGAGGCCGTTGTCGAGGGTGAATTCGTGGGTGGGTTGTGGATCGGCAGCCAAAGCTGAAAGGGGCAGACAAACTGTGCTGAGCAGCAGGCCTGCGGCGCGGCGGGCTAGAGCATTCATTCGTTTTTTAACCTGTTGGACTGCCCGCTTGGTCTTAGCGTCGGCGGGCGAGGAGGTGCTAGGATACTGATCCGAATCAGGGACGGCCACTGTGGCTGTCCTGTTAAGGCTCTATTTAGGCCTTCAAAATGTTGCGCATGAACGAGCTGGCTAAAAAACAGTCTGTTACGCATCGAATTTTATTTACCGAAGCGCCGCTTGGCGCGTCGCTACCTTGAGATAGCCGTCTCCATGTTTGGTTCCAACGACGACAAGAAGACCCCAGCTGCGGCTGGCGAGAAAAAAGGCCTGTTCGGATGGCTGCGCAAAAAGCCGCAGGAAACCGTCGTCGAACAGCCGCAGGTTCAACCCGAACCTACCCCTGAGCCTATAGTAGAAGCCGAGCCGGTTGCCGAAACGCCAGCACCGGTGGTGTTGCCTATCGCGGAGCCGGTGTTGCAGCCGGTGGTCGAGGCAGAACCTGCGCCTGAACCTGAACCCGAGCACAAACCGTGGCTGGAGCTGCCGGTAGCCGAGGAGCCGGTGGCACTGGTTGAGGATGTGCAGGCTGAACACGTGACGCCGCCCATTCCTGTGGCTCCGCCGGTAGAGGTTGTCGTCACGGCGCCCCCTGCAGTCGAAATGTCTGCTGAAATCCCTGTTGAAGTGCCAGCTGCAGTTGCCGTGCCTGCGGTCATCGAAGAGCCCGCCGCCCCCGCCGAAACCAATAAAACCGGCTTCTTCGCCCGCCTCAAGCAGGGCCTGAGCAAAACCAGCGCCAGTATCGGCGAAGGCATGGCCAGCCTGTTCCTCGGCAAAAAGACCATCGATGACGAGCTGCTGGAAGACATTGAAACCCGCCTGCTTACCGCAGACGTGGGCGTCGAAGCCACCGCCGTGATCATCCAGAGCCTGACCCAGAAAGTCGCGCGCAAGCAGTTGACCGACGCCGACGCGTTGTACAAGTCCCTGCAGGCCGAGCTGGCCGCCATGCTTAAACCGGTTGAAGCGCCGCTGGTGATTACGCCGAAGAAACCTTTCGTGATCCTGGTCGTGGGCGTCAACGGCGCCGGCAAGACCACCACCATCGGCAAGTTGGCCAAAAAACTGCAGGGCGAGGGCAAGAAAGTCATGCTCGCCGCCGGCGACACCTTCCGTGCCGCTGCCGTCGAACAGCTGCAAGTGTGGGGTGAGCGCAACAAGATCCCGGTGATCGCCCAGCACACGGGGGCCGACTCCGCTTCGGTGATCTTCGATGCCGTGCAGGCCGCCAAGGCCCGTAACATCGATGTGTTGATCGCCGACACCGCCGGTCGCCTGCACACCAAAGACAACTTGATGGAAGAGCTGAAGAAAGTCCGCCGCGTGATCGGCAAGCTCGACGCCGATGCCCCCCATGAAGTGCTGCTGGTGCTGGACGCCGGTACCGGCCAGAACGCCATCAGCCAGGCCAAGCAATTCAACCAGACGGTGCAACTGACAGGCCTGGCCTTGACCAAGCTGGACGGCACGGCCAAGGGCGGTGTGATTTTCGCCCTGGCCAAACAGTTCGGGTTGCCGATTCGTTACATCGGCGTCGGTGAAGGCATCGACGACCTGCGCACCTTTGAAGCCGAACCCTTTGTACAGGCACTGTTTGCCGAGCGGGAGCGTTCATGATTCGATTCGAACAGGTCGGTAAACGCTACGCCAACGGGCATGTGGGCTTGCATGAGCTGAGCTTTCGAGTACGGCGGGGCGAGTTTTTGTTCGTCACCGGTCATTCCGGCGCCGGTAAGAGCACCTTGTTGCGCCTGCTGCTGGCGATGGAGCGGCCGACCACCGGCAAGCTGTTGCTGGCGGGCCAGGACCTGGCCACCATCAGCAATGCGCAGATCCCGTTCCTGCGCCGTCAGATCGGCGTGGTGTTCCAGAACCACCAGTTGCTGTTCGATCGTACGGTGTTCAACAACATCGCCTTGCCCCTGCAGATCCTGGGGCTGTCCAAGGCCGAGATCGTCAAGCGGGTGGATTCGGCCCTGGAGCGCGTGGCGTTGTCGGACAAGACCGACCTCTACCCCGGCGACCTGTCCACCGGCCAGCAACAGCGCGTGGGTATCGCCCGCGCCATCGTCCACCGCCCGGCCTTGCTGCTGGCGGACGAACCCACCGGTAACCTCGACCCGCGCCTGGCGGCCGAGATCATGGGGGTGTTCGAAGACATCAATCGCCTGGGCACCAGCGTATTGATCGCCAGCCACGACCTGGCGCTGATTGCCCGCATGCGCCACCGCATGCTGACCCTGCAACGCGGCCGCCTGATCGGCGACGGGGAGGCCGGCGTATGAGTGCGACACGCAGCCCTAAAGTATCCGAACGCGTGGCGCCGAAACCGGCCGACCCGCAACCGAAAAAGAAAAAACGCGACGATGACGACGGCCCGGACTTCGGCACCCTGTTGCGTGCCTGGATCGAAAGCCACCGCGCCAGCCTGCTCGACAGTCTGCGTCGCCTGGGCAAGCAGCCGATCGGCAGCTTTTTCACCTGCCTGGTGATGGCCGTGGCCCTGAGCCTGCCGATGGGCTTGTCGTTGCTGCTTAATAATGTGGAACGCCTGGGCGGTTCCTGGCAGCGTGCGGCGCAGATTTCGCTGTACCTGAACCTGGATGCCAGCACTCAGCAAGGCGAAGCGCTGCGCGACGAAATCAAGAACATGCCGGGCGTTGCGGAGGCCGAATACATCAGCCGCGACCAGGCACTTGAGGAGTTCCAGCAACAATCCGGCCTGGGCGAGGCGCTCAAGGAGCTGCCGCAGAACCCGTTGCCGGGCGTGGTGCTGGTTACGCCGGATGAAGTGGACAAACCGGCCCTGGAAGCCCTGCGCCAGAAACTTGCAGAGATGCCCAAGGTGCAACAGGCGCAACTTGATCTAGTCTGGGTAGAGCGCCTGGCCGCGATCCTCAAGCTGGGCGACCGCTTCGTGTTCGGTTTGACGGTGTTGCTGGTGTCTGCATTACTTTTGGTGATAGGTAATACCATTCGTCTTCATATTGAAAACCGCCGCACCGAGATAGAAGTGATTAAACTGGTCGGCGGCACGGACAGCTATGTGCGTCGTCCTTTTCTGTACATGGGCGCGCTTTATGGCTTCGGTGCCGGGGTTTTGTCCTGGGGCTTGCTGGCTTTTGGCCTGGACTGGCTGAACGATGCGGTTATCGGGCTGGCCGGCTTGTACGGCAGCGATTTTGCCCTGGCCGGCGTGCCGGTGGCCGATGGCCTGAGCCTCTTGCTTGGCGCGGTGCTGTTGGGGTATATCGGTGCGTGGATTGCGGTCGCACGGCATTTACGTGAGCTGGCACCGAAGTAGTTAATGTCAGGGTAATGTAGTTTCGTTTGTATTGACCTTGTCAGCAGTTTAGGGAACTTGTCCTACGGTTCCCCGGTCAATTTTCGCAGTGCTGAACTGCACGAGTTATGTGAGTCGGAGGTTTTTTCGTATGACCACTTCTTTGCAACCTGCTTATGCCTTGGTCCCGGGTGCGAACCTGGAAGCCTATGTGCACACGGTAAACAGCATTCCTTTGCTGACGCCCGAGCAGGAGCGTGAACTGGCCGAGAGTCTCTACTATGAGCAGGATTTGGGGGCGGCTCGGCAGATGGTGCTCGCCCACCTGCGTTTTGTCGTACATATCGCCCGTAGCTATAGCGGCTACGGTCTGGCCCAGGCTGACCTGATCCAGGAAGGCAACGTCGGCCTGATGAAGGCTGTAAAGCGTTTCAACCCTGAGATGGGTGTGCGCCTGGTGTCGTTTGCTGTGCACTGGATCAAGGCGGAAATCCACGAGTTCATCCTGCGCAACTGGCGCATCGTGAAAGTGGCGACCACCAAGGCCCAGCGCAAGTTGTTCTTCAACCTGCGCAGCCAGAAGAAACGCCTGGCGTGGCTGAACAACGAGGAAGTCCACCGCGTGGCCGAAAGCCTCGGCGTGGAGCCCCGTGAAGTGCGCGAGATGGAAAGTCGCCTGACCGGCCATGACATGGCCTTCGACCCGGCTGCCGAGGCAGACGACGACAGCGCCTTCCAATCGCCGGCCAACTACCTGGAAGACCACCGGTACGACCCGGCGCGTCAACTGGAAGATGCCGACTGGAGCGACAACTCCAATCACAACCTGCACGAAGCGCTGGAAGTGCTGGACGACCGCAGCCGTGACATTCTCTACCAGCGCTGGCTGGCGGAAGAAAAAGCCACGCTGCACGACCTGGCGCAGAAGTACAACGTGTCGGCCGAGCGGATTCGTCAGCTTGAGAAAAGCGCGATGAACAAGCTGAAGTTGTCGATCGCTGCCTAACGCTACTGGCAGCACTGGGTAAAAAATGTGGGAGGGGGCTTGCCCCCGATAGCAGAGTGTCAGTCATTACATACAGTGACTGGTCCACCGCTATCGGGGGCAAGCCCCCTCCCACAGTTGTTTTGTATTGTGTCAGTTGGACCAGGGGGCCTTGCGGGCGTTGTTCAGCTCAAGCAGGTAGCCATCCCCACCCAATTGACTCATCTGCTGACGAATCCACGCCGCCCGCCGCGCTACATAGGCGGTTGGATGACTGGCACTCCACACCCGTGGGTTAGGCAACACCGCTGCCAGATAGCTGGCCTGTTGCCGTGACAGCCCCTTGGCACTCACGCCAAAGTGATGCCGCGCCGCCGCCTCCGCGCCAAACACGCCCTCATCCCACTCCACGCTGTTGAGGTACACCTCAAGAATGCGCTGCTTGGGCCATAGCACTTCGATCAATCCGGTGAACCAGGCCTCCAGGCCCTTGCGCAGATAGCTGCGGCCGGCCCACAGGAACAGGTTCTTCGACACCTGCTGGCTCAATGTACTGGCGCCCCGGATCGAACCGCCACGTTCGTTGTGCACGATCGCCGCCTGGATGGCGCCAAAGTCAAAGCCCCAGTGCTGCGGGAAACGCTGGTCTTCACCGGCCATCACCGCCACTTTGAGGTCATCGGAAATCTCGTCCCACGGCACCCAGCTGCGCTGCAGGTCAATGGGCTCTCCGTCGATCCAGGACTCGACCTTGCGTTCCACCATCAGCGCGGTGAACGGCGGCGGTACGACGCGAAACAGCAGCACCAGCAGCACACTGCCGATGGCGAACCATTTCACCACGTTGAGAAAGCGTTTGAAGAAGATACGCAGCATAGAGATGGCTTGGCCGAACCCGTTGAGCGGGCCATTATACAGACCCTGCCCGATGAGTCTGACTGGAGTTCCTCATGCTGCGTAGCTTTCTGATGCTGGCTGCCTTTTTCGGTTTCACCGGTGTCGCCCTGGGCGCCTTCGCCGCCCACGGCCTGAAGAATCGCCTGAGCGCCGATTACCTGGCGATCTTCCATACCGGCGTGACCTATCAACTGGTGCACGCCCTGGCCTTGTTTGGGGTGGCCCTGCTGGCCGCGCATATTCCCGGCCGACTGGTCACCTGGGCGGGCATTTCGTTTGTCGTCGGTATTTTGCTGTTCTCCGGCAGCCTGTATGTGTTGACCACGACCGGCATCAGCAAACTGGGCATCATCACCCCGTTTGGCGGCCTGGCCTTCCTGCTCGGCTGGTTCTTCCTGGGCTTGACGGCGTGGCGCTTGCAGGTTTGACCGCTTGACGCCTGGAGCTGACCTTCAGGTGCCAATCGCGTTAGAATGCCGGCCCCTAAAAACGATGGCGGCCCGTGGCATGCGCATTCAGTTGAACGGCGAACCCCTTGAACTGCCCGACGGTGAAACCGTTGCGGCCCTGCTGACCCGCCTGGATTTGACCGGGCGTCGTGTCGCAGTGGAGCTCAACCTGGATATCGTCCCGCGCAGCCAGCACGAAGGCACCGCGCTCAGCGAGGGTGACCAGGTCGAAGTGGTCCACGCCATCGGCGGCGGCTAGTCGCGCCGGCGGTAACGCATTCTGCAGAACCTCACCCCATTACGAGGATTTCCCATGAGCATCGTTCGTAGCGACAAGCCCTTTGTCCTGGCCGGTCGTACCTACCAGTCCCGTCTGCTGGTTGGCACCGGCAAGTACCGCGACATGGAAGAAACCCGTCTGGCCATCGAAGCCTCGGGCGCCGAGATCGTTACCTTTGCCGTGCGCCGCACCAACCTCGGCCAGACCGCGGGCGAGCCGAACCTGCTCGAAGTGCTGTCGCCGGACCGCTACACCTTTTTGCCGAACACTGCTGGTTGCTACGACGCCATCGAGGCCGTGCGCACCTGTCGCCTGGCCCGCGAGCTGCTCGACGGCCACAATCTGGTAAAGCTGGAAGTGCTGGCCGACCAGAAAACCCTGTTCCCCAATGTGATCGAAACCCTCAAGGCCGCCGAAACCCTGGTCAAGGAAGGCTTTGACGTGATGGTCTACACCAGCGATGACCCGATCATCGCGCGCCAGCTGGCGGAAATCGGCTGTATCGCGGTGATGCCGCTGGCCGGGCTGATCGGCTCCGGCCTGGGTATCTGCAATCCGTACAACCTGCAGATCATCCTTGAAGAAGCCAGGATCCCGGTGCTGGTGGACGCGGGCGTGGGCACGGCCTCCGACGCCACCATCGCCATGGAGCTGGGTTGCGATGCGGTGCTGATGAACTCGGCCATCGCCCATGCCCAGCAACCGATCATGATGGCCCAGGCCATGCAACACGCAATCGTCGCGGGCCGCCTGGCCTATCTCGCCGGGCGCATGCCGAAAAAACTCTATGCCAGCGCCTCTTCGCCGCTGGATGGTCTGATCAAGTAAGAGCTATTGATGACTGAATCAAACGAAACGCCGAACACCCTGGAAGCAGGCGACGAGTCCAAGCACCGCCGCATCAAGAGCTTCGTGATGCGCGCCGGCCGCATGACCGAAGGCCAGCAAAAGGGCCTGGAGCAAGGCACGCCGCTGTTCGTATTGCCGCTGGCCGACGCGCCGGTGGATTACGACCAGGTATTCGGCCGTTCGGCCCCGCGCTCCCTGGAAATCGGCTTTGGCATGGGGCACTCCCTGCTGGAAATGGCGGCGGCCGCGCCGGATCAGGATTTCATCGGTGTGGAAGTGCACCGCCCAGGCGTCGGTGCGTTGCTTAACGGCGTGCTGACCCAGGGCCTGACCAATCTGCGCGTCTACGATTGCGACGCGATTGAAGTGCTCAACCGCTGCATCGCCGACAACAGCCTCGACCGCCTGATGCTGTTCTTCCCCGACCCTTGGCACAAGGCCCGTCACCACAAGCGTCGCATCGTGCAGGCTTCCTTCGCGGAACTGGTGCGCAGCAAGCTGAAAGTGGGCGGCATCCTGCACATGGCCACCGACTGGGAACCCTATGCCGACTACATGCTGGAAGTGATGAACGTCGCCCCCGGCTACCGCAACCTGGCCGAAGACGGCAAATGCGTGCCACGCCCGGCGGAGCGCCCGATCACCAAGTTCGAACGTCGCGGCGAGCGGTTGGGACATGGGGTGTGGGATTTGAAATTCGAGAAGCTGGCTTAACTCGCTGCTAACTTGTAATGCAATCAAATGTGGGAGGGGGCTTGCCCCCGATAGCGGTGTATCAGCCAAAGATTTGGTGACTGATCCACTGCAATCGGGGGCAAGCCCCCTCCCACATTTGGTTTTGTGTTGGGCTTGAGGTCAGCGGCGGTCGGCGACTACGCCGATCAACACCAGCACCACCACCAACACCGGCGCCAGGCTGTAGTTATTGAACTGGCTCAGCCCCCGCACAATCCACGGTGTGGCATAGATCAGTGCCGCGCCGCTGCCGATCATGCACAGCAGGGCCATCAAGGGCACGCGCAACGCACCGGCGATGCTGCCCAGGCGAGCTTCGACCCAGCCCTTGATATCGGCGCCGAACAGCACCAGCAGACAGCCGACCAGGGCCAGGGAGATTTCCGACAGGTTGCTACGGCTCCAGCGGGACACGGTGGCGAGCAGGTCGAGTACCAGATCCATTTGATTTCCTTAAAAAACGTCAGCTCAAAAACGTCTGCAACAGGTCATTGAGAAAGAGTTGCCCGCGGTCGGTCGCCGCCAGGCGTGACGGTTCGACCTGCATTAAGCCACTTTGTTCTGCCTCGCGGCGGCCTTCGTCGAGGCTCGCCAGGTCAAGGCCGGTGCGCTCGGCATAGAGCCTGGCATCCACCCCTTCGGTGAGGCGCAGGGCGTTCATCAGAAATTCGAACGGCAGCTCTTCGTTGGTCAGCTCTTTGGCCCCGGCCTGGAAGCTTTTGGCCGGGTTGAGGTAGTCCTTCGGTGCGCGGGTTTTCCAGGTGCGCACGATGCGCCCGTCCGGGTGGCTGAGCTTGCCATGGGCACCGGCGCCGATACCGATGAAATCGCCAAAGCTCCAGTAATTGAGGTTATGCCGCGCCGGCCGCCCCGGTTGGGCGTAGGCCGACACCTCATATTGCGTGTAACCGTTTTCGGCGAGCAGCGCCTGGCCGGCCTCCTGGATATCCCACAGCGTATCGTCTTCGGGCAGCGCGGGTGGCTGGTTCCAGAAGACGGTATTGGGTTCCAGGGTCAGTTGGTACCAGGACAGGTGCGTCGGCTTGAGCGCAATGGCCTGGCGCAGGTCGCTCAACGCATCGTCCAGGGATTGGTTGGGCAAACCGTGCATCAGGTCCAGATTGAAGTTATCGAACCCGGCCTGGCGTGCCATATCCGCTGCACGTACGGCTTCGTCGCCATTATGAATGCGACCCAGCGCCTCGAGTTTTTCCTGCTGGAAGCTCTGGATGCCGATGGACAGGCGATTGATCCCCAGCTTGCGATAAGCGACGAACTTCTCTTGCTCAAAGGTGCCCGGGTTGGCTTCCAGGGTGATCTCGATATCGTCGGCAAACGGGATGCGCGCTTGCACGCCTTCGAGCAGGCGCCCCAAGGCTGCGGCGCTGAACAGGCTGGGGGTGCCGCCGCCAAAGAAGATCGAACTCAGCGCTCGGCCGTAAACGGCGTGCAGGTCCTGGTCCAGGTCCGCCAGCAGGGCGTCCACGTATTCTTCTTCCGGCAGCACGTTGCTTGCGGTATGGGAGTTGAAGTCGCAATACGGGCATTTGCGCACGCACCACGGAATGTGAATGTACAGCGCCAGGGGCGGCAGCACCGGCAGAGCCGCCCGGGGTGTTTGCGCGCCACCGTGGATCAGCGGTTGCGCAGAGGTGTTCTGGGTCATTTCAGGCCCAGGCGCTGACGCAGCAACGCCATGGCGCGGGCGCGGTGGCTGATCTGGTTCTTGTCGGCCGGGCTCAGTTCGGCGCTGGAGACATTGCGCTCCGGTACCCAGAACAGCGGGTCATAGCCAAAGCCATGCTCACCGCTGGCCGCATGCAGAATGCGACCATGCCACAAGCCTTCGCACAGGATCGGCAGCGGGTCATCGGCGTGCCGCACCAGCGCCAGCACGCAGACGAACTGCGCGCCACGTTCGGCATCGGGCACGTCCTTGAGGGCGTCGAGCAGCTTGGCGTTGTTGGCCGCGTCGCCCTTGCCATCGGCGTAGCGTGCCGAATAGATGCCCGGCGCGCCGCCGAGGAAATCCACCGCCAGGCCCGAATCATCCGCCAAAGCCGGCAGGCCGGAGATCCGTGCGGCGTTACGTGCCTTGAGGATGGCGTTCTCGACGAACGACAAGCCGGTTTCTTCCGGCTCTACCTGGCTGAACTCGCCAATGGAGCGCAGTTGCACGGACTCACCGAGCATGGCCTGCAGTTCCTTGAGTTTGCCGGCGTTGTGGCTGGCCAGTACGAGTTGGGTAAGGTTCATCATTCGGCCGGGAACAGTTCTTGGTTGAATTGGAAACCATGGGCCTTGCCACCGGTTTCAACGTTGATGGTGAACGTCTTGTATTCCCGCTGCGTCACCGAGTAGGGCGCGAGGTAGCTGATGCCGCCTTTCTCTTCGATTTGCTTGAAGGTGAGGATTTCGCTCTTGCCGCCCAGGTCCTTGATGGTACCGGTTACCTGGGCTGCGACCGGTGTGACGCCCTTGATCACGGTCACATTGATCAAACCCTTTTCCTTGCTGCGCACGATGCCGACGTTCTGGGCGGTCTCGGGTGGCAGGAAGCTGGAGGTGAAGGTGTTGTAGTGAACGGTGATATCGCCGAAGTCTTTTTTGCGGTTAGCGTCGATAGCGTCCGCAGCCACGGCGTTGGCACCCAGGCAGACGGTCAGTAAAAAAACAGCCAGACGATTCATGAGCGTCCCTCTTGATAATGATTAGACGGCAATCTTGTGGTCGGTCAGGCCAGGGCTGCTGACCCGGTAGATACCAATTTCGCCCAACAGGTTGGGCCATAGCTTACTCGCCCAGCCGTGGCGGTGCTGTTGATCGACGGCAAGGCGGTTGATGACCTTGGCTTCACGCTCGCCACACAGCGCTTCGAAGTCTTCGAAGGTGCAAAAGTGGATGTTCGGCGTGTTGTACCAGGTGTACGGCAGGAAGTCCGACACCGGCATGCGGCCCTTGGTGGCCAGGTACCAGCGGCAGCGCCAGTGACCGAAGTTGGGGAAAGTGATGATGCACTGGCGACCGACCCGCAGCATTTCATCGAGGATACGGTCCGGGTAGTGCACTGCTTGCAGGGCCTGGGTCATCACCACGATGTCGAAGCTGTTGCTGGCAAAGTTGCCCAGGCCCTTGTCCAGGTCCTGCTCGATCACGTTGATGCCCTTGGCCACGCATTGGGCGATGTTGTCCGGGTCGTTTTCCAGGCCGTAGCCGGTGACTTGCTTGTTGTCGCGCAGCCAGCTCAGCAACTCGCCATCACCGCAGCCCAGGTCGAGCACGCGGCTGCCGGCGGGGATCCAGTCTTGGATGATTTCCAGGTCGGCTCTCATGGCGTTCTCCAAAAGCGTAAGCAATTCATATAAGCGCGATTCGGTTCATGTAATTGCTGAACGCCTGCAGATAACGGGGGATCGGAATCAGGAAGGCGTCGTGGCCCTGCGGTGCATCGATCTCCAGGTAGCAGACGTCTTTCTTGGCGGCCATCAGGGCGTCCACCAGCTCACGGGAGCGCGCCGGTGAGAAGCGCCAGTCGGTGGTGAATGACATCACGCAGAACTTGGCCGTGGCGTGCTCGAAGGTTTTCGCCAGGTCGTCGTCATGGTTCGCGGCCGGGTCGAAGTAGTCCAGCGCCTTGGTCATCAGCAGGTAGGTGTTGGCGTCGAACCGCCCGGAGAACTCCTCGCCCTGATAACGCAGGTAGCTTTCCACCTGGAACTCGACGCTGTGGAAGTCGTAGTTGAGCTTTTCGCTCTTGAGCCCACGGCCGAATTTTTCGCCCATGGAATCATCGGACAGGTAGGTGATGTGCCCGACCATCCGCGCCAGCATAAGGCCGCGCTTGGGGATCACCCCGGCTTCCTGGAACGAACCGCCGTGGAACTCGGGGTCGGTGAGGATGGCCTGGCGCGCCACTTCGTTGAAGGCAATGTTCTGCGCCGACAACTTGGGGGCCGAGGCAATCGCCAGGCAATGACGCACGCGATCCGGGTAGGTGATGGTCCATTGCAGGGCTTGCATGCCGCCCAGGCTGCCGCCGATCACGGCGGCCCATTGGGCGATGCCCAGCCGGTCGGCGAGGCGCGCCTGGCTGTGCACCCAGTCTTCGACAGTCAGTACCGGAAAGTCGGCGCCGAAGGGCTTGCCGGTTTCCGGGTTGAGGCTGCTGGGGCCGGTGGACCCGTTGCAGCCGCCGAGGTTGTTCAGGCTGACCACGAAGAACTTGTCCGTGTCGATGGGCTTGCCGGGGCCGATGCAGCTGTCCCACCAGCCGGGTTTGCGCTCGTCGACGCTGTGAAAGCCTGCGGCGTGATGATGGCCGGACAAGGCGTGGCAGATCAGCACGGCGTTGCTCGCCGTGGCGTTCAGTTGGCCGTAGGTTTCGTAGATCAGGTCGTAGGCTGGCAGCGAACGGCCGCAGGCCAGGGCCAGCGGTTCGCTGAAGTGCGCCACTTGGGGCACCACCAGTCCAACGGAATCGGGGGGGAAGGCAGTTGGCATCGACCCTGCTCTCGTTTAAATGAGGCGTAAGTCTAAAGAGCGGGGGACCCAGCGGCAAGCAATGGTCTGCGCGCATTCAATTCAATACACAGATGCAAAATGTGGGAGGGGGCTTGCCCCCGATAGCAGTGGATCAGTCAGCTTATTTATAACTGACCCACCGCAATCGGGGGCAAGCCCCCTCCCACATTTTCCAGCGTAGTGTCAGATCAGGCCGAACAGCTCTTTAGGCATGAATGCATAGAACGCCAGACGCGGAATCACCCAGCTCTGAATCAGCTGGATCGCGATAAACGCGAAGATCGGCGAGATATCCAGCCCGCCCAGGTTCGGGATCAGGCGACGGAATGGTGCCAATACGGGCTCGGTGATCTGATACACCAGCTCGGCACCCGGACTGCGGCTGCCCGGTGCGACCCAGGAAAGGATCACGCTGATGATCATCGACCAGAAGATGATCTTCAAAAACAGCGAGAAAATGCCGATCAGCGCCCATGGCAGCAGCAGCACCGTGAAGGCCTGGTAGCCGTTGAGCATCAGGATCACCACAAACAGCAGGATCTGCAGCAGCAGTGCCAGTACCAGCGACGACATGTCCAGCCCGAACAGGCTCGGTATCACGCGGCGCAGCGGCTTGAGCAGGGGTTGGGTGGCCTTGACCACGAACTGGCACAGCGGGTTGTAGAAGTTCGCCCGCACCAGTTGCAGGATAAAGCGCATCAGCACGATCAGCAGGTACAGGCTGCCCAGGGTCTGGATGATGAAGACGGCAGCGTCATTGATTCCGAGCATGTTTGATTACCTTGGTAAGGGACGACTATTTGCCCAGTTGTTCGGCCATCTCGGCTGAACGATGTGCCGCGGCACCCAGTGCTTTTTCCACCAGGGCTTCAAAGCCCCCGGCCTGGAACGATTCGATGGCGGCTTGCGTGGTGCCGCCCGGAGACGTTACGCGACGGCGCAGCTCGGCCGCATCCACCTCGCTGGACACCGCCATCTTCGCGGCGCCCAGGGCGGTCTGCTCGGCCAGTTGCTCGGCAACGTCGGCGGGCAGGCCCAGTTTCACCCCGGCGGCGGTCATGGCTTCGATCAACAGGAAGAAGTACGCCGGGCCACTGCCGGAAACGGCGGTGACCGCGTCCAGTTGCTGCTCCTGTTCGAGCCACAGGGCGATGCCCACGGCGGATAACAGTTGCTGGGCTTGATCACGCTGCGCGGCGCTGACTTCGGCGGTGGCGTACAAACCGCTCACGCCCTGGCGCAACAACGACGGGGTATTCGGCATGCAGCGAACGATCGGTTGGGCGCCGAGCCAGTTGTTCATGCTGGCGCAAGTGATGCCGGCCGCGATGGACACCACCAGTTGATGGGCCTGCAGGCTCGGGCGCAGGCTTTCGCACACGGCTTTCATGGCCTGGGGCTTGACCGCCAGCAGGATCACATCGACGCCTTCGATGGCCTCGGCGTTGTCGGCAAAGGTTTCAATGCCGTGTTCGGCGCTGACCCGGGCACGGGTCTCGGCGCCCGGGTCGCTGGCGCGAATCTGCGCAGCGTCCAGGCCCTTGGCCCGCAGGCCGCCGATCAGGCTGGCCGCCATGTTACCGGCGCCGATAAAGGCAATACGCATGTCTTTCATGACAGGTCCTTAGCTAAATGAACGTCAGCCATTTCACGGCTGGCCGTAGTCACGGGCGCCAAACAGCGCGGTACCGATCCGCACCCAGGTGGCGCCTTGAGCGATGGCCGACTCGAGGTCGTGGCTCATGCCCATGGAAAGTGTGTCCAGTGGCAGGTTCAGGCTGCCTTGCAGCTCGCGCACCGTGGCGAACGCGGCATCCTGCGCAGCGCGATCTTCAGTCGGTTCGGGGATCGCCATCAAGCCCCGCAGCTTCAGGCGCGGCAGGGCGCTGATGGCGTTGGCCAGGGCCGGCAGGTCGGCGGGCGTACAGCCGGACTTGCTGGCTTCGCCACTGACATTGACCTGAATGCAGATATTCAGCGCAGGCAGGTCGGCAGGGCGTTGTTCGGACAGGCGTTGTGCGATTTTCAGGCGGTCCACGGAATGCACCCAGGCGAAGTTCTCGGCGATCGCGCGAGTCTTGTTCGATTGAATGGGGCCGATGAAGTGCCAACTCAAGGGCAGGTCGGATAATTGCGCCTGTTTGCCCAGGGCTTCCTGCAGGTAGTTTTCACCAAAATCATGCATCCCTGCGGCATAGGCTTCACGGACCGCTTGCGCCGGTTTGGTCTTGCTCACGGCCAGCAGGTGGATGCCGCTTGCGTCACGCTGCACGGCGTCGGCGGCGGCGCGGATGCGCTGGCTAACCAGGCCGATGTTGTCTGCTATCGTCGACATTCAAGTTGCGCCCGTGGATATGGAGTCCGCGGCATTCTACTGGAAATGGAAAGCCCTATGGATATCACTGAATTACTGACGGCCAGCGTGCGCCGTGGCGCCTCCGACCTGCACTTGTCGGCCGGCCTGGCGCCGATGTTGCGCATCGATGGCGAGGTCTGGCCGCTGGATGGCCCGGTGCTGGCCGGCTCGCAGGTAGCGGATTTATTGAGCCCTTTGCTCAATCAGTACCAACAAAAGGATTTCGAAACATCTCTTGAAACAGACTTTGCCTTCGAACTGCCCGGCGTGGCGCGATTTCGCGTGAATGTGTTCCAGCAGGCGCGGGGCGTGGGGGCGGTGTTTCGCACCATCCCCAGCGACATCCAGAGCCTGGAAAGCCTTGGCCTGGGTGAGGTGTTCCAGCGTATCGCGCAGCTGCCGCGCGGCCTGGTGCTGGTGACCGGACCCACCGGCTCGGGCAAGTCCACCACCTTGGCGGCGCTGATCGATTATCTGAATCGGCATCGACGCCAGCACATCCTCACGCTGGAAGACCCCATCGAATTTATCCACCGGCCGAAAATGGCGCTGATCAACCAGCGCCAGGTGCATCGCGATACCCACAGCTTCTCGGTGGCGCTGCGCTCGGCATTGCGCGAAGACCCGGACGTCATCCTGGTGGGCGAGCTACGTGACCTGGAAACCATCCGCCTGGCGCTGACGGCCGCTGAGACGGGGCATCTGGTATTTGGCACCCTGCACACCACTTCGGCGGCAAAGACGGTAGACCGGCTGGTGGACGTGTTCCCGGCCGGGGAAAAGGCCATGGTCCGCTCGATGCTGTCGGAGTCGCTGCAGGCGGTGGTCTCCCAGGTGCTGGTCAGGAAGATCGGCGGCGGACGTGTCGCGGCTCACGAAATCATGCTGGGCACGCCGGCCATTCGTAATCTCATCCGCGAAGACAAAGTGGCGCAGATGGTCTCGGCGATCCAGACCGGCGGGGCGCTGGGGATGAAAACGCTGGATATGAGCTTGAAGGCGCTGGTGAGCGAGGGGGTAATCAGCGCAGAGGAGGCGCGAGGGAAGGCGAGGGTGCCGGCAGACCTATAGACAGCAAGACCCACACAAAACAAATGTGGGAGGGGGCTTGCCCCCGATAGCGGTAGATCAGCCAACAAATCTGTTGACTGATACTCTGCCATCGGGGGCAAGCCCCCTCCCACATTTACTGCATTTGAGCCTGGAATCAGCGCTGCACGATCCGCAGGGTGTTGTTCTGCTCTTTGGGCAGCACCCGCTTGGCGATCACGTAGTTCTTGTCCCAGAACGGCTTTTTCAGTGTATCGATGCTCACCGACTTGCCACGACGCGGCGCGTGGATAAAGCGGTCGTTACCCAGGTAGATGGCAACGTGGTTGACCTGGCGGCTCTTGAGCTTGAAGAACAGCAAATCGCCCGGCTTCAGGTCTTTGCGATCAACTTTCAAGCCGTGGCCGGCCGCCATGGCGTTGGACGTACGCGGTAAATCCACCGCCTTGACGTCGTTGAACGCATATTTTACCAGGCCGCTGCAGTCGAACCCTTTACTTGGGCTGCTGCCGCCCCAACGATAAGGAGTACCGAGCACGTTCACGGCGCGGCTGAGGACGTTACTGCTCTGCTTGGTGTTCACGGCCAACTGGGTGGAAAGCACTTTGCCGTGGGCCTTGCTCAGTTGAGTCGGGCGGCTGACGGTGGGCTTTGCCGATTTGGCGGTGCTGGGTGTGCTATGGACTTTAGGGGTAAAACCGTTAACGTTTGGAAGACGTTGCTCACGATTGGTGGCGTGGGCGGCCAGTGGCATTAATAGGCAAATGGTTAGCCATGTCTTGATAAATGGTCGCATTAGGCGTGGCTCATATGGGTTTGCGCGCAACTTTATAACAGCTTTTTGTGCTGTTCTCAGGCCGTTTGTCGACTGAACCTTGGGGTCAAATTCGGAAAAAACGCGACGATTAGCCGCAATTGTCCGACACAAGTCAGGTGGCATAAGGGTTTGAGGGCAGAACGATACCATTTACCGTGCGTCGGGCGCCCGTAAAAAAGTCACAAAAAAAATGAACAAATTTATCTATTGAGTAAAAAGAGGTCCTTCATGAACACCTATCAACAGGTTGCTTCGCAGCAAGACACCCACAGCAAGGTGATCGGTTACCTGCTATGGATTTTCGGTTTCACCGGCGCGCATCGCTTCTATTACGGCAAACCGGTCACCGGGACGATCTGGTTTTTCACCTTCGGCCTGCTGGGTATTGGCTGGCTGATCGACCTGTTCCTGATCCCGGCCATGGACCGTGAAGCCGACCTGCGTTTTACCGCCGGGCCTATCGAATACAACGTGGCCTGGATTCTGTTGGCGTTTCTGGGCGTGTTCGGCGTGCACCGGATGTACCAGGGCAAATGGATCACCGGCTTGATCTACCTGCTGACCGGCGGGTTGTTCCTGATCGGGGTGCTGTATGACTTCTGGACATTGAACAGCCAGGTATCGATCCGCAATGCCGAGCGTAATGGCGGGCGCTGATCTTCCGGCCAAATAGAGAACCACATGTGGGAGGGGGCTTGCCTCCTCCCACATTTTTCTACCGTGCCCGCTTCAAGCCTGGTAGCTGATCCGCCCATCCATCAAGGTGTAGCGCACCGTGGCCGGCAGGCTGTGACCAATGAACGGGCAGTTTTCGCCCCTGGACAGCCAGTGTTCCCCGACAACCGTGGAACTGGCCGGGTCGAACAGCACCAGATCCGCCGCCGAACCCACCGCCAACTTACCCGCCGGCAGGCGCAAGGCCTCGGCCGGGCCGGCGCTCAGGCGTGCCAACAGCGTAGGCAGGTCCAGCAGGCCATCCTCCACCAGGGTCATTGCCAGCGGCAGCAGCAACTCGACGCTGCTGATGCCGGGCTCGGTGGCGCCGAACGGCGCCAGCTTGGCATCGCGCTCGTGGGGCTGGTGGTGGCTGGAGATCGCCGAGACCACGCCCGACTTCACCGCCGCACGCAACCCCTCACGATCGGCCAGGGTACGCAGCGGCGGTTGCACGTGGTACAGGCTGGAGAAGTCGATCAGCGCCTCATCGGTCAGGATCAGCTGGTACAGGGCGACGTCCGCCGTCACCGGCAAGCCACGGGCCTGGGCCTGGGCGATCAGCGCGACGCCGCGGGCGCTGGTCAACTGGCTGAAATGCGCGCGTACGCCGCTTTGCTCCACCAGCAACAGGTCACGGGCCAGGGCCACGGTTTCTGCGGTTTCCGGGATGCCCGGCAAGCCGAGGAAGCTGGCCACCGCGCCTTCATGGGCCAGGCCGCCTTCAGCCAGGTCGCGATCCTGGGAATGAAAGATCACCGTCAGGTCGAACGTGGCCGCGTATTCCAGGGCCCGGCACAGGGTGCGCGTGCTGCGAAAGCTCTCCAGGCCGTTGCTGAACGCCACGCAACCGGCGTCGCGCAAGGCGATCAGCTCAGCCAGTTGCTCGCCCTCCAGGCCTTTGCTCAGCGCGCCCACAGGGAACACTTTGCAGTTGCCCGCTTCACGGGCGCGGTCGAGGATCAGCTCGGTGACCGCCGAGGTGTCCAGGACCGGCTTGGTGTTCGGCGGGCAGCACAGGCTGGTCACGCCACCGGCGGCGGCGGCGCGGGTTTCGCTGGTGATGTTGCCTTTGCGACTGTAGCCCGGCTCGCGCAGGGCGACGTTGAGGTCCACCAGCCCGGGCGCGGCGACCAAGCCTTTGGCGTCGATGCTTTCGACTGCGCTGAAGCCTGCGGGCGCGGCACCGATGGCGATAATCTTGCCGGCGTCCAGGTGAAGGTCGGTGACTTGATCCAGGCCGCTGGCCGGATCGATGACTCGGGCGCCGAGAATGCTGAGCTTCACTGGGCGTTCTCCTGCTCGAATTGACGTTGCGCGGTTTGCCCGCTCATGGCCATGGACATTACGGCCATGCGGATGGCGATGCCGTAGGTCACCTGGTTGAGAATCACCGATTGCGGACCGTCGGCCACCGCCGATTCGATTTCCACCCCACGGTTGATCGGGCCCGGGTGCATCACGATGGCATCCGGCTTGGCGCCGGCCAGGCGCGCGGTGGTCAGGCCGAACAGGCGATAGAACTCGCCCTCGCTCGGCAGCAGGCCGCCGGCCATGCGTTCGCGTTGCAGGCGCAGCATGATCACCACGTCCACATCCTTGAGGCCTTCGGCCATGTTGGTGTAGACCTTCACGCCGTACTGCTCGATGCCGATGGGCAGCAGGGTTTTCGGGGCGATCACGCGGATGTCCGGGCAGCCCAGGGCTTTGAGGGCCAGCATGTTCGAGCGCGCAACCCGCGAGTGCAGGATGTCACCGACGATGGCCACCGAGAGGTTTTCAAAGCCGCCCTTGTGCCGACGGATGGTGAGCATGTCGAGCATGCCCTGGGTCGGGTGGGCGTGGCGACCGTCGCCGCCGTTGATGATTGCCACATTCGGGCACACGTGTTCGGCGATGAAGTGCGCGGCGCCGGAGTCGCCGTGGCGCACCACGAACATGTCGGCGGCCATGGCTTCCAGGTTGCGCAGGGTGTCGAGCAGGGTTTCGCCCTTGCTGGCCGACGAGGTGGACACGTTCAGCGTGATCACGTCAGCCGACAGCCGCTGGGCCGCCAGTTCAAAGGTGGTGCGGGTGCGCGTGGAGTTCTCGAAGAACACGTTGCAGATGGTCTTGCCGCGCAGCAGCGGGACCTTCTTCACCGCCCGGCCACCGACTTCGAGGAACGAGTCGGCGGTGTCGAGGATTTCGGTGAGCAGTTCGCGGGGCAAACCATCGAGGGACAGGAAGTGTTGCAACTGGCCCTGAGCATTGAGCTGCAGCGGGCGCTTGGCATCTAGAGGCGTCATCGCGGGGACTCTGTACAAGGCGGTTTAAAGGGCAAGGTCTTGCAGTTCGAGTTCGAGCGGCGTGGGACCGGACAATTTTACCCGCTGGTGGGCTTCCAGGGACAGTGTCGCGCCGACTACATCCGGGCTGATCGGCAATTCGCCGGCGTCCAGGTCCAGCAGGCATACCAGCGTGATACTGGCCGGGCGGCCGTAGTCGAACAGCTCATTCATGGCCGCGCGGATGGTACGACCGCTCATCAGCACGTCGTCGATCAGCACCAGGTGCTGGCCTTCAACCTCGAACGGCAGCGCCGAGGGTTGCACTTGCGGGTGCAGGCCGTTCTGGCTGAAATCGTCACGGTAGAAGGACACATCCAGCGTACCCAGCGGCGAATCACTGCCCAGCGCTTCCAGCAAGGCCTGGGCCACCCATACACCGCCGGTGCGGATGCCAATGAAGCGCGGTTCGCTGATGGCGCGGTGTTGCAGATGGGCCGTGAGGCGCGTGGCCATCTGGCTGATCAGTTCGGCGGGGTTCGGCAATCTCATGGTGGCTCCTTCAAGGCAGGCGATGGTGTGCAGGAGCGAGCTTGCTCGCGAAGAACCCACAGGCACCGCGTTTATCCAGGTCATGCGTTATCGTTGACGTTCTTCGCGAGCAAGCTCGCTCCTACAAAAAGCGTTGATGACAGGCAAGCCGCGTCAGTCAGGATTCAAATAAAGCGGTGTTTTCATCCAGCCAGCCCTGCAACAACAGGGCGGCGGCGATGGCATCCACGGGGTTGTCGCGGTAACTGCCTTTCTGTCCGCCACGGTCGCGTCGCTCGCCCTTGGCTTCAAAGGTGGTCAGGCGTTCATCGTGGGTATAGAAGGGCAGGTTGTAGCGGCCGTTGAGGCGGCGGGCGAATTTTTCGGCGCGCAGGCACATCTCGCTGGGCGTGCCGTCCATGTTCAGGGGCAGGCCGACCACCACTGCATCGGGCTTCCATTCCTTGATCAGCGCTTCGACCTGGTTCCAGTCCGGCACGCCGTTCTGGGCCTTCAATGTGCACAGCTCGCGGGCCTGGCCGGTAATCACCTGGCCCACCGCCACACCGATCTGCTTGGTGCCGTAGTCAAACCCGAGAATCAAACGCAAGGCCATCAGGCGTGCCCCGCCTGGCTGGTCAACAGGCTGAGGTTGACCCGCAGCTTGGCGGCGGCCGCTTCCAGGCGCAGTTCGCTGGCGGTGTTGAACAGGATGTCGGCGTCGAAGGGGCAGGTCAGCCAGGCATTGCTGGCCAGTTCGGCCTCCAGTTGCCCGGCTTCCCAACCGGCGTATCCCAGGGTGATCACACTTTGTTCAGGGCCGACGCCGTCGGCAATCGCGAACAACACGTCCTGGGACGTGGACAGGGATACGCCCTCAAGGTCCACCGTGGCCTGGAATTTCGGCCCGGTGGGGTGCAACACGAAACCGCGATCGGTCTGCACCGGGCCGCCGATATAGATCGGCACGCCCTGGCAACTGGCGGGAGGGTCGATTTCCGGGCGCAGTTGCTCGAGGATATCGGCCAGGTTCAGCGCCTGCGGGCGGTTCACCACCAACCCCATGGCACCATTGGCCGTGTGCTCGACGATGTAGGTCAAGGTCTGCGCAAAGTTCGGGTCGGCCATGTGGGGCATGGCGATCAGGAAGTGGTGCTTGAGGTAGGTCGGGCTGACATTTTTCATGTCCGCTAGTGTGGCGTTGGAGGGGCGAACTGACAAGCCGGGTTTACTGATCGTTCCCACGCGGAGCGTGGGAACGATCCGGTCAAACAGGATCAGTTGCTGGACAGCCTATCGCCCCTGGCAAATTTCCAGGTGCGGATGATTTCCAGGCGGTCCACGTCGTTCAAGTCGCCGGTAAAGGGCGCAAAGGGTGCGGCCAGGCGCACGATGCGCTGGGCGGCCTGATCCAGCAGGGGCTGGCCGGATGACTCGAGCACCTGCACTTCATAGAGCGAACCGTCGCGGTTGATCGACACCAGCAGGCGCAAATTGCCATAGATCTGCTGGCGGCGTGCTTCCTCCGGATAGTTGAGGTTGCCGATGCGCTCGACCTTCTTGCGCCATTCATCTTTATACCAGGCGCCTTTGTCGCGCATGGTCGAGGCGGCGTTCAACCGGTAGATGCGCGGGCGTTTGGCGTAGAGCTGTTGTTCGTGGGCCAGTTCGGCTTCCAGGCTGGAAATTTCGTCGGACAGTGTCGAGCTGTCGAATGTCGGCGCAGGCTTGACGGGCTCGGGGTTGGGCTCGGTTTTGGTCTTTTCGCGCTGGGTCGGGGCTTTTTGCGGCTTGGGCGCGACGGTGGTCACGGCAGCCTTGGGCGTCGCCTGTTTGACTTCCGGCCTGGCGGCCGGTGGCGGGGTGACTTTGTTGACCTTGTTGTCCTGGAACGGCGCCACTTCGGTGGTCTTGGGTACGGCTTTCTTGTCGAGGGTGCCGCTGCCTTGCTGGTTTTCCTGGGCGAGAAAGTCGGCCTTCTCGGGCTTTTTATCGCTCTTGAAGGTGGCGAGCGTGATTTCCAGTGTCTTGGTGATCTGTTTGGGTTCGACCAGGGTGAAGCCCACGCCGAGAATCAGTGCAAGGTGAACCAGCGCCGCCAGGAACAGGGTAAATCCGAGCCGATCAGCCGGGCGCACGCCGCTGTGGGAGAGTTCGGGGGGCAGATCGGACGGGAGCGTCATGACAAAAAAACCAACATCGCGCGTTTCACAGGTGGCGCATGATAACGCAATGTTGGTGTGTGTCCGGCTGTTCTATGTCACTTGGCTTGTAGCTTGCGCTCAATGGCCGCCATCAGCATTTCGCCGATGTTCGTGCCAAATGCGTGATCAATCTCGCGAATACAGGTCGGACTGGTGACGTTGATTTCGGTGAGGTTCTCACCGATTACGTCAAGTCCTACAAACAGCAGGCCTTTTTCGCGAAGGGTCGGGCCGACTTGGGCGGCGATCCAGCGATCCTTGTCCGACAGCGGTCGCGCTTCTCCACGGCCACCGGCGGCCAGGTTGCCACGGGTCTCGCCGGCCGCCGGGATGCGCGCCAGGCAGTAATCCACCGGCTCGCCGTCGATCATCAGGATGCGCTTGTCGCCGTCCTTGATCGCCGGCAGGTAGGCCTGGCCCATGATCTGCTGGGTGCCCAGCGCGGTCAGGGTTTCCAGGATCACCGACAGGTTCGGGTCGCCCGCGCGGTGACGGAAGATCGAGGTGCCGCCCATGCCGTCCAGCGGCTTGAGGATCACATCGCCATGTTTGGCGGCGAATTCACGCAGCACGTCGGCGCGGCGGCTGACCACGGTCGGCGGCGTGCACTGCGGGAAGAGGGTGGCGAACAGTTTTTCATTGCAGTCGCGCAGGCTTTGCGGCTTGTTGACGATCAACACCCCGGCGCGCTCGGCCTGCTCCAGCAGGTAGGTGGAATACACGAATTCCATGTCGAACGGCGGGTCCTTGCGCATCAGGATCACGTCCAGATCGCTCAGGGGGCTGTCGATTTCATCCTGCAGCTCGAACCACTTCTCAGGGTTGGCGAATACCTGCAACGGACGCATCCGCGCACGGGCCTCGCCGTCGCCCTGGTAAAGGTCGCGCTGTTCCATATAGAACAGGCTCCAGCCGCGGGCCTGGGCGGCCAGGAGCATGGCCAGCGAGCTGTCCTTTTTATAGGAGATGCTGGCAATAGGGTCCATGACAATGCCGACGCGAACGCTCATGGGTTATTTCCTCTGGCAAATAGGGCGCATAAAAGTGGCGTCAGAGTGGCGCTGCGGCTGTTGCGGGTCAAGGAAAAACCACCAGGCGAGTGCCTCGATAGATTGCGCCCGGAGACTGTGCTAAAAAGACTGCCACAGCGCAGCAGCCCTTGAATTCCAAGGCTTGCGGGGCTCATCCTGTGACACATCAGGCAGTACACACCGAAAACCGATTCGCTGTGGCGATGGTAGAGCAACTATGGAACAGCATTCCAACGCCTTGAGAGTGATGGTGATCGACGATTCGAAAACGATCCGCCGCACCGCCGAGACGCTGTTGAAGAACGTGGGGTGCGAGGTCATCACGGCCATCGACGGTTTCGATGCCCTGGCGCGAATCGTGGATCATCACCCGCACATTATCTTTGTCGACATCATGATGCCGCGCCTGGATGGCTACCAGACCTGTGCGCTGGTGAAGAACAACCCGGCGTTCAAGTCGATCCCGGTGATCATGCTGTCCTCCAGGGACGGCCTGTTCGACAAGGCCAAGGGGCGTACCGTGGGGGTCGATCAGTTTTTGACCAAACCTTTCAGCAAGGAAGAACTGCTGGGTGCGATCAAGGCCTATGTGCCTGCCTTCGCCGCAGTAGAACAAGCACACTGACGCCGCCCCCGAGGGCCGGCGCCGACCAATGTAGTGGGGAAAACCATGGCACGTGTTCTGATCGTCGACGATTCGCCGACTGAAATGTACAAACTGACCGGCATGCTGGAAAAGCATGGCCACCAGGTCTTGAAGGCCGAAAATGGCGCGGACGGCGTGGCCCTGGCCCGCCAGGAAAAGCCCGACGCAGTGCTGATGGACATCGTGATGCCGGGCCTCAACGGCTTCCAGGCCACGCGCCAGTTGTCCAAGGAGCCGGAAACCAACGGCATCCCGATCATCATCATCACCACCAAGGACCAGGAAACCGACAAGATCTGGGGCGCGCGCCAGGGGGCCAAGGATTACCTGACCAAGCCGGTGGACGAAGAAACCCTGATCGCCACGCTGAACAAGGTGCTGGCCGGTTGACGGCACGCCATCATGACCGAGTCGCAAACCGCCTTTGAGCTGCTGCTGGACATTGACCGCCGCTGCCGCCTGCTGGCCGCCGACCTGCCGTCCCAGGAAACCCGCCTGCAGCGCTGGAGCGGGATCGGCTTTCGCCTGGGGCAACACTGGTATGTGGCGCCCATGGGCGAAGTCGCCGAGGTGTTGCATGAGCCGCGCTGCACCCTGATGCCCGGAGTAAAGCCTTGGGTCAAGGGCGTGGCCAACCTGCGCGGGCGCTTGTTGCCGGTGATGGACCTGGGCGGGTTTCTCGGCCGGGAACTGTCCAAGGCGCGCAAGCAGCGGCGGGTGCTGGTGGTGGAATACAACGATCTGTTTGTCGGGTTGCTGGTGGACGAGGTGGTGGGCATGCAACATTTTGCACTCGACGCGTGGATGGCGAGTACCGCCTCCGGCGCGCCGTTTATCCAGGGCCAGTTCGATGGCGACCCGCAGTGGCAGGTCTTCAGCCCCTTCGCCCTGGCCCAGGCTCCAGGCTTCATGGATGTGGCCGCATGAGCACCGTGACCCCGCCCAAGCCCCAGGCGGCCTCGCGCAGCCGCTCGCAGATCATCGTGCTGTTTATCGCACTGATCGTGTTCATCATGCTGTTGTTCGCCAACTTCGCGTACCTCAACACCCAGTCCACCTACGACAAACAGTACATCGGCCACGCGGGCGAACTGCGGGTGCTGTCCCAGCGCATCGCCAAGAACGCCACCGAAGCCGCCGCCGGCAAGGCGGCCGCGTTCAAGCTGCTGGGCGAGGCGCGCAACGACTTTGCCCAGCGCTGGGGCTACCTGAAAAAAGGCGATCCGCAAACCGGCCTGCCGGCCGCGCCCACTGCCGTACGCGCCGAGATGCGCGCGGTGCAGACCGACTGGGAAGCCCTGCTGAAAAACACCGACGCCATTTTGGCCAGCGAACAGACCGTACTGTCGTTGCACCAGGTGGCCGCCACCCTCGCAGAAACCGTGCCGCAATTGCAGATAGAGTCGGAAAAAGTCGTCGACATCCTGCTCCAGCGCGGCGCCCCCGCGAGCCAGGTGGCGCTGGCCCAGCGCCAGTCACTGCTGGCCGAGCGCATCCTGGGTGCGGTCAATACCGTGCTCGCCGGCGACGAAACCGCCGTGCAGGCCGCCGATGCCTTTGGTCGCGACGCCAATCGTTTTGGCGTGGTGCTCAATGGCATGCTCAACGGCAACCCCGGCCTGCGCATCACCCAGGTCGAAGACCCTGACGCCCGCGCGCGGCTGGGGGAAATTGCCGAACTGTTCGAATTCGTCTCGGGTTCCGTGGATGAAATCCTCGAAACCTCGCCGCAGTTGTTTCAAGTACGCGCGTCGGCGAGCAATATTTTCAACCTGTCGCAAACCCTGCTCGACGAAGCCTCGCACCTGGCCACCGGTTTCGAGAACCTGGCCGGCGGGCGCAGCCTGGATACCCTCGGCGGCTATGCGCTGGGGCTGCTGGCGCTGGCCTCGATCATCCTGATCGGCCTGGTGATGGTGCGCGAGACCAACCGCCAACTGCGCGAAACCGCCGAAAAGAACGAGCGCAACCAGAACGCGATCATGCGCCTGCTGGACGAAATCGAAGACCTGGCCGACGGCGACCTGACCGTCACGGCCTCGGTCACCGAAGACTTCACCGGCACCATTGCCGACTCGATCAACTATTCGGTGGACCAACTGCGCGACCTGGTGGCCACCATCAACCTCACCGCCGGGCAAGTCGCCGGCGCGGTGCAGGACACCCAGGCCACCGCCATGCACCTGGCCCAGGCCTCGGAGCATCAGGCCCAGCAGATCGCCGAAGCCTCCACCGCGATCAACCAGATGGCCCAGTCCATCGACCAGGTGTCGGCCAACGCCGCCGAGTCCTCCGCGGTGGCGGAGCGTTCGGTGGAAATTGCCAACAAGGGCAACGAGGTGGTGCACAACACCATCCACGGCATGGACAACATCCGCGAGCAGATCCAGGACACCGCCAAGCGCATCAAGCGCCTGGGTGAATCGTCCCAGGAGATTGGCGACATCGTCAGCCTGATCGACGACATCGCCGACCAGACCAACATCCTGGCCCTGAACGCGGCTATCCAGGCGAGCATGGCCGGCGATGCCGGGCGCGGTTTTGCGGTGGTGGCCGATGAAGTGCAACGGCTGGCCGAGCGCTCCTCGGCCGCCACCCGGCAGATCGAAACCCTGGTGCGGGCGATCCAGGCCGACACCAACGAAGCCGTCATTTCCATGGAACAGACCACCACCGAAGTGGTGCGCGGTGCGCGGCTGGCCCAGGACGCCGGGGTGGCGCTGGAAGAGATCGAAGGCGTGTCGAAAACCCTGGCGGCGCTGATCCAGAGCATTTCCAATGCGGCGCAGCAACAGACCTCGTCGGCGGGGCAGATTTCGCTGACGATGAATGTGATTCAGCAGATCACCACGCAGACATCGTCGGGTTCCACGGCGACCGCCGAAAGCATTGGTAACCTGGCGAAAATGGCCAGCCAGTTGCGCCGGTCGGTGTCGGGGTTCACGCTCCCGCCGCCCAGGCAGGTCGAAGAGTGAAATGCACTCCAAAAATCACCACAGTCCAAATGTGGGAGGGGGCTTGCCCCCGATAGCGGTCTGACAGTCAAAAGTTGGTCGCCTGACACACCGCCATCGGGGGCAAGCCCCCTCCCACATTGGATCTCCATCGTTTGTGAGATACCAGCAACCCATGAATTCCAAGCGGAGCAGTTATGGTTGATCGGCACGACTACGTGGCCCTGGAATGGGTCAAGGGCGACATTGCCGAAACCCTGAAGCAGGCCCGTTCGGCGCTGGACGTTTACGTTGAAACCGGCGACGCCATTGAGGCGTGCCTGGCCGGTATCCACCAGGTACATGGCGCGCTGCAGATGGTCGAGTTCTACGGCGCGGCGCTGCTGGCTGAAGAGATCGAAGCCCTGGCCCTGGCGCTGCAGGCCGGGCACGTCGGCCAGCGCGACGAAGGTATCCGCCTGCTGCAACAGGCTCTTGGCCAATTGCCGCTGTACCTGGACCGTGTGCACAGCGCCCGTCGTGACCTGCCGCTGGTGGTGTTACCGCTGCTCAACGACCTGCGCAGCGCCCGCGGTGAAAGCCTGCTGTCGGAGACCAGCCTGTTCAGTCCACAACTGTTGACCATCGCGGCGCTGCCCGACGAGGCACTGGCCCAACGCACACCGCCGGACCTTCACCCGCAACTGCGCCAATGGCACGCCCTGCTGCAACAGGCCCTGGCCGGGTTGCTGCGCGAGGACCACGGGCCGAGCAACCTGGAAGACATGGCGCGGGTCTTCGCGCGCCTGGAAGCGCTGTGCCAGGGCGCGCCGCTGTTGCCGCTGTGGCAGGTCGCCTCGGCGCTGGTCGAAGGCATGCTGACGGGCGTGATCGCCAACAGCCCGGCACTGCGCAGCCTGCTCAAGGCCAGCGGCAAGCAACTCAAGCGCCTGCTGGCGCAGGGCATCGGCGGGATCAACCAGCCGGCGCCGGATGAATTGCTCAAGAGCCTGCTGTTCTACGTCGCCAAAGTCACTCGGCCGACGCCGCGCATGCAAAGTCTCAAGGAACGCTACGGTCTGGATGAGGCCTTGCCCGACAGTGCCGTGGTCGATGCCGAGCGCGCGCGCCTGGCCGGGCCGGACCGCAACGCCATGGGCTCGGTACTCGGCGCATTGTGCGAAGAGCTGGTACGGGTCAAGGAGCGCCTCGATCTGTTCGTGCGCAGCGACCGCCAGCATACCCAGGACCTGGACCCGCTGCTGGCACCGCTGCGGCAGATCGCCGACACCCTGGCGGTGCTCGGTTTCGGCCAGCCGCGCAAAGTCATCATCGACCAGCTTGCCGTGGTATTGAGCCTGGTCCAGGGGCAGCGCGAACCCAGTGACGCCGTATTGATGGACGTCGCCGGGGCGTTGCTCTACGTCGAGGCCACGCTGGCCGGAATGGTCGGCACCGTCGAACCGCAAAGCCGTGAAGACAGCCGCCTGCCGACCACCGACCTGACCCAGATCCATCAATTGGTGATCCGCGAATCCTGTCAGTGCCTGCGCCAGGCCAAGGAATTGGTGATCGACTGCATCGAGGCCGACTGGGATCGCCAGCGCCTGGAATCCCTGCCTGAGCTGTTGAGCCAGGTACGCGGCGCCCTGGCGATGATTCCACTGCCCCGTGCGGCGAGCCTGATGCGCGGGTGTACCGATTATGTTGATGAGCAACTGATGGTCAATGACACCGCGCCCGCTGAGGCGCAGTTGGCGCGCTTTGCCGATGTGATCAGCAGCCTTGAATACTACCTGGAACGCATGCTCCAGGACCCCGACGCTGCGGGCGAAAAAGTCCTGGAACTGGCCACTCAGGCCCTGAGCGAGCTGGGCTATCTGCCGCAGGAAAAACCCTGGCGCCAGGCATTGGCTGCACCCGAGGGTGTCTTGTCCGGCGACACCGCGCCAAGCCAATCGCGGTTCGATGCGCTGGCCAGTCCCACCTCGCGTCTCAACCCGCCGGCCCTGCAACGTCCGGGCAGTCTGCTGCCGCCTCCCCGCGATGAAGCGCCGATTGACGACGAGTTGCGTGAAGTCTTCCTCGAAGAGACCGATGAAGTCCTTCAGGTGCTGCACCGTTACTTGCCCGACTGCGCGGACAAAACCGCCCAGGGCGAAATGCGCCGTGCCTTCCACACCTTGAAAGGCAGCGGTCGCATGGTCCGCGCCCTGGTCGTGGCCGAACTGGCCTGGGCCGTGGAAAACCTGCTCAACCGCGTGCTGGAGCGCAGCGTGGCGATCGGTCCCGAGGTGCGGCAGGTGCTGGATGAGGCGGTGGCGCTGCTGCCGGAGCTGATCGCCGACTTCGCCACCGGCCAACAGCGTCAGCGCGATGAGGTCGACGCCCTCGCTGCCCGCGCCCACGGGTGGGCCAGCGGCGCCCAGGTAGCGGTCATCGAGCCGCACGACCCGATGCTGCTGGAGATTTTCCGCAACGAAGCCCAGAGCCATCTGGACAGCCTCAACCACTTCCTGCAACAGGCCGCCGAACACATGCCGTTGCAGGTCAGTGATGAACTGCAACGCGCCCTGCACACCCTCAAGGGCAGCGCCTACATGGCCGGCGTGTTGCCGATGGCTGAACTGGCGCGTCCCCTCGACCACCTGACCCGCGAATACAAGGCCCATCGCCTGCCGCTGGACCTGGATGAAGTCGAGCTGCTGCTGGAAGCCGAAAGCGTGTTCCAGCGCGGGCTGCGTGAACTGGACAGCCATCCCCTGGCGCCGATCAAGGGCGCGGCGGACTTGATCAAGCGCACCCAAAGCCTGTTGGACCAACAGCTTGAAGCCCTGCTCAACGGCCCCGGCACCGGCCCGCACGTCAAGCGCGATCCGCACCTGATCACCAACTTCCTGGCCCGGGGCATGGACATCCTGCTCGACGCCGAAAGCCTGCTGCGTCGCTGGCAGCAACACCCCGGCGAGCGCCAGGAACTCACCGCGCTGCTGGACGAACTGACCACCCTGGGCGAGGGCGCGCACCTTGCCGACCTGCACCCTATCGATCAACTGTGCGAAGCCTTGCTCGACCTGTATGGGGCAGTGGAAGAGAGCAGCCTGGCGGTCAGCGAACGGTTTTTCCATGAGGCCGAGCAGGCCCATGAAGCGTTGATCACCATGCTCGACCAACTGGCAGCCGGGCAGGAAATCAGCCCGGCGCCGGCACGGGTCCAGGCCCTGCGCGAATTGCTCGATGACGCCCTCGATCCGTCCGCCACCGGCCTGATCACACGTGACGGCAACCGCGCCCCGAGCATCGCCGAGCTGGGCGCCGCGACCGAGCAACTGAGCCGGCACACGGCGATGGACGACGAGATCGTCGACATCTTCCTTGAAGAGGCCGTGGATATCCTCGACAGCGCCGGGCAGTCCCTCAAGCGCTGGTTGCTGGAGCCCGAGGGCATGGCGCCGTTGTCCTCGTTGCAGCGCGACTTGCACACCCTCAAGGGCGGCGCGCGCATGGCCGAAATCGACGCGGTGGGCGATCTGGCCCAGGAGCTGGAATGCGTCTATGAAGGCCTGGTGGACCGTCGTTACAGCTACTCCACCGAGCTGTCCCAGGCACTGATGGCCAGTCATGAACGCCTGGCTTTGCAACTTGACGAGCTGCACGGGCAGCAGCCGTTGAGCGACAGTGTCGAGCTGGTCGCCAGGTTGCGCGAACTGCGCCAGAGCAGTCTGCCGACGGCCCCGGTTGCAGCGCCGCAACCCTCGGGCGCCGACCCCGAGCTGCTGGATATTTTCCTCGAGGAAGCTGCCGATATTCTCGACAGTTCAGGCAGTGCATTGCTGCGCTGGCAGGCCGAGCCCGGCAACCGCCAGGAGGTCGAAACCCTGCTGCGTGACCTGCACACCCTCAAGGGTGGCGCACGCATGGTCGAGATCGGCCCGATTGGCGACCTGGCCCACGAGCTGGAGTTTCTCTACGAGGGGCTGTCCGCCGGGCTGCTGGCGCCGTCGCCCGAACTGTTCGCGCTGTTGCAGGGTTGCCATGACCGCCTGGCGCAGATGATCGACGCCGTGGCGGACGGCTTGCCGGTGGGCTCGGTGGACAAGCTGATCGAGCGCATCAAGAGCCTGGTGCACCCGGGCGAAGAGCCGGTGGTGCCGGTGGCGCTGCCGGCGGGTAAGGCGGAGACGGTGGTCGATCCGGCTGCCGACATGGTGAAGATCTCCGCCGAACTGCTCGACGACCTGGTCAACCTGGCCGGCGAAACCTCGATCTTCCGTGGCCGTATCGAGCAGCAGGTCAACGATGCGCGCACCGCGCTCACGGAAGTGGAAACCACCATCGAGCGCATGCGCGATCAGCTGCGCCGCCTCGACAGCGAAACCCAGAGCGGTCTTTTCAGTCGCCAGCAGACCGAGGCCGAGCGCCTGGGCTACGAGGAATTCGACCCGCTGGAAATGGACCGCCATTCGCAATTGCAGCAATTGTCCCGCGCGCTGTCCGAATCCGCCTCCGACTTGCTCGACCTCAAGGAAACCCTCGAGCGCCGCAACCAGGACGCCCACGACCTGTTGCAGCAACAGGCGCGCATCAACACCCAATTGCAGGAAGGCCTGATGCGCACGCGCATGGTGCCGTTCGAGCGCATGCTGCCGCGCCTCAAGCGCATCGTGCGCCAGGTGGCCGATGAGCTGGGCAAGGACGTGGAATTCGTGATCGGCAATGCCGAGGGCGAGATGGACCGCAACGTGCTGGAACGTATGGCGGCGCCGTTGGAACACATGCTGCGCAACGCCGTCGACCATGGTCTTGAGTCCCGCGAGGTGCGCCTGCAGGCGGGCAAGCCAGAGAAGGGCCGCATCACCTTGGACCTGACCCACGAAGGCGGCGATATCGTCTTCGACATGCGCGACGACGGCGCCGGCGTGCCCCTTGAGGCTGTGCGCCGCAAGGCGATCAAGCGCGGCTTGCTCGACCCCGATCAAGAGATCAGCGACCGCGACGTGCTGCAGTTCATCCTGCAACCGGGGTTTTCCACGGCGGAAAAGATCACCCAGATTTCCGGACGCGGCGTGGGCATGGACGTGGTGCATGAGGAAGTGCGCCAGCTCGGCGGTTCGATGGTGATCGACTCGATCCCGGGCGTGGGTGTGCATTTCAGGATTCGCCTGCCGTTTACCGTGTCGGTCAATCGGGCCCTGATGGTGCAATGCGCGGACGATCAATACGCGATTGCGCTCAATACCATCGAAGGCCTGGTGCGTGTGCTGCCCCATGAATTGGCGGGGCACTACCAGCAGGACCCGCCGCGCTATGAATACGCCGGCCAACGCTACGAACTGTTTTACCTCGGCGACCTGTTGCACACCGTCAGTCGCCCCAGGCTGCTCGGCCAGTACCAGCCGGTGCCGGTGTTGCTGATGCAGTGCAAAGAGCGGCATGTGGCGGTGCATGTGGATGCCATGGCGGGGACGCGCGAGATCGTGGTCAAGGGCCTGGGACCGCAGTTTGCCGGGGTGCAGGGCTTGTCCGGCGCGACGATCCTGGGCGATGGGCGCGTGGTGCTGATTATCGACCTGTTGGCGCACATCCGCGCGCGGCCACCGGCGTTGCCGGCGCAGTCGGTGGACACGCCACTGACCCTCAACGACCCGCTGAAAAAGCGCCCGCTGCTGGTGCTGGTGGTGGACGATTCGGTCACCGTGCGCAAAGTCACCAGCCGCCTGCTGGAGCGCAACGGCATGAACGTGCTGACCGCCAAGGACGGCATCGACGCCCTTGCCCTGCTCGAAGAACACACCCCGGACCTGATGCTGCTCGACATCGAAATGCCGCGCATGGACGGTTTTGAAGTGGCGATCCAGGTGCGCAACGACCCGCGCCTGATGCGCCTGCCGATCATCATGATCACCTCGCGCACCGGCCAGAAACACCGCGACCGCGCCATGGCCATCGGCGTCAACGACTACCTCGGCAAGCCGTACCAGGAGTCGGTATTGCTCGAGAGCATCGCTTACTGGAGCAAGTCCCATGCTTGACCACCGCGCGAGCCAACTCACCGGGCTGTTGCTGCCGTTGGCTGATCGTCACCTGATCCTGCCGAATGTCGCGGTGGCCGAACTGATCGACTTCCAGCGCGGCGAACCGGCCAGCGATGCACCGCCGTGGTACCTGCGCCAAGTCACCTGGCGGGATCGGCACATACCCTTGATCAGCTTCGAAGCCGTGTGCGGCGAAGCCAGTGTGACCGGCGAACGCTCCAGGATCGTGGTGTTGAACGCGTTGGGCGGGCGGCCGACGTTGAAGTTCATCGCACTGGTGATCCAGGGCATTCCGCGCTCGTACAAACTCGACAGCGAATTGAGCTACGTGGACGTACCGCTGTGCCCGCTGGAACTGGCGGCGGTGCAGGTGGGCGAGCATGTGGCGAAGGTGCCGGACCTGATGGGGCTTGAAGCGCTGCTGGCCGAGTCCGGCCTGGCCTGAGCTTTGAGCGCTATGAAGATCCACTGTGGGAGGGGGCTTGCCCCGATGACAGAGTGTCAGTTGATAAATCTCTGGCTGGCCCACTGCCATCGGGGGCAAGCCCCCTCCCACATTAAAGTATCGGTGTTTGACAGACTGCGGGTGGCTTCGGACTTTTCCTGCAAGATTTTGGGCCGTGCATGAACTTCTCAGGCGCTACTGAGCAAATGTGGGAGGGGGCTTGTAGGATGGAGTTGTTGTAGGCGAGTTCTGATTTGGATTAGGCGGGTGTTCAGGCCGGAGTGGAGTGCTTAGTTTCTCCGTTCCTCACTGCCAGCAAGGACCCGCAAATGGCCTTACTGTTAATGCCGCCGGATTTTGGATCGTGGTGGGGCGGTGAGCCTATTGGTGATGACCCACGGGACCAATATTGGATAAGAAGAGGTATTGAATATGCCATTTCGCAAGGCCACTGAGCGCCTCATGCCTGTTCTGCGTAATTGCCTGCTGGTGGTCTGCCTGATCTATATCGGCGGCAGTTGGATCCTGTCGCCCGGAACACCGGACCTGGATGAAGTGGTGTTGAAGCATTCCCTGGGCAACGGTATGTCGATCTATGGTGCACGAGATAGCCAAGGTGGTGCGACGGTAGGGTTTTCCTACAGGTACTACGTGCATAAGGATTTGGGAAGTGATCAGGAAATCCTCAGCGCATTAGTGTCTGCACCTTCTTTTCTCAAAACAAAAGAGCCGGATGTTCAAGTCAATAATGAAGGGGGTGCTCTGCAGCTGGTTATTCAGGGAGAAGTGTATGAGTACCACAGTTATGCACTGGAAGGCCTGGGGAAGGTCAAGGTGATGATGGTGTTGTGATGGGCCAGCCTTCGGATCTTTCCTGCAAGATTTTGGGCCATGCATGAACTTCTAAGGCGCTACTGAGCAAATGTGGGAGGGGGCTTGCCCCCGATAGCGGTGTATCACCCAGAAATTTGTTAGCTGACCTACTGCTATCGTGGGTAAGCCCCCCATTCTCAATCAATCCGCGCAAACCGCTCAATCACCGGCTGCTCCCGATGCTCGGCCTGCCACAAGTCGTAGGCACTCTGCATCGACAACCATAACTGGGCTGTACTCACACCGGCCCGTTCCAACCGGACGGCGAGGTCCGGGCTGACCGGGGCGTGGCCATGCAAGATCCTTGAAAAAGTCTCGCGGGCGAAGCCAAGACGTCGTGCCATTTCAGTAATGGTAATGCCCAAGGCAGGAATCACATCTTCAAGCAATATTTCACCTGGGTGAGGTGGGTTGTGCATACCCATATCGATGCCTCTACTCAGTGGTAGTCAAGATAGTCGACCAGTTCGACCTGGTCGTCGAACATCCGAAAAATGATGCGCCAGTTACCTCTTTTCGGATGGGAAAGACTAGAGAGGCGAGTTCCGAGCAACAACCTGAAAAGCCTGTCGGAGCATTCTTTGCTGCCTATCGGAAGGATGACATTGGGTGTGGCCTTCGGATTTTTCCCGCAAGATTTTGGGCCATGCATGAACTTGTGGTGAGAAGTCCGCGGGCCTAGTCTTCGTCACGTCATCGCAAAAAACGGTGACACGGACGTGCAAGTCCGGTTACATGTCGGCGCACCAACGCCCATAGCCATTCAACGGGCGTTTTTTATGCCTGCTGTACTCGTTATGGCGGCTGTGCGTGGGAGATTCTTCGGGGTCTGCCGGGGTCCGATATGCCCGGTCTTGCACACCTGCGCACAGCTGCCACCTTCATTCGCGTGCAAGCGGGAGAGGGCAGCTTCCATTACATATCGGAGCTGTCAATCATGATCAAACCTACCCCCAATCCACCCCTCTTCACCGTAAACCCTCACCAAAACACCGAAACCCTGCTGGTCAACGCCAGCGAAACCCTGTCCTCCCTTAACGCGCTTACCTGCACCCTGGCCTTCGATCTGGACACCTCCCAGCGCGCCATCATGCTTGGAATTCAGCAGATGGCAGAGTTGGGGCAGTTGCTGGTCGATAGAGCGCTGGAGCAAGTCAGTCCTTCGCCGGAATTTTAAAGCGGTCCCAAATAGGGACTGATCGGTCTTTGATTGGGACCGCTATCTAACAGGCGCTACTGAGCAAATGTGGGAGGGGGCTTGCCCCCGATAGCGGTGTATCAGCCACATATCTATTAGCTGACCCACCGCAATCGGGGGCAAGCCCCCTCCCACATTTTGAGTTTCATTACTCCCACCGTAATGATCCGTCGTCGGGCTTGATTGATGGCCTTCCGAATCACTCCTAAGGTAAAGCCCCACGACAGCAACCCCCCGTGGAGCAACCATGACAACAACCATCACCCCCGACTCGCGCTGGACGCGGCGGCGCGACGAGAAGCAGCGGCGGCTCGGGCTGGTCAAGCAGTATGCAGACGGGGCGGTGTTGCCCAGTGACAAGATCGTCGAGGCCCTGGAAGCGCTGATCCTTCCCGGCGATCGCGTGGTACTGGAAGGCAACAACCAGAAGCAGGCCGACTTCCTCTCGCGTTCCCTGGCCAAGGCCGACCCGGCCAAGCTCCACGATTTGCACATGATCATGCCCAGTGTCGGCCGTTCCGAGCACCTGGACCTGTTCGAAAAAGGCATCGCACGCAAGCTGGATTTCTCCTTCGCCGGCACCCAATCCCTGCGCATCAGCCAGTTGCTGGAAGACGGCCTGTTGGAAATCGGCGCGATCCATACCTACATCGAACTCTATGCGCGCCTGGTGGTGGACCTGATTCCCAACGTGGTGCTTTCGGCCGGCTTCATGGCCGACCGCGCCGGCAACATTTACACCGGCGCCAGCACCGAAGACACCCCCGCGCTGATCGAACCCGCTGCCTTCAGCGATGGCATCGTGATCGTGCAGGTCAACCAATTGGTCGACGACGTCACCGACTTGCCGCGCGTGGACATCCCCGCCAGCTGGGTGGATTTCGTGGTGGTGGCCGACAAGCCGTTCTATATCGAGCCGCTGTTCACCCGTGATCCGCGTCACATCAAGCCGGTACACGTGCTGATGGCGATGATGGCGATCCGTGGCATCTACGAAAAACACAATGTGCAGTCGCTCAACCACGGTATCGGCTTCAACACCGCCGCCATCGAACTGATCCTGCCCACCTACGGCGAATCCCTGGGCCTGAAGGGCAAGATCTGCCGCAACTGGACCCTCAACCCGCACCCCACGCTGATCCCGGCGATTGAAAGCGGCTGGGTGCAAAGCGTGCATTGCTTCGGCACCGAACTGGGCATGGAAAACTACATCGCCGCACGCCCGGATGTGTTCTTCACCGGCCGCGACGGCTCGATGCGCTCCAACCGCATGTTCTGCCAACTGGCCGGCCAGTACGCGGTGGACCTGTTTATCGGCGCCACCCTGCAAGTGGACGGCGACGGGCATTCCAGCACTGTGACCCGTGGCCGCCTCGCCGGCTTTGGCGGCGCGCCGAACATGGGCCACGACCCACGCGGTCGCCGTCACGGCACACCGGCCTGGCTGGACATGCGCCACGATGATGCGCCTGAAGCCTTGCTCGAACGCGGCAAAAAACTCGTCGTGCAAATGGTCGAGACCTTCCAGGAAGGCGGCAAGCCCACCTTCGTCGACACCCTCGACGCGGTGGAAGTGGCGCGCAAAAGCGGCATGCCCCTGGCGCCGATCATGATCTACGGCGACGACGTCACCCACCTGCTCACCGAAGAAGGCATCGCCTACCTGTACAAGGCGCGCTCCCTGGAAGAACGCCAGGCAATGATCGCTGCCGTCGCCGGGGTCACCGCCATCGGGATGCGCCACAACCCCAAGGACACCGCCCGCATGCGCCGCGAAGGCTTGATTGCGCTGCCCGAAGACCTTGGCATTCGTCGCACCGACGCCACCCGCGAGCTGTTGGCCGCCAAGAGCGTGGCCGACCTGGTGGACTGGTCCGGCGGCCTGTACAACCCACCCGCCAAATTCAGGAGCTGGTAGATGCGCGCCCTCAAACTGCATGAAGTGAGCCTGGCCGATCGCCTGGCGGATAGGGCGGTCGATGCGCTGATCGACGAAGCGGATTTGTCGCCCAAGCCCGCCCTGGTAGACCGGCGAGGCAACGGCGCCCACACCGATTTGCACTTGGGCTTGATGCACGCCTCGGCGCTGTCGCTGTGGCCGATGTTCAAGGCAATGGCCGAGGCCGCGCTTGAAATCGGCGAAATCGGCCTTCCTCTGCGCGAAGCCCTCGGCCGTATTGGCCGCGAAGGCGAGCAAGCGATGCTCATTACCACCAACGGCGTAAATACTCATCGCGGTGCGATCTGGGCGCTCGGTCTGCTCACCGCCGCAGCGGCCCTGGACCCTGGCGGCGTTACGCTGAACGCGGCCAGATTGGCCTTGCTCGACGACCGACATGCGCCACAAACCCTGAGCCACGGCGCGCTGGTCGCCCAACGTTACGGCGCTCGCGGTGCCCGCGAAGAAGCGCAGTTGGGCTTCCCCTCGGTGACGCAACGCGGCCTGCCGCAACTGCACAAGAGCCGCCGGCAAAACGTCGGAGAACAGAACGCGCGCCTGGACGCCTTGCTCGCGATCATGACCGAACTGGCCGACACCTGCGTGCTCTACCGCGCCGGCTACGCAGGCCTGACCACCCTGCAACAGGGCGCCCAGGCCGTGCTGGACGCCGGCGGCAGCGCAACCCTGGCCGGCCGCCGCCAACTGCACGCGCTGGACCAACAACTGCTGGCCCTGAATGCCTCCCCCGGCGGCGCTGCCGACCTGTTGGCCGCCTGCCTGTTTATCGACCGCCTCGACGGAGCGTTGTGATGCAGACCCTATCCTTTGAATTCCCCGCCGGGCAGCCGCCAAAAGGCCGTGCGCTGGTGGGTTGCGTCGGCTCCGGCGACCTTGAAGTGCTGCTGGAACCGGGTACCGCCGGCACGCTGACCATCCAGGTACAAACCTCGGTCAATGGCGCCGAGCAACGTTGGCAGCACCTGTTCGAACGCATCTTCCAGGAGCAGATGCCACCGGCCTTGAACATTGATATCCACGATTTTGGCGCCACACCCGGTGTGGTGCGTTTGCGCCTGGAGCAAGGCTTCGAGGAGATCGGCCATGACTGATTGGCTCAACAAACACAGCTTCGTTGAACTCGGTGCTCGGCAGCGCGCCAAGGCGTTGCTGGATGCCGGCACCTTTCGCGAGCTGATCGACCCCTTTCAACGCGTCATGTCGCCGTGGCTCAGCCGCCAGGGCGTGGTGCCCCAGGCGGATGACGGGGTTGTCATCGCCAAAGGCAGTGTTGCCGGTCTGCCGGTAGTGATTGCCGCCATCGAAGGTAACTTCCAGGGCGGCAGCCTCGGTGAAGTCGGCGGCGCGAAAATCGCCGGAGCGCTGGAACTGGCCGCTGAAGATAACCGCAACGGCATTCCGACCCGCGCCGTGCTGCTGCTGGAAACCGGCGGCGTACGCCTGCAGGAAGCCAACCTGGGTCTGGCCGCCATTGCCGATATCCACGCGGCGATTGTCGACCTGCGCCAGTACCAGCCGGTAATCGGCGTGGTGGCGGGCAGTGTCGGCTGCTTCGGCGGCATGTCCATCGCCGCAGGGTTGTGCAGCTATCTGGTGGTCACCCGTGAAGCGCGCCTGGGCTTGAACGGCCCGCAGGTGATCGAGCAGGAAGCCGGGTTGGACGAATACGACTCCCGCGACCGGCCGTTTATCTGGAGCCTTACGGGGGGCGAACAGCGCTTCAACAGTGGGTTGGCCGACCGTTATGTGGCCGACGATGTGGCGCAGATCCAGCAGGCCGTCAGCGCGCTGTTGCAGCAAGGCGTGCCCGAACAACAGCGTAGCCGCCGCGCTGATTTTTATCTGGCGCGCCTGGCCGAACTGGACGCCACGGCGCAGATCGAACCGGCGACGGTGCGCACGCTGTATCAGGGAGAACGCCCATGAGAGGTTTGCAGTGGTTTAACGCGCTAAGCGCCGGCGCAACGCCGGTGCAAGGGCTGCCCGACTCGCTCAAGGTCGCCGATGGCCAGTTGAACGGTCAGAGCGTGCGCTTTCTCGCCGTGGTCACCGACCCGAACAACCGCTTCTTGCGCGCACGCAATGGCGAAGTCGGTTTGCTGGAAGGTTGGGGGCTCGCCAAGGCCGTCGATGATGCTATCGCCAGGGCTGACAAACGCCCGCTGATCGCCATCGTCGATGTACCCAGCCAAGCCTACGGTCGCCGCGAAGAAGCCCTCGGCATCCATCAAGCCCTGGCCGCCGCCGCCGACAGCTACGCCCGCGCCCGTCTGGCCGGACACCCGGTGATTGCGTTGCTGGTGGGCAAGGCCATGTCCGGTGCGTTCCTCGCCCACGGTTACCAGGCCAATCGCCTGATTGCCCTGCGCGACCCTGGCGTGATGGTGCATGCCATGGGCAAGGCCTCGGCGGCGCGGGTCACCCTGCGCAGCGTCGAAGAACTCGAAGCCCTGGCCGCCAGCGTGCCGCCGATGGCGTACGACATCGACAGTTATGCCAGCCTTGGGCTGCTCTGGGAGACGCTGACGGTCAGCCAGATTGAACAGCCCACGGCAGACGACGTGGCGCGGGTCAGCGATTGCCTGGTGAACGCGATCAAGGATATCGATGGCCCCAATCTGAGCGGGCGCCTGGGGGCGTCCAATCGTGCGGCGTCCAGCCACGTGCGTCAGCTGCTGCGGGAGCAATGGTGAACGCTCACGACTTGCTCTGGGGCATGACCCCGGCCCATCTGCCCGCCGATGCGCCCGGCTGGGTGGTGGATGCGCTCAACGCCGGCCACCCGGTGGTGGTGCGTCGCGCCGTCGTCGCGCCGGGCCATGTGGCGGTCGGTGTACGGGGACGTTTGCGTGAGCAGCGGTTTGCCGCGCAGATGCCGATTGCCGCGGTGCAACGGCGCGTGGCCCCCGAAGCCCTGCGGGACGTGACCTCGCCGCGGGATTTGCCGGCGCTGCGGGCACTTGATCAACTGCGGCCGCTGTTGGCGCCTAACGACTGGGGCGTCAGCGGCAGCGCCGGATTCGAATTGGCCAGCGGCATCGAAGCGTTGCATGCCGCGAGCGATCTGGATTTGATCCTGCGCACCCCCGAGCCGCTTGAGCGTGACCAGGCGCACGCGTTATTGGCGATGCTCGATAGCGCACCGTGCGCCGTCGACCTGCAACTGCAAACCCCCGTCGGCGCTGTCGCCTTGCGTGAATGGGCGGGGGCATCACGCCGGGTGCTGCTGAAAACCGCCGACGGGGCGCACCTTGTCGTCGACCCCTGGCAGGCAGTGGCATGAGCAGCTTGCTGGTATTTCCGGGGCAGGGCGCCCAGCGAGTCGGCATGCTCCAGTCGCTGCCCGTCGACGTCCTTGACGAGGCCAGCGCTGCCCTGGGTGAAGACGTGCGCCGGCTCGATTCGGCACAGGCCCTTGAATCGACGCGCGCCGTCCAGCTTTGCCTGTTGATGGCTGGCGTGGCGCATGCGCGTCTGTTGCAGCACACACCGGACTATGTGGCGGGCCTGTCTATCGGCGCCTATCCCGCCGCTGTCATCGCCGGCGCACTGGACTTTGCCGATGCCATCAAACTCGTCAGCCTGCGCGGCGAACTGATGCAAAGCGCTTATCCACAGGGCTACGGGATGACCGCGATCATCGGCCCGCAGTTATCCACCGTCGAAACATTGCTCGCCGAAATCCACAGCCCACAGACCCCGGTGTACCTGGCCAATATCAATGCCGATAACCAGACGGTCATTGCCGGCAGCGACGCGGCGATGAAGCGTGTCGCAGAACGCATCAAGGGCAACGGCATCGCCAGGCGCCTGGCGGTCAGCGTGCCGTCCCATTGCGCCTTGCTGGACGCACCGGCCAGGGTCCTCGCCCAGGCCTTTGTCCCACTCAAGGCGCCGCGCATCACTTACCTGAGTAGCACCCGCGCGCGGCCTATCCACAACCCTGAGCACCTGCGCGATGACCTGGCCTTCAACATGTGCCGCGTCGTCGACTGGCGCGGCACCGTGCAAAGCGCCTACGAGCGTGGCGTGCGCCTGCAGATCGAAGTGCCACCGGGCGCGGTGCTCACCGGCCTGTCCCGCCGCGTCTTCGAACAAGGCACGGTGATCGCCTGCGAAGGCGCGCGCCTGGATACCTTGCAGGCCCTGCTGCAAGAGGAGGAGCGCCGCCGCCGATAAAGCACGACCCAAGGCTTTCGAAGCACAACAACAACAATTTCGATCGAGCACTTTGAGGACAACAACAATGATTATTTACGGTGTGGCATTGCTGGCGATCTGCACGCTCGCGGGCGTGATCATGGGCGACATGCTCGGCGTGTTGCTGGGGGTCAAATCCAATGTGGGCGGCGTGGGCATCGCGATGATCCTGCTGATCTGCGCGCGGTTGTGGATGCAAAAGCGCGGCGGCATGACCAGGGATTGCGAGATGGGCGTGGGCTTCTGGGGCGCCATGTACATCCCCGTGGTGGTGGCGATGGCCGCACAGCAGAACGTGGTCACCGCCTTGCACGGCGGTCCGGTGGCGGTGCTGGCGGCCATCGGTTCGGTGGTGGTGTGTGGTTGCACCATTGCCCTGATCAGCCGCACGCACAGGGGCGAGCCTTTGCCGCCGGAAGAGCCGCTGATCCTCGCTGCAGGAGGTCGCTGATATGTGGGACCTCATCGAAAAAGGTTTGGAGCACAATGGCCTGATCACCGCGTTCGCCTTTGTGGGCGTGGTGATGTGGATTTCGGTGGTGCTGTCCAAGCGCCTGACATTCGGACGCATCCATGGCTCGGCGATTGCCATCGTCATCGGCCTGGTGCTGGCCTGGGTTGGCGGCACGCTCACGGGCGGGCAGAAGGGCCTGGCGGACCTGGCATTGTTCTCCGGTATCGGTCTGATGGGCGGGGCGATGTTGCGGGATTTCGCCATCGTTGCCACGGCGTTTGAAGTGCAGGCCACCGAAGCGCGCAAAGCCGGGATGATCGGGGTGATTGCCCTGCTGCTGGGCACGATCCTGCCGTTCATCGTCGGTGCGAGCATGGCCTGGGCCTTCGGCTATCGCGATGCGGTCAGCATGACCACCATCGGCGCGGGCGCCGTGACCTACATCGTCGGCCCGGTGACCGGTGCGGCGATTGGCGCGACCTCGGATGTGATGGCGCTGTCGATTGCCACCGGGTTGATCAAGGCGATCCTGGTGATGGTCGGCACGCCGGTGGCGGCGCGCTGGATGGGCCTGGACAACCCGCGTTCGGCGATGGTGTTCGGCGGCCTGGCCGGCACCGTGAGCGGGGTGACGGCGGGGCTGGCGGCGACGGATCGGCGGTTGGTGCCGTATGGTGCGCTGACGGCGACGTTTCATACCGGGTTGGGCTGCCTGCTTGGGCCTTCGCTGTTGTATTTCATTGTGCGTGGGTTGGTGGGCTGACATTCGGAATGTGTGGGGTCTGCACTGGCCTCATCGGGGGCTTGCCCCCGATAGCGATCTCAAGCCTGACGATTGGCATACATCCGACACTCCGCCAACAACGCCAGCAAGTTCGGATCGCGTTCCTTGGCCTTCAGGAACACCACGCCGATATGCTGCTGCAACCGATACCTGGGCTGCAGCGGTATCAGCTTCACGCGGTTCTCGTACACTGCCGCGATCCGGCCCGGCAACAGCGCATAACCCACCCCCGAGCTGACCATGCTCAGCAGCGTGAAGATGTCATTGACCTGCATCGCCACCTTGGGCTCGAACCCCGCCTGCTTGAATACCCGGTTGCCATCCTGATGGGTGGCGAAGCCTTGGGTGAGGGTGATGAAGGTGGCGTCGCGCACGTCGGCCAGGTCAATTTCCTGCTCGCGGTCGAACGGTGATTCGGCCGGAGTGGCGAGAAAAATGTCGTCGGTAAACAGCGCGATCTGTTCGCAGTCGGGGTCGTTGGCGTGCTCATCCAGGGAGATAAGGATGGCGTCCACTTCCATGTTCTTGAGCTTGTGGAGCAGGTCGAAGTTGGAGCCCAGGATCAGGTCGATATTCAGTTCGCTGCGGCGGATTTTCAGGCCCATGATCAATTGCGGCACGGTCTTGACCGTCAGCGAATACAGCGAGCCGAGCTTGAAACGTTCGGCGGAGAAACCGGCGGCTTCGCGGGTCAGGCGCACGCTGTCGACCACGTCGGCCACCAGCTTCTGCGCGCGCTCTTCGAGTACGTAGGCGCTTTCCAGCGGCGTCAGGTTGCGGCCCTCGTGTTTGAACAGCGGGCAGCGCAGGGCATTTTCCAGCGAATGAATGGCGCGGTGCACGCTGACGTTGCTGGTCTGCAATTCGGCGGCGGCGCGGGCCAGGTTGCCGGTGCGCATGAATGCCAGGAAGATTTCCAGCTTTTTGAGGGTGAATTCTTCGTCGATCAACATGGCCGTGGCTCTGGTTCGCATGCCCTCGATTGTGCCCGCAAAACGGCGCGGCGTCGTCGGAACGTCATAACGCGCTTGCACTCTGATGCGCAAGGCTGGACGCTTGTCCACGTGTGCTTGGAGTTACAGGAGGTCGGTGACAGATGTACCACGGAGAGCGATTCAACGCCTGGAGCCATTTGCTCGGTGCTGTCGCGGCGTGCATTGGCGCTGTGTGGATGTTGGTGGTGGCGAGCCTGGATGGCAGCCCCTGGAAGATCGTCAGCGTGGCGATTTATGGCTTTACGCTGATCGTGCTGTACAGCGCCTCGACGGTGTACCACAGCGTGCGGGGGCGGCGAAAAGAGATCATGCAGAAGGTCGATCACTTTTCGATCTACCTGTTGATCGCCGGCAGCTATACCCCGTTTTGCCTGGTGACGCTGCACGGGCCGTGGGGCTGGACGCTGTTCGGGATTGTGTGGGGGCTGGCGGTGATCGGCATCTTGCAGGAGATCAAGCCGCGCTCCGAAGCGCGGATTCTATCCATCGTGATCTATGCGGTGATGGGCTGGATCGTGCTGGTGGCGGTCAAGCCGCTGCTCGCTGCGCTGGGCACCGCAGGGTTTATCTGGCTGGCGTCGGGCGGGGTGTTGTACACCGTGGGGATTATCTTTTTTGCGTTGGAGGACCGCCTGCGGCACTCCCATGGGATCTGGCATTTGTTTGTGATTGGCGGCAGCCTGCTGCATTTTGTGGCGATCATGCATTACGTGCTTTGAATGTCAGAGGGGACAAGCCCTAATGTCATTCAATGCTCAAAGCAGCGAAGATCAAATGTGGGAGGGGGCTTGCGGTGTTCTTAGAGGCGGTCGAGCAATTCACAGGCGCGACTGCCGAAAATCTCCAGCAGCATGCCCAGCATATGCGGCGGTGGCTCGTTGGCGCGGGTCAGGGCGTAGAGGGTGATGGGCAGCGGTGGGGTGAGCGTGCGGATCTGGGTGGTGGCCGTTGAGGCACCCAGCGCGGTGAACGGATCGATCACGGTCAGGCCCGCGCCGGATTCGACCATCGCACGCGCCAGGGAATAGGTTTGCACCGAGATCGTCACCCGTGGCGGCGGGTCGATATTTTCCAGGTAGCTGCCCAGCTTCGCCGCCAGCGGGTCGGCGCTGGACAGGCCGATCAACGGCGCTCCGGCCAGCTCGGCCAACGGTAAGGGCTGATGCCGTTCGGCATCCGGCCAGTAGCCTTTGGACGCCAACGCTACCAGTACACCGTTGGCCAGCACTTGGGTCGTCAGCCCGGGATGGCCGGAGAAGTTGAGCGTCAGCGCCAGGTCGATCTCGCGCATCAACAGCTTTTGCACCAACTCACGGCTATGGTCGCTGGACAGTTCGCAGGCCATGTCCGGGTAATCGCGCGTCCATTCCAGGATTGCCGGTGGCAGCAGGGACAGGGCCAGCGCCGGGATTGCGCCAATCCGTATGCTTTGTCCCGGCATATGGCGCAAACTTTTGGCCAGGCGCCGCACGCCTTGCAGGCTTGCGGTGACTTTCTCGACTTCGCTTTCCAGCGCCAGCGCTTCCGGCGTGGGCTGCAATTTGCCGCGTACGCGCAGGAACAGCGCAAAGCCCAACTGCAATTCGGCGTGCTGCAACACCTTGGTCACCGCCGGTTGCGAGACATGCAGCAATTGCGCGGCGGCGCTGATGGAGCCCGTCTGGCGGATGGCCTGGAAGATTTCGATATGACGCAAGCGCATGGCAAGTCCATAACCTTTGTTTATAGGTGACCCATCTTTATTCATTGTCGGTGGCCTGTCACCTGCCCCTAGGCTTGAGGCTTCTTGATTCAGCGGCGGGCGGCGGGAATGGTGCACATCATTGGGGGTGGGGTGATTGGTCTGGCGAGCGCGTATGCGCTGGTGCGTGCGGGCCACGAGGTGACGGTGATCGACGCGCGCGAGACCCTGGGCAGTGAAACCAGCTTTGCCAATGGCGGGCAGTTGTCCTATCGCTACGTGGCGCCGCTGGCCGATGCCGGCGTGCCGCTTCAGGCCATCGGTTGGCTGCTGCGCGGTGACTCGCCGTTAAAGCTGCGCCCACGCCTCGACCCTCAGCAATGGCGCTGGATGGCCGCGTTCCTCGGTGCATGCCGTAGCTCGGTGAACACACGCAATGCCGCCCACCTGCTGCGACTTGCCTCCCTGAGCCAGCACACGTTGCAGCAATGGCGCGAGGATGATCACCTGGACGGCTTCGACTGGCGGCGCAACGGCAAACTGGTCACCTTCCGCAACGCCAGCTCATTTGCGCATGCCCGCAGCAAGGTCACCGATATCCTTCAACAGCAGGTGCTGTCGGCCGCCGATTGCGTACGCCTGGAGCCGGCGCTGGCGGGCGGTGGTTTTGTCGGCGGGATCTACACGCCGAATGAGGAGGTGGCTGATTGTCATGCTTTCTGCCAGCGCTTGGCGGCGCGGCTTGAAGCGTCCGGGCGCTGCCGCTTTTTGCTGGGGCGCAAGGTCACCGGCATTCGCCACGCTGACGGTGCGGTGCAGGCTATCGAACTGGGCGCTGAGGTGGTGCCGGTCGAGCATCTGGTACTGGCGGCCGGTTATCGCAGCGCCAAGTTGGGTGTGCCGCTGCCGCTTTACCCGCTCAAGGGTTACAGCCTCAGTGTGCCGATTGGCGCGCAGCACCAGGCGCCGAACGTGAGCATTACCGACTACGACCGCAAGATCGTCTACGCGCGCATCGGCGAACAACTGCGGGTGGCGGCCATGGTGGATATCGTCGGCTTCGACGCCGGCCTTGAACCCAAGCGCCTGGCGCTGATGAAACGCCAGGCACTGGAGACATTTGCGCAGGCCGGCGATTACGCCAATGCGGTGGAGTGGGCGGGTATGCGCCCGGCCACCCCCACTGGCGTGCCGCTGATTGGTGCCAGTGTGTATCGCAACCTGTGGCTGAACCTGGGCCACGGCGCCCTTGGTTTTACCCTGGCCTGCGGCAGCGGCCAGTTGCTGGCTGAGTTGATCGGGCAACACGCGCCTTCCATTGATATGCAGGGCCTTGCGCCCCGCGCCGCATGAGGATGTACGGATGACCATCACCCGAATCTGCAGCAATGAGCGCCTCTCGGGCGCAGTGACCTTCAAGGACCTGGTTTTCCTCTCGGGCCAGGTGCCAGGTGATGGCCTGGACGTGGCGACACAAACCCGGGAGGTGCTGACCAGGATCGATGCGCTGCTGGCCCAGGCGGGCAGCGATAAGGATCATCTGCTCAACGCAACGATCTATTTGAAAGATATCGGCAGCGGTTTTGCACCGATGAACGAGGTGTGGTCCGCCTGGCTTTCACCGGGCATGGCGCCGACGCGCACGACCCTTCAAGCGGAACTGGCGCGGCCGAGTGTGCTGGTGGAAATCAGCGTGATTGCTGTACGTAAATAATCGAAAAACCAACGGAGAATAACAATGAAAAAAAGCCTGTTGACCGGCTGCACCCTCGCGCTTTTGCTGGGCGCACAAGCCCATGCGAACCAAGCGCCGTTGGACGGCACGCTGGGCAAGATCGCTAACGCCAAGTCCATCACATTGGGCTATCGCGATGCGTCGGTGCCGTTTTCCTACGTGGGGGATAACAGCGGCAAACCCATGGGCTACTCGGTGGAGCTGGCAGATAAGATCGTCGAGCGCATCCAGCAGAAAATCGGGGTGGGCACGCTCAATGTGAAGTACAACCTGGTGACCTCCCAAACCCGTATCCCGCTGGTGCAAAACGGCACTGTCGACCTGGAATGCGGTTCTACCGGGGTGACGGCCGAACGGCAGAAGCAGGTGGCGTTTTCCTACGGGTTTATCTACGTGAAGGGGCAATTGCTGACGGCCAGGGACAGTGGTATCCAAGGCTTTGCTGATCTTGCGGGCAAGAACGTGGTGACCACCGCGGGTACCACCAACGAGCGTTTCCTCAAAAGCTACAACGCCGAGCACAAGGCCAATATGTTCGTGATCAGCGCCAAGGACCATGGCGAAGCCTTCAAGATGCTCGAGACCGGCCGTGCAGCGGCGTTCTATATGGATGACGCGTTGCTTTACGGCGAGCGCGCCAAGGCCAGGGATCCGCACAATTGGGTGGTGGTGGGGGAGGAGCAGTCGCGGGAAATCTACAGCTGCATGGTGCGCAAGGACGACCCGCAGTTTCTTGCGGTGGTCAACGAAGCGTTGGGCGACCTGTACCGCTCGGGTGAAATTAACGGGATCTACCAGCGTTGGTTCGAACAGCCGATTCCGCCCAAGGGCCTGAACCTGGAATTCCCGATGACCAGCGAGTTGAAAGCGATTATCGCCAAGCCGGTCAGCGACCCGGTGGAGTAAGAAGTGCTACCCAGGATCGTTCCCACGCAGAGCGTGGAACGATCACTGGGAGGCTTAGAAGTCGCCCCACAATTGCTGAGCCACGGACAGCGCCACCACCGGGGCGGTTTCAGTGCGCAGAACCCGTGGGCCGAGGCGGGCGGCGTGGAAGCCGGCGCCTTGGGCGGTGTCGACTTCGCCGTCGGTCAAACCGCCTTCAGGGCCGATCAGGAAGGCCAGGCTCGAAGGCTTGGCATGACTGACCATCGGCTCGGCCACCGGGTGCAGCACCAGCTTCAAATCCGCCTCGGTCTGTTTCAACCAGTCCGCCAGCAACAGCGGCGGGTGAATCACCGGCACCGTTGAACGCCCGCATTGCTCACAGGCGCTGATCGCCACCTGGCGCCAGTGCAGCAGGCGTTTGTCGGCGCGTTCGTCCTTGAGGCGCACTTCGCAGCGCTCGCTGAAAATCGGGGTGATGGCGTTGACGCCCAGTTCGGTGGCTTTCTGGATCGCCCAATCCATGCGTTCGCCCCGGGAAAGGCCTTGCCCCAGGTGGATGTGCAGCGGCGATTCGGCCTGGCCGTTGAAGCGTTGCGTCAGTTGCACGGTGACGCGTTTTTTACCGACTTCCAGCAGGCTGCCGAGAAACTCCTGGCCGGAGCCATCGAACAGTTGCACGGCGTCGCCTTCGACCATGCGCAACACACGGCTGATGTAATGCGCCTGGGCTTCGGGCAGCTCAAGGTCGCCGAGGGTCAGCGGGGTATCGGTGAAAAAGCGGGACAGTCTCATTTCTGTTCTCTGGAAAACTTATGCATACACACGTTCTGTCTTTCTGTAGGAGCGAGCTTGCTCGCGAAAAACGTATACCCGACGCCGTAATGTGCCTGGAATACCTTCGCGAGCAAGCTCGCTCCTACAGGGATTTTGGACACTATCCCGGATCACGGAAACCTGGGTGAAAATCCTTCGGCACGGCAACGCTGACCTTGCTGTTGGTGGCGATATCAATCCCTTCGCTGGCCACTTCGGCCAGGAAGTCGATCTGCTCCGGGGTAATCACATACGGCGGCAGGAAATACACCACGCTGCCCAGCGGTCGCAACAACGCGCCACGTTCCAGGGCATGCTCGAACACCTTCAGGCCTCGGCGTTCCTGCCAGGGGTAGGGGGTCTTGGTCGCCTTGTCCTGCACCATCTCGATGGCCAGCACCATGCCGGTCTGGCGCACTTCCGACACGTGCGGGTGGTCCACCAGATGGGCCGTGGCGCTGCCCATGCGCTGGGCCAGGGCCTTGTTGTTTTCGATCACGTTGTCTTCTTCGAAGATATCCAGGGTCGCCAGCGCCGCCGCGCACGCCAGCGGGTTGCCGGTGTAGCTGTGGGAGTGCAGGAAGGCGCGCAGGGTCGGGTAGTCGTCGTAGAAGGCGTCGTACACGTCATCGGTGGTGACCACGGCGGCCAGCGGCAGGTAGCCGCCGGTCAGGGCCTTGGACAGGCACAGGAAGTCCGGGCGGATGCCGGCCTGTTCGCAGGCGAACATGCTGCCGGTGCGGCCAAAGCCCACGGCGATTTCGTCGTGGATCAGGTGCACGCCATAACGGTCGCAGGCTTCGCGCAGCAGTTTGAGGTACACCGGGTGATACATGCGCATGCCACCGGCGCCCTGGATCAACGGCTCGACGATCACGGCAGCGACGCTGTCGTGGTGGTCGGCCAGGGTCTGTTCCATCGCCAGGAACATCGTGCGCGAGTGTTCTTCCCAGCTCATGCCCTCGGGGCGCAGGTAGCAGTCGGGGCTCGGCACCTTGAGGGTGTCGAGCAGCAGCGCCTTGTAGGTTTCGGTGAACAGCGGCACGTCACCCACCGACATCGCGGCGATGGTTTCGCCGTGGTAGCTGTTGGTCAGGGTGACGAAGCGCTTTTTGTTCGGCAGGCCACGGTTGAGCCAGTAGTGGAAGCTCATCTTCAGCGCGACTTCGATGCACGACGAGCCATTGTCGGCGTAGAAGCAGCGAGTCAGGCCTGCGGGCGTCATGGCCACCAGGCGTTCGGACAGCTCGATCACCGGCTGGTGGCTGAAACCGGCGAGAATCACATGCTCCAGTTGGTCGACCTGGTCCTTGATGCGCTGGTTGATGCGCGGGTTGGCGTGACCGAACACGTTGACCCACCAGGAACTGACGGCATCGAGGTAGCGCTTGCCCTCGAAGTCCTCCAGCCATACGCCTTCACCGCGTTTGATCGGCACAAGGGGCAATTGCTGGTGGTCTTTCATCTGGGTGCAGGGATGCCACAGCACCGCGAGGTCGCGTTGCATCCACTGGTTATTCAAGCCCATCGGTGATCTCCTCGAAGCGGTCCTGCAACCTGCGCAGGTGAAACAATCGCGCAAGCCTATGCAATGGTGACGCGGGTCACAAGCCATTGTGGGGAAAATCGCGGTAAATGCAGGACGGTCTGTCACGTTTGTTGGGAATAGTCTTAATCCCTTGTTAACTTATGATGCATAGCCTTCAGATCGGCTTTCTCGATATTTCAAAGCAAAATTTTCCGCTTTAATTCGATAGGTAAAGCGCTAGTCTTGGGCACAGTTCTTACGGGATTAAGTACATGCAGCTACGCAACTCACCGGCCCGCTATGGCTGGGTCAGCATGGTTTTGCACTGGGGCGTGGCCCTGGTGGTGTTTGGATTGTTCGCCCTGGGCCTGTGGATGGTCGGCCTCGATTACTACAGCGCCTGGCGCAAAGACGCGCCGGACCTGCACAAGAGCATTGGCATCACGCTGTTCGCCATCATGCTGGTACGCATTGTCTGGCGCCTGGTCAGCCCGCCGCCGCCGCCGTTGGCCAGCTACAGTCGCCTGACCCGGATCGGCGCCGCGTTTGGTCACGCGTTCCTGTATCTCGGGTTGTTTGCCGTGATGATTGCCGGTTACCTGATTTCCACCGCAGACGGTGTCGGTATTCCGGTGTTTGGCCTGTTTGAAATTCCTGCCGTGGTTTCCGGTCTACCGGACCAGGCAGATACCGCCGGCTGGGTGCATTTGTACCTGGCCTGGGTGCTGGTGGTGTTCGCCGGCTTGCACGGCGTGGCGGCACTGAAACACCATTTTATCGATCGTGATGCGACCCTGACGCGAATGCTGGGGCGCAAAGCCTGATGTTCAACCTCGACTCACAAGGAATAGAAAACATGTTGAAGAAGACACTCGCCGCTTTGGCAATCGGTACCGCCCTGCTGTCTGCCGGCCAGGTAATGGCTGCTGACTACAAGATCGACAAGGAAGGCCAGCACGCCTTCATCGATTGGAAAATCAGCCACCTGGGCTACAGCTACATTTACGGTACCTTCAAGGACTGGGATGGCACCTTCAGCTGGGACGCAGCCAAGCCTGAAGCCAGCAAAATCGCCGTCGACGTGAAAACCGCCAGCCTGTGGTCCAACCACGCTGAACGTGACAAGCACATCGCCAGCAAAGACTTCATCGACGTGGCCAAGTTTGCCGACGCCAAGTTCGTGTCCACCGCCGTTAAACCCACCGGCGAAAAAACCGCTGACGTGACCGGCGACCTGACCTTCCACGGCGTGACCAAGCCGGTGACCTTCAAGGCCACCTTCAACGGTGAAGGCAAGGATCCATGGGGCGGCGAACGTGCCGGCTTCAACGCCAAGACCACGATCGACCTGAACGACTTCGGCGTGAAAGGCCCAGGCCCGACTTCGCAGACTGTCGACCTGGACATCACGCTGGAAGGCGTGAAACAGAAGTAATGCTTCGTATGTAGGAGCGAGCTTGCTCGCGAAAAACGTCAACGATGACGCGTGAAACCTGGATGTACGCGGTGTCTGTGAGTTCTTCGCGAGCAAGCTCGCTCCTACAGTTTAAAAGCAAAAAAAATGCCCCGTCTCGAAAGAGGCGGGGCATTTTTTATGGTGCTTTGAAACTCAGCGGTTGCGGGTCAGCAGCGCTGGTTTCTCACCACGAGGACGGCCAGGCAATTGATCCAACTGCTCGGGTGTCGGGAAGCGATCCGCTTTCGACTCCTTGTGGATAATTTTCGGCGCCGGGCCGCCGCGCGGGTTTTGCACTGCTGGCTCGGACGAACGTGGCTGCTCGTCACGGGCCGGGCGGCGGTTGTTGCTGCGCGAGTCTTCGCGACGGGCCTGGCCGTCACGCGGTGCACCGTTACGCGGGCCGCTGCGCTTGGCCGGCGGCGTACCGGTGGTGCCGCCGCTGCTGTTGCGCGGGCCATTCTGACGAGCGCCCTGTGGCTGGCCGCCACGTGGAGCGGCTGCGCCTGCGCCTTGTGCCGGGGCACCTGGGCGGCGGCCACGGCCTTGTGCAGGCTTGGCCTGTGGCACGTAGTCGACGCGGTTACCGAAGTTATCCACATCGTCGTCGAGGAATTCGTCCGGAGCACGATCGGCTGCAGCACGTGGCGGCTGGCTCGGCTGGCGCTGTTCGCGGGCCGGGGTGCCTTCACGTGGCTTCTGCTCGCGGGCCGGGCGTTCGCCACGGCTGCTGGTCGCGGTTTTTTCCTTGCCCTTGTCCTTGCCCTTGTCGCGACGACCACCGCCACCCCCGCCGCCGTTCGGGCCATCGCCCTTCGGACCGCGTGGGTTGCGTGGGTTACGCACGTCCGGACGCTCGCGCGCTTCTGGCTTTTCGGCCTCCACGGTGCTGGCATCGAAGCCCATCAGGTCGCCGTCGGCGATTTTCTGCTTGGTCATGCGCTCGATGCTTTTGAGCAGTTTTTCTTCGTCCGGCGCGACCAGGGAAATGGCCTCGCCCGAACGACCGGCACGGCCTGTGCGGCCGATACGGTGCACATAGTCTTCATCGACGTTTGGCAGCTCGAAGTTGACCACGTGCGGCAGTTGGTCGATGTCCAGGCCGCGGGCGGCGATATCGGTGGCGACCAGGATGCGTACGGAACCGGCCTTGAAGTCAGCCAGGGCCTTGGTGCGTGCGTTCTGGCTCTTGTTACCGTGGATGGCAACGGCGGTGAGGCCATGCTTGTCCAGGTACTCGGCCAGGCGGTTGGCGCCGTGCTTGGTGCGGGTGAACACCAGCACCTGTTCCCAGGCACCGTGGGTGATCAGGTGCGCCAGCAGCGAGCGCTTGTGGCTGGCGGCCAGGCGGAAGACGCGTTGTTCGATACGCTCGACCGTGGTGTTGGGCGGCGTGACTTCGATGCGCTCCGGGTTGTGCAGCAACTTGCCGGCCAGGGCAGTGATGTCCTGGGAGAACGTTGCCGAGAACAGCAGGTTCTGACGTTTGGCCGGCAGGCGGGCGAGCACTTTTTTCACGTCATGGACAAAGCCCATGTCGAGCATGCGGTCGGCTTCGTCCAGCACGAGGATTTCCACGTGGGACAAATCGACGCTGCCCTGGCCGCACAGGTCGAGCAAACGACCCGGGCATGCTACCAGCACGTCGACACCACGGGACATGGCCTGAACCTGAGGGTTCATGCCGACGCCGCCGAAGATGCAGGCGCTGACGAACTTCAAGTCGCGGGCATACAGCTTGAAGCTGTCGTGCACTTGGGCGGCGAGTTCGCGGGTGGGGGTCAGGACCAGTACGCGTGGTTGGCGCGGGCCGTGACGCTGGGATTTGTCCGGGTGACCGTTGGGGAACAACCGCTCCAGAATCGGGAGGGCGAAACCACCGGTTTTACCGGTACCTGTCTGCGCCGCAACCATCAGGTCGCGACCTTGCAACACGGCGGGAATGGCCCGCTGTTGCACCGGAGTAGGCTCGGTATAGCCCGCTGCCTCGATGGCGCGGACTAAAGCCTCGGAGAGACCGAGGGAAGCAAAGGACATGAGTAATCCTGTTTTAGTTAGGGCTTGGCCCAAAGGGATAATCTTGCCGGGCGTGAATGGCGCTTAGGGGAGCGTAATCCCGTCCGGTCCTGCTGTGTCTGGCGGGCACTCCACCGGCTCGCGCGGGCTGCAAAGCTGCGCTGTAGCGGGGTTGGGTGCCTTTTTCAAGACCCGAGCGGCCGGGCGTAAGCCTGGCGGAAAGGCCGGAGTATAACAGAGCAATCACTGCGCGCTGCTTTCCTGCTGCTCAACGGTGTAATCGAACGCGTTGATCGGGGTCGTTTGTGCCTGGATACCGCCGTATTTGGCGCTCAACGCGGCATAGGCCGGCTCTTGCTTGAAGCGCCTGAGCTCGGCGGCGAAGCGCTGGACCAGCAAATCCATGCCCGCGCCACGGCGCACGGCAAGAAACTGCGGCTGGCGGCTGACCACCACGGGCGCCTGGCTGACCTTGCCCTCCAGGCCCAATTGTTTGATCAGGTGCTGCCCCACGCGACGGTCAGTGACCACCATGTCGATGCGCCCCAGCATGAGCTTGCCGAAGTTGGCTTCATGGCTGGGGGCCGGTTCACGCGCGAAAGCGTTGGAGGCACTGAATGCCTCGCCATACAGGTAACCGGGCGAGACGCCGACAGTCAGGCCGCGCAGGTCGTCGAGGGTTTCGGCGGGGTGAGGGCGCTCGTTGGCATAGAACAGCACGAACTCGACCGCCGACAACGGTTCGCTGGGGTAGAGCAGCAAGGCGTCGCGCTCGTGGCTGTGGAAAATATCCAGCGCGCCGTCGGCGTGGCCCTGGTCGAGCATGGCCAGGCAACGCTTCCAGGGCAGGAACTGCCATTGCACATCCACACCGAGGCGCTGGAACACGACCACCGTGGTTTCATAGTCCAGGCCACGCATGGTGCCGTTGTCGTCGTAGACATAGGGCGCCCATGGCTCGGTGACAATGCGCAATTTCTCGCCATGGGCCGCCAGGCTCAGGCAAGTGAAAAGCGCAGCGATCAACAACTTGAAAGTGACGGGCATACCCGGAGGTTACGACGCTCCCGGCATAAAGAGAAGCTCTGGCACGCGCTTTGGCGGGCGGGCTTATTTTGCCGGTGCGTCCATCAGGTGGGCATGGATCGCGGCACGTCGCTCGCCGAGAATCAGGCGCACCACCGGGTTGGCGAACCAGTGTTCGAGCTGGTGCGCGTCAATCGGACGCTGCTGGCGCTCTTCCTGGTTTTGTCGCGCCTTGTCCCACCAAACCGGGCCACAGGCCTGGTCGAACTCGTTCTCGTGTTCATAGCAACCGTAGAGAATCTCGCGGATGAACTGCTGCTGGTGCCTGGGCAGCAGCAGGGTAATCAGCTTGTACAGCGTGCGCTGCAAACGCGGCGGGCGCGGCAGGTGGGCGGAGACCTGGCGCGTGTCGGCCAGGGCCAGCGCACTGGTGGGCGCGGCGGCGTGCTTGGCGATCCAGGCCTTGACCTTGGCGCGAAACAGCTGCTTGCGGCTCCAGTAATGGTGGATCAGGTCCGGACACTCGCGCACGTTGAGCGTGCGATAGGCGGCGATGGACAGGCAGAACTCTTCCAGGGTGTAGGCGCCCTGGGCATGGGGGAACAGTTCATCCATCAACTCGATGGAACGGTCGAGGATGTGCGCGTCCTGTTGGGTCAGGCCCATCACGCCGGAGTTGAGGGTCATCATGTCGTCATCGGCCACGCCCATGTCGAGCAGGCGCTGGTGAAGCGCGGTGTAGAGAATGCTTTCGTGGTTGTCGCCGTACCGGGTGTAGAAGGCGTTGCACAGCAGCGTGCCCGGCTGCACGCGCTCGAACAAGGCCAGGGGGGAGCGGTGAAAAAACGTGTCGGTGTCGATCAGCAGCGCCATCGGCGATTCCTGCAGCACCTGGCGCAGCACCACGTGCTTGGTGCGAAAGTGATAACCGTGGGGTTCGCTCCAGCGTTTGCGGGTGGCTTCGTCCAGTGGGCGCACGCTTACCGGCAGCAGGCGATAGGGTTCGGGGTTGTCGCTGAATACCTGGATGTCCACGGCCGCATCGGGGTCGTCCTGCAGGAAGGCCAACGCGCTGGCGATGCTGAATACCGCTTCCTGGTGATAGGTCTCGGCACCGAAGACCAGGTAGACCAGCTGCGGACGGGAAGTGGAAGGCACTGTATTCATGGACTGCGGGGTTCCCCTTGGATACCTGAAACGACAACGTAAAACGACAAAGGCCCTCGTCTGAACGAGGGCCCTGGCACCACCGGACAAGCCTTAGCGTGGCAGCTTGAGGTTGTTCCAGACGGCCAGGCTGGGTTCAGCCTGGTTCAGGGTATAGAAGTGCAACCCTGGCGCGCCACCTTGCAACAATTGCTCACACATCTCGGTGATGACCTGCTCACCGAACGCCTGGATGCTTTTGACGTCGTCGCCATAGGCTTCCAGCTGCTTGCGCACCCAGCGTGGAATCTCGGCACCGCAGGCGTCGGAGAAGCGCGCCAGCTTGCTGTAGTTGGTGATCGGCATGATGCCCGGCACGATCGGGATGTTCACCCCCATGGCCTGTACACGTTCGACGAAGTAGAAGTAGCTGTCGGCGTTGAAGAAGTACTGGGTGATCGCGCTGTTGGCGCCGGCATTGGCCTTGCGCACGAAGTTCTTGAGATCGTCTTCGAAATTGCGCGCCTGGGGGTGCATCTCCGGGTATGCGGCCACTTCGACATGGAAGTGATCGCCGCTTTCTTCGCGGATGAAGCTCACCAGGTCGTTGGCGTAGCGCAGCTCACCGCTGGCCATGCCCATGCCGGACGGCAGGTCGCCACGCAGGGCCACGATGCGCTTGATGCCGGCGGCCTTGTATTGGGTCAGCAGGCCGCGCAGGTCGGCTTTGCTGTCGCCCACGCACGACAAGTGCGGAGCGGCGGGAACGTTGACTTCACTTTCCAGCTGCAACACGGTGTTGATCGTGCGGTCACGGGTCGAACCGCCGGCGCCGTAAGTGCAGGAGAAGAAGTCGGGGTTGTAGCTGGCCAGCACCTTGGCGGTGGCCATCAGTTTTTCATGCCCAGCATCGGTCTTGGTCGGGAAGAACTCGAAGCTGTAGCGACGGTCTTGGGACATGGTAATAAACCTATAAACTCAGATACCGGAAGTCATGCACCGATTTAATGTGGGAGGGGGCTTGCCCCCGATGAGGGTGTGTCAGTCGACATATTTGTTAACTGGCATTGCGCTATCGGGGGCAAGCCCCCTCCCACATTTAAAGCCCGCTCCCCACAGGGAGAACGGGCAGCAGGTGTATCAGTAGCGATAAGCGTGCGGCTTGAACGGACCTTCAACGGTCACGCCGATGTAGTCGGCCTGGGTCTTGGTCAGTTGGGTCACAACGCCGCCGAAACCGCGAACCATTTCCAGGGCCACTTCTTCGTCGAGTTTCTTCGGCAGTACTTCCACGGTCAGGCGCTCGGCTTTCTGGGCAGGCGACAGGTCGGCGTACTTCTGCTGGAACAGGAAGATCTGCGCCAGTACCTGGTTGGCGAACGAGCCATCCATGATGCGGCTTGGGTGACCGGTGGCGTTGCCCAGGTTAACCAGGCGGCCTTCGGCCAGCAGGATCAGGTAGTCATCGTTCTGCGGGTCGAAATCGCCGGCGCCGGTACGGTGAACCTTGTGGACCTGCGGCTTCACTTCTTCCCATGCCCAGTGCTTGCGCATGAAAGCGGTGTCGATTTCGTTGTCGAAGTGACCGATGTTGCAGACCACTGCGCGTTTCTTCAGGGCCTTGAGCATGTTCGCGTCACAGACATTCACGTTGCCGGTGGTGGTGACGATCAGGTCGATCTTGCCCAGCAGGGCCTTGTCGATGCTCGCTTCGGTGCCGTCGTTGATGCCGTCGATGAACGGCGACACCAGTTCGAAACCGTCCATGCAGGCTTGCATGGCGCAGATCGGGTCAACTTCGGACACCTTGACGATCATGCCTTCCTGGCGCAGGGACTGGGACGAACCCTTGCCCACGTCGCCGTAGCCGATCACCAGGGCTTGCTTGCCCGACAGCAGGTGGTCGGTGCCGCGCTTGATGGCATCGTTCAGGCTGTGACGGCAGCCGTACTTGTTGTCGTTCTTGCTCTTGGTCACCGAGTCGTTGACGTTGATGGCCGGAATTTTCAGCTCGCCCTTGGCCAGCATGTCCAGCAGACGGTGCACGCCGGTGGTGGTTTCTTCGGTTACGCCGTGGACGCGGTCGAGAATCTGCGGGTACTTCTTGTGCAGCAGCTCGGTCAGGTCGCCGCCGTCGTCGAGGATCATGTTGGCATCCCAGGGCGCGCCGTCCTTGAGGATGGTTTGCTCCAGGCACCACTCGTACTCTTCTTCGGTCTCGCCTTTCCAGGCGAATACCGGGATACCGGCGGCGGCGATAGCGGCAGCGGCCTGGTCCTGGGTCGAGAAGATGTTGCACGACGACCAACGCACTTCGGCACCCAGGGCAACCAGGGTTTCGATCAGCACGGCGGTCTGGATGGTCATGTGGATGCAGCCGAGAATCTTCGCGCCCTTGAGCGGCTGCTCAGCGGCGTACTTGCGACGCAGGCCCATCAGGGCTGGCATTTCGGATTCGGCGATAAAGGTTTCGCGACGGCCCCAGGCGGCGAGGGACATGTCGGCGACTTTGTAGTCGGTGAAATCTGCAGGCGTGTTGACAGCGCTCATGAAGAGCCTCCATTCGTAGTGTGCGAATGGGCGCCGTTGTGCGTTTAGTATCCAGCTGCAAGACCAGGCCGGACAACGCCCCATCCGAGCCTGACAGGCCAAGCCTGCTGCAGCGCCCCTCGGACAGGTGGCGGGAGAACGGTATCAACTGAAGATGACCGTTTTGAAACGGGGGCGATTATAGCCGTGTATGCGGCACTTCCCAAGCCTTTCCGTCGGCGGCATGAAGATCGCTCATGGGGGTGATAGCCAATGGCTCATAGAGCTTGGCTCCGGGCTCTGCCATGATGTTACCCATCATTTCGCAAGACGCTTTGGAGTGACCATGAACTTCCACACCCGCAAATGGGTAAAACCCGAAGACCTCAACCCCAACGGCACCCTGTTCGGTGGCAGCCTGCTGCGCTGGATCGACGAAGAAGCGGCTATCTACGCGATCGTGCAATTGGGTAACCAGCGCGTCGTGACCAAGTACATTTCCGAAATCAACTTTGTCAGCGCCTCGCGCCAGGGCGACATCATCGAGCTGGGCATCACCGCCACCGAGTTCGGGCGTACCTCCATCACCCTCACCTGTGAAGTGCGCAACAAGATCACCCGCAAGAGCATCCTGACCGTGGAGAAAATGGTCTTCGTCAACCTCGGTGAAGACGGCCTGCCGGCGCCCCATGGCCGCACTGAAATCAGATACGTGAAGGATCAGTTCAAGGAAGACAGTCTGTCCGAGTGACGACGTAGCGGTGTGATTTGCTTTACCAAATCATTCCGTACGGATCGTCACGAGACGCTTTCATCACTCAGGCTCACACCCTATGGAGAGCCTGTGTATGCAAGTGTTCAGTTCAAGTGCCCGGATTCAGCACTCATTGGATAACGAGGTCAAGTCGGCGGCCACGCTCGGCGCCAGGATGCCTCTGCTGGAGGGGGTGGGCGAGCGCAATGTGACGCTGCTGCGTGATGACCTGGGACGGGTCGAAGTGATTTTGTCGGCGGCGCCTGCCACCAGCCTGGTGCTCAGCGGCGGAGGGGCCAAGGGCGTCGCGTTTTCGGGGGTGGTGCAGGCCCTTGAGCAGGCGGGAAAGCTGCAGGGCATCCAATTGGCTTGCGGCTCATCCGCCGGCGCGATTTCGGCGGCGTTGATCGCCAGTGGCATGGGGGCGGCAGCCTTCGACAAGTTGTCCGACAGCATTGATCTGCCGAGCCTGCTCAACAGCACGGATGCCGTGACGGCGTGGATGCAGGACGCCAGTAGCACACTCGGTACACTCATCGGCCGGTTACCCGGCACCGTCGGCCATGTGTCCCAGTTATTGGTGACGTTGTTGCCGCGCCTGCAAACTGAAGCCTGTCCTCTCGAGGAAATGATTCGAAAAGAGTCGCGCCGGTCGCTGCTTGCGCACATCGCGCAAAGCCCTCGGGACACCCGGCCCGCGCAAGTGATGAAGATTGCCGACAAGTTGAGTGCCGGTGGCGCACCGACGTTCGGTGACCTTGAGGTGTTGAACCGGTATATCCCCGCGATCAAGCAACTGAGTATCACCGGCACCGGTATGTTTGCCGAGCGCCCGCAGTTGGTGGTGTTCAATGCCGATTTGACCCCGCAGATGGACATTGCTCGGGCGGCGCATATTTCCGGTTCCTTGCCGGTGGTGTTCAAAAGCCCCGTGGAACAAGGTCATGGCTTTCAGGCCTCAGGTGAAATCACCGCGTTCAAGGACGGTGGCTTATTGCTCAATACGCCGGCGCCGGGAGTGGTGCACAGGTCATTTCCCGATAGCCCCTTGAACAAGCCGGAAGCGTTGATCGTCAAGTTTGAGTCCAGCACCAGCGAGACACCGGCGCGAAGTGGCAGCTTTCTCAGCAGTGTGGCCGATCGCATCACCGGTGTTGCGCATTCGGCCGCTGAAGGCTTCCAGGAGAAAAAGCTCGAAGCGTTTGCCGATCAAATCGTCACACTGCCGCTGAAGACCGAAAAAGGTGATTTTCGCGGCCTTCTCGGTGGCACCGTCAACTTCACGATGCAGGATGAGCACAAGCAGCACCTGCAGACCAAGGCGCGTCAAGTGGTGGAGACGCATTTGGAGCGCCGCTCCACAGCCCTTGAGCATCATGCGTTCCAATCACTGCATGACGCCGTGCTGGCCATGGATGATCGACTGCTCGCCAGCGTTCAGTCGGCGCTGCAAAAAGACGCGGCCGCCGCGGATGTACTGACGTTCAGAAGCAACGCGCAGCAGGCGTTGCTAGCCCTGGATGAGGCGATCACCGAAGCGAATCAGACCCACGATGCGCTGGTGTTTACGCCGCAAATCTCATCAGCGCTGCGCAACCTGGATGCCCTTGTACAGCGGCCCGAGCAAGTCGACTGGTTGGCAGGGCGGCTCAATGGCGCCGATCAGCGCAACTTTCAGCAATTGCTGCAAATGGCGGCCAGACAGGTCGCAGGCAGTGCGCCGCCGGTGTCCAAAGTCCTCGCCGGCGCTGTCGCCCAGATGGGCGTGCGCGATATTGCGATCAAGGCAGACAACTTCACACGGGAGGTGATCTACCCTTCGTTGTTTCGGCCTGGCCAACCCGAGGCCAATGTCGAACTGCTCCATCGTACGGCTCAAGAATTGGGGTGGGCTACCACGCCCACCGAGTTCAATCGTGCGCTCGACACCCTCGGCGAGCGCTATAGCGCACGTAATAAACCATGGGATAAAGCGTCCGGTTCGACCACGATGCAAATGGCCAGGGCCTGGAGGATTCCGGTTTAGTTGCGGGGCCACTGAACAGCTACGGTGGCCGCGTGTCGTAGCTACACGCCCCCCTTGGACTCCGGATAATCATGGCCACCGACGAAGCAGGTAAAACCCCCAATCTGTCGCAGGAAGAACAGCAGGACGTAGACGAAAACCAGCCGCCCCGCGCGGCGGTGCTGCACGAAATCATCCGTACCCAGGGCGACCAGGAGCTGGAGCGCAGCGTCGCGGCGTTGTGGTGGTCTGCGCTGGCTGCCGGCCTGACCATGGGCCTGTCGCTGATGGCCATGGGATTGCTCAATTCGCGCCTGCCGGACGGTGAAGCGTTCAAGGTCATCGCCAGCTTTGGTTATTGCGCCGGTTTCCTCGCGGTGATCCTTGCGCGCCAGCAACTGTTTACCGAAAACACCCTCACCGCCGTGTTGCCGGTGATGAGCAAGCCGACCCTGGCCAATGCCGGGCGCCTGTTGCGCCTGTGGGCGGTGGTGCTGGTGGGCAACCTGTGTGGCACCCTGCTGGTGGCCTACGTGATGCTGCACCTGCCGATATTCGACACCAAGACCGACATGGCCTTCCTCGAAATCGGGCGCAAGATCATGGAAAACGACGCCGGCCAGATGTTCGCCAAAGGCATCGTCTCCGGCTGGATGATCGCCACTATGGTGTGGATGATTCCGTCGATGGAAAGCGCCAAGATGTGGATCATTATCCTGATCACCTACCTGATGGCGTTGGGCGATTTCACCCACATCGTGGTGGGCTCGGCGGAAGTGTCATACCTGGTGTTTGCCGGTGAACTGTCGTGGCATGACTTCTGGCTGGTATTTGCCGGCCCCACCCTGGCCGGCAATATCATCGGTGGCAGCTTTATCTTTGCGTTGATCAGCCATGCACAGATTCGCAGTGAGGGCAGCTTGCCGGGCAAGAAGGCTGCGGACCCGAGGCATCCGCAGCAGGTCGACAAGGATCAGTGATGTTCTTCGGCCGTGGCCTCGGGTTCGCCCCGGGTCACGCGCTTGACCAGTTTGCCGATGCTCAGGCCCTGGAGCAGGATTGACGACAGCACCACGATATAGGTGATGCTCAGCAGCAGGTCGCGTTCCGGGCCCAGCGGCAATGCCAGGGCCAGCGCTACCGAGACGCCGCCGCGCAACCCGCCCCAGGTGAGGATGCGGATAGTGCCGCGCGGGACCGTGCGCCAGCGTCGCAGCAGGAGGATCGCCGGGGCCACGGTCAGCAGGCGTGACAGCAGGATCGCCACCGCCAGCAAGCTGGCCGCCAATACGTGCAGCCAGTTGAAGGGCAACAGCAGCAGTTCCATGCCGATCAGTGCGAACAGCAAGGCGTTGAGCATGTCGTCGAGCAATTCCCAGAAACCATCCAGATAGCGCCGCGTCATGTCGTTCATCGCCAGCTTGCGCCCCAGGTTGCCGATGATCAGGCCGGCCACCACCATCGCAATCGGTGCCGAGACGTGCAACTCGGTGGCCATCGCCGAGCCGCCGATCACCAGCGCCAGGGTCAGCATGACTTCGATCTGGTGTTGTTCGATGCTCTTGATCATCAGGTACACGAGGTAACCGATCAGCCCGCCGAATACCACGCCGCCAATCGCCTCATGGGCGAACAGCATTGCGGTGGCGCCCAGGGTCGGTGTTTCACCCAACTGCGCGATGCCCAGCAGCACGGTAAACACCACCACCGCTGTGCCGTCGTTGAACAGCGACTCGCCGACGATAGTGGTTTTCAGCGGCTTCGACGCATTGGCGGTACGCAGCACACCCAGCACCGCAATCGGGTCGGTAGGCGAGATCAGTGCACCGAACAGCAGGCAATACAGGAAGCTCACGTGCCAGCCGAACAGGGCAAAAATGTAGTACGCCAGGCTGCCGATCACGACGGTGGCGATCAAGACGCCAAAGGTCGCCAACAGTCCGATGGGCCAGCGGTAGCTGCGCAGGTCGCTCAAGTTGACGTGCAACGCGCCGGCGAACAGCAGGAACGAGAGCATCCAGTTCATCAGCAAATCGCCGAAGTCGATCTGGCCGATCAGTTGCTGGATGCGTTCCTCCAGGCCCGGGTAGCCGATGAAACTGAGGCCTTGCAGGAGCAGCGAAAACAACAGCGCAGTGACCATCACGCCGATGGTTGGCGGCAGGCCGATGAAACGGAAGTTCACATAGGTGAGCAGGGTGGTGAGGCAGATGAAGGCGGCAACAAGTTCAAGCATCCGGGGTCCTTGGGGCGGGGAAGTAGAGGCGCACAGCGTGCGTTGAGACGGTGTTTAGTATAAACAGGTGCAATTACCTGAAAGAACCTTTCGGCCGGCCACGGCTCATAGCTTGTGGGTGATGAAGCTTTGACTGCCTTGATAAATCTTAAAAGGGAATGACTGATGACAGTGGCTTTCTGGTGTGTGTTGATCGCAATCTTCCTGCCGTACCTGTGTACGGGTGTGGCCAAGTTCAGTGGTGGCAAGTTCGGGCCGCGCCATAACCACGACCCGCGCGCGTTCCTGGACACGGTCGAAGGCGTTGCCAAGCGTGCCCACAATGCGCAGCTCAATAGCTTTGAAGTGACCCCGGCCTTTGCGGCGGCGGTGATTATCGCCCACTTGGCCGGCACGGCCGAGCTGGTGACGATCAATGTGCTGGCGGTGCTGTTCATCACCAGCCGCCTGCTGTACATCATTTGCTACCTGGCGGACTGGGCGATGTTGCGTTCGCTGGTGTGGATTGTGGGGATGGCGCTGATTGCGAGTTTCTTCTTTGTTTCGATCTGAAGCCTGACGCAGAATCTTGCGGGAGGGGGCTGGCCCCAATGCCATTCGGTTGGCGCAGATCCCCTGTGGGAGGGGGCTGGCCCCAATGCCAGTCGGTTAGCGCAGATCCTCTGTGGGAGGGGGCTGGCCCCAATGCCAGTCGGTTAGCGCAGATCCCCTGTGGGAGGGGGCTTGCCCCCGATGGCGGCCTCAGGGCTGGCCAGTATCTTGGATCAGACCGAGTACATATCCGTTATTTAGGTCACGGCCACT